>NZ_CEFZDU010000022.1:0-282657 GCF_979578155.1 Candidatus Nitrospira neuquenensis | reverse complement strand
AGAGGGGTCAATTTCACATGATGACAGGGGTCAATTTGGCATGATTACTGACATGATCGAACAGTTGCGCCTCGGCTGCCAGCAGGTCCTGCAGCGAGCTCTGCGTGCCCTCGATCTGGCTGGAGAGCACCGCCTCTTTGCGCACGTACATGAAAACGAAGAGGTCCGGGTTCGGCAGTGTCAGCACCGACCCGTCGAGCCGCCCCAGCGCGCGATCGGCGGCGGAGAGCAGACCCTGCAATTCACCGGTCAACACGAGGGCCGGCTGCGGCGGCAGCGGCGCCGGGATGAATGCCCGATAGCCCGTCGGCTGGGCGATGTACCGACCTGCCCGCGTAGAGGCTTCCGTGCTACCCGCCATCTTATGGGCTGCCTTTCATAGGGGTCCAAAACCAATCCATATGATAGGCTGCTTTTAACAAGGATGGAAGATGCTGGCCTTGTTCTACTTTCCCGCGATTTCCACGGCCGCCCCGGCTCCCAGTTCAGGCACCGGCCGGCGGCTGTGCACGGCGCGGTTGCCGAGCGTATTGATGACCCGCGCCTTGCTGAACACCGCCTCCCCGGCCGTCTGCTTGAAGCTCGGCTCGTGGATCAGCGCGGAGAGGTTGTCCTGGTACGGGAGCTTGAGCCCCCCGTCGTGCTTGAAGACCCAGCGCACCGCCAACTCCAGCGCGCGGCGGGCGTAGAAGCAGGCCGTGCGCGGATCGGCCTGCACCGCCGCCTCGGCCTTCGCGGCGGCATCGAAGACGGTTGGCCATTCGCGCTCAAGGAAGGCGAACTGGCTCATGGCGACGCGAGCTCCGCACACAGTTCGGTCAGCGGGAACGCCTCCACGCCCTCGGCCAGCGGGAAGCGCTCGCCGCCCCCATAGACGACACAGCGCCTGAGCGGCCTGACCGTCTCGCAGGCGGCGTGAAAACCGCGCTCGATCTTCGGCGCCAGCCCGCGCTTGATCTCGATCGCCCACGGCTGGCGCTCGCCGGGGCGCTCGAGCAATAGGTCGATCTCCGCGCCGGCGGCGGTGCGGAAGAAATACGCTTGGGTGCTCGGCGGGGCGGCGGCGATCAGCGACTCGATCGCCATCCCCTCCCAGCTCGCGCCCGACACCGGATGGGCGAGCAGCGCCTCGCCGTCGGCAATGCCGAGCAACGCATGCGTAAGCCCGCTGTCACGCACGTAGAGCTTGGGCGACTTCACCAGGCGCTTGCGCACGTTGCCATGCCAGGGCGCAAGCCGCCGCACGAGCAAGAGGTCCACGAGCAAATTGAGGTAGCGGGCGACCGTCTTGCCGTCTACGGCGAGCGCGCGGGCGAGCGCCGCGGCGTTGAGCAGGCCGCCCTGGCCATGCGCCAGCATGGTCCACAGCCGGCGCAGCGTTTCTGCCGGGATGCGCGGCCCGAGCTGCGGGATGTCGCGCTCCAGATACGTGCGGATGAAATCCAGGCGCCAACGCAGGCTTGCCGCATCGCTGTCCGCCAGCAGGCTTTCGGGAAAGCCACCGCGCAGCCACAGCGCATCCAGCCGCTCGCGCCCAACCTCGCCGGCATCGAGCGGCGACAGTTCCAGGTAGCGGATGCGCCCGGCGAGGGATTCGCTCGACTGCTTGAGCAGATCGATCGACGCCGAGCCCAGGATGAGGAACCGGCCCTTACCCTGTCCGCGCCGCCGGCCGCCGTCGATCAGCCCGCGTAGGCTCTGGAACAACTGCGGTGCGCGCTGGATCTCGTCGAGGATCACGAGCTTGTCCGCATGCTGAGCGAGGTAGAGCTCGGGCTCGGCAAGCTTGGCGCGGTCGGCCTCGGATTCGAGATCGAGATAGAGCGATAGCCGGGTCGCGGCCACCGTGAGCGCCAGCGTGGTTTTACCCGCCTGGCGCGGGCCCAGCAACGCCACAGCCGGGACCTCGGCGAGGGCGGCGATGAGCCCGGGCAGGAGTCGGCGAGGAATCATCCGTGCAATTATGGCATGGCATTCCATGATTGCAAGGTAAATTAACAGTGGCACTGTCCTCATAGGGGGGCGGAGTCCCGCGTCGTGCTTGTAAGCCCAGCGCACCGCCAACTCCAGCGCGCGGGCGAGCGCCGCGGCGTTGAGGAGCCCCCCTGGCCATGCGCCAGCATGGTCCACAGCCGCCGCAGCGTCTCTGCCGGGATGCGCGGCCCGAGCTGCGGGATGTCGCGCTCGAGATACGTGCGGATGAAATCCAGGCGCCAACGCAGGCTTGCCGCTCGGGCGGTCACCGTGCTGCGCGTTGCCGCCTCCTTCTTCGCGGCTCCGCGCGCCCGTCTCGCGCGCGACGGCGCGATTTCGTCACGAACCGCCATGAATCATGCGGGCTTGGGGCTCCGCTTGTCTGAGAAACCCAGCTTGCCGACGACGCCCGAACTCGTGTAAAGGTTGCCTCTAGCCGGCAAACTCTAGCCGGAGGCACTCGCCCGCAGGATTCATGAGCGCTTCTGCTGCGATCGCGGATTCGCGGCTGCGACAAGCCGGCCTGCGGCCTTCGGCGCATGCCGGCGGGCGGGCGCCCCGACGCGCGCGACGGAAGGGGAAGGGGACCGTCGGACTTCGAGGGGGCGCGCAACGGCACGAAGACGGCCAACGTCGGATGGGCTCCCCGCGGGGGAGGGGGAAGTGAGCACGTCGGCGCTGTGCGCCACGGCAGGCCCCGCGTTTCCATGACCAGAGAAACGGCCTACATCGGCTTCGGCTCCAACGTCGGCGACCGGTTGGAGTATTGCGACCGGGCGCGGCGGCTCCTCGGCCTGCTCCCGCACTCGCAGGTGACGGGCGTCTCGTCGCTCTACGAGACGGAGCCGGTCGCCGACGGCACCGATCCCGGCGCCGGTTGGTTTTATAACGGCGTCGTCCGGCTGGAGACGGACCTGACGCCGGCGAGCCTGCTTGGGGTCTGCCGCGAGATCGAGCAGGCCCTGGGCCGCGACCTCGACCACCGCGGCGGCCCCCGCACGCTGGACCTCGACCTGCTCCTCTACGGTGACCGCGTGATCGAAGAGCCCGGGCTCCTCGTCCCCCATCCGCGCCTGCATCTCCGGCGCTTCGTGCTGGCGCCCCTGGCCGAGCTGGCGCCCGACCTGCGGCATCCGGCGCTCGGGCGCACCGTCGCCGAACTCCTCGACCGTCTCGCCGACCGGGCCTGTGTCCGCCGGCTCGATCCTCAGCCGGGCTCCCGCTCCGGCGCCCGTCCGGCCCGCGGGGCCAAGGCCCCCTCCTGATGCGACTCGTTCGATCGACCCGGGCCATGGAAACCTGGAGCCGCGCGCTTCAGCGCGAGGGGCTCGTCATCGGCCTGGTGCCCACGATGGGCGCCCTGCACGAAGGGCACCGCGCCCTTATCCGGCGCGCGCGCTTGAGCTGCGACGCGGTCGTCGTCAGCCTCTTCGTGAACCCGCGGCAGTTCGGCGCGGGGGAGGACCTCGCCCGCTACCCGCGGCGGCTGCGCCAGGATGCCGCGCTCTGCCGCGACGCGGGGGCGGACGTCCTCTTCGCCCCGTCGGTCGCGGCGATCTATCCCGCCGGCTATCAGACCTCGGTGTCGGTCCCGAGCCTCGCCCGGCGGTGGGAGGGTGCCGCCCGGCCCCGCCACTTCGAGGGCGTCGCGACGGTCATCACCAAGCTCTTCAGCCTGATCAGGCCGGAGCGCGCCTTTTTCGGCCGGAAGGATTTTCAGCAGGCGGCGATCGTGCGGCGGCTGGCTGCGGACCTGAACCTGGGCGTGCGGATCGTCGTCTGCCCGACCGTCCGGGAGGCGGACGGCCTGGCCCTGAGCTCGCGGAACGGGTACCTCACGCCGGAGCAACGCCGCGCCGCGCCGGTGCTCTACCGGGCCCTGCGCGCCGGCGAGGCCGCGATCCGCGGGGGCACGACCTCGGCCGCGCGCGTTCGGGCGGCCATGCGCCGCATCGTCGCGGGGGAGCCGCTGGCGCGGGAGGAGTACCTAGCGGTGTGTGATGCCCAGACGCTGGAGCCGCTGCGGCGGGTGCGCGGCCGCGTGGTCCTGCTGGGAGCGGTCCGGCTCGGTGGGGTGCGGCTGATCGACAACCTGCTGGTGAGCGGCCGATCGGCGGGGGCGTCCGCTCAGGCCGGCTTGCGCCGGTGAGCCGCGTACAGCTCCTGGAGCTGCCGGCTCAGGCGCTCCTTGTCCTCCGCGCTGATCCGCAGGAACTGGAGCCCCAGCCCGGCCGGGTGGACCGCCCGGACGACGGCGGCCTCCACGACGATGGGCAGGGCCGACTCCGACACGCGCAGGCTGAGCTGAATCAAGGCCCCCGGCTCCGGCTTCGCGCCGGTCTGCACGGCGCAGCCGGCGATCGAGAGGTCGGTGATCACGCCCGTGTCTTCCAGCGCGTCGGCCGACAGGGTCGCCGGGATCCAGGTCGGCAGGCGGTCGTACTCGCGCTTGTCCGCCGGCCCCCGCTCGTAGCGTCTGCCGAACTCGAAGACCCGGAAGCGGTGCCTGCAGAGCTGACACCGGAACGGATAGACGTAGACGACGCTCGCGATCTGCTCCAGCAGCCCTTCGCGCCGGGTGCGGCGGGTGTAGTCCTTGCCGCAGTGGGGGCAGCGCGGCTGCATCAGGCGCGCTCATCCGCGAGCGCGCCGGCGCCCGGGGCCCTCTTGCCCAGCCGCTGCGCCTGCAGGATCGGCGCGACGGCGGCGGGCGAGTAGGAGGCGGGCTTGACCCACTTGCCGTCGGCCCGCTTGTGCCCGCCGACCTTGCTCATGTTCGACCGGTGGACCTCGCGGAACACCGGCTCCATGTCGATGCCGCAGGACACGGCGGTGCCGTAGACGACATAGAGCAGGTCCGCCAGCTCCTTCGCCACGGCCGGCAGGTCCTTCTGCGCGAGCGCCTCCCGGAGCTCCTCGAACTCCTCGGCGATCAGCCGCTCGCGGAGCCGGCGCGTCGCCTCGTCGGGCACCGTCGGCTCCGGCGCGACGGCGATGTCGAACGTCCGGTGGAACTCCGCGACCATCCGCTGCGCGTCCGTCATGCCGCCGCCTCCCTTCATCCCGTCTCCACGGGCGGCAGGGCCCGGGGGGTCGTCTCCACCGGCTCGAGCACCGGCAGGTCCTTCTCCGTGGAGATGCCCAGCTCCTTGAACTTCCGGGCCGCCGGCAGCACGCGGGCCTCCAGCGAGCCGACGGCCTTGTTGTACGACTGCACGCTCTTGCCCAGCGTCTGTCCCACGTCCGCCAGGTGCTCCGCCAGGACGGCCATCCGCTCGAACAGCTCCTTGCCCAGCCGGCCCGCCTCCTGCGCGTGTCGGCTCAGCCGCTCCTGCCGCCAGCCGTAGGCCACGGCGCGGAGCAGCGCGATCAGGGTCGTGGGGGTCGCCAGCACGACGCCCCGCGCGAACCCGTCCTCGATCAACGTGGGGTCCTGCTCCAGGGCGGCGCCGAGGAACTGCTCGCCGGGCAGGAAGAGGACGACGAACTCGGGGGTCTTCGGAAACTGCGCCCAGTAGGCCTTCGCGCCGAGCTGCTCCACGCGCGAGCGGATCTGCGCGGCGTGCCGCTTGAGCGCGGCGTGCCGCTGGGCCTCGTCCGGCGCCTCGTGCGCGTCCAGGTAGGCGGCCAGCACGGCCTTGGCGTCCACGACGATCTGGTGGCCGTTGGGGAGTTGCACCAGCATGTCGGGGCGCTGGCGGCCCTCCTCGGTCTCGACGGATTCCTGCTCGACGAAGTCGCAGTGCTCGACCAAGCCGGCCAGCTCCACCGCCCGCTTCAGCGTGAGCTCGCCCCACTGCCCGCGGACGGTGGGGGAGCGGAGCGCCTTGACGAGGTTGCCCGTTTCCTGCTGCAGGCGCTGGTGCGATTCGGCCAGGAGCCGGAGATGCTGGTCGAGCCCGCCGTAGGCCGACTGGCGCGACCGCTCCAGTTGCGCCACCTGCTCCTCGTACCGCTTGAGCGCCTCGTGGAGCGGACGCACGGCCTCGTCCACGGCCTGGTGCCGTCGGGCCAGCTCGCTCTGGGCCTCCGACTGCAGCCGCTGGAAGGCGGTGCGCGCCAGTTCCAGGAACGTCTCGTTGTTGCTCTTGAGCGCGTCGGCCGAGAGGGCCTTGAAGGCGTCGGCGAGCTCCTGCCTGGCCTGCGCGAGCAACGCCTTCTGCTCCTCAAGGCTCGCGAGCGCGGCCTCGCCGCGCGTCTCCGCGACCGCGCGGGCTTGCAGCGCGTCGGTCAGGGCGCCGCGCAACCGCGCGGCCTCCGCCCGCTCCGTGTCCATCTGCTTGCGGAGCTCGTCGGCCGCGGCCTCGGCCCGCTGCGCGCGCTCGGCCGCCTCTATCAGACGGGCCTGGGTCCGGGCCCGGAGGCGGGCGGCCGTCCAGAGGCCGGCGAGCAGCGCGCCGACGGCCAGACCGGCCAGCAGCCCGGCGAACCACCAGGTCGGCTCCGCCATCGCCCCCTCCTCGATTCCACCTCCACCGGCCCCGCGGCCGCCGCGCGCGTCGGCGCCCGGCCGGGTTGGCCCAGGGTACGGGAATCCCGCCGGCTCGTCAAGAAATGGTGTTTGGCTTGGCGGTCGGGAATGGCTAGAATAGCCGGCCGACTTACAGGAGGAACCCGATGAGAGCGCCGGTCTGGGTGGGAAGCGTCGGCGTCCTGGCCTGCCTGGCCGGCTGGCCCGCCGGCGCCTCCGGCTTTCCCTTGAGCGCCGCCGCCTGGACCGACGCGCAGTGGGAAGCGCGCTGCCGGGAGGTTCGGACCAGCTATAACCCCACAACCCCGCTCAGCACGGAGGCGCTGACCCTCAAGCCCGGCGATCCGCGCTTCCTCGATTTCCTCCACTGGGTCTGGGCCAACAAGATCCTCGAGCACCAGGTCGAGCAGGTGGGCGGGACCGACTGGGACGGCCCGGCCGACGGCGTGATTTTCCACTGGGCGCCGGGCTCGCGATGGGAAACCCACACGCTGGTCGCCTTCCACCAGGCCATCCACCACATCGCCGACGAGCATCGCTGGGTGGACACGATGTTCAAGGACTTCTTCGAGCCCTACGGGCCCGTGACCGGCGTGAGCATCCGGCAGCGCCTGACCATGGACAAGCCGCCGACCTGGGCGCAGTTCCTCAAACACATCGGCGGCCCGGAGAGCCCCTACTACCGCTATGTCTTCCACCAGGAGGCGCAGATCGACCGGGCGCGGCGGGTCGTGACGATGGTCGGCGGGCAGGGCGTGCGGTTCGAGTACACGTTCGAGCGGTACCTCCAGGAGGCCGCGGAGGTGCTGACCGACTGCAAGGCGTTCCAGTTCTTCGAGCTGTACGACCGCTACGGGCCGGGCTTCGCTTCCCGGCCCGGCTGGGCCGGACAGCCCCTGCCCTGAGCGCGCCGCGGCCGTTGCGTTTCCGGCCCGCTCGCCGTAAACTGGGCCGGTCCGTCGGCGGACGCGCCCGCGGGAGGGGAGCCCGCTGCCGCCCGGGAACGCGGACCGACTCGATGCCGATCAAGCAGTGGCTCCTGGGACATCCGCTCGCGACCGCCCAAGCGGCGGACGAACGGCTGTCCAAACCCGTCGCCCTCGCCGTCTTCTCCTCCGACGCGCTCTCCTCCGTGGCCTACGCGACGGAGGAAATCCTGCTGGTCCTGATCCTCGCCGGCGCGGCCGCCCTGCACGCCTCGATCGGGGTGAGCCTGGCGATCGTCCTTCTGCTCGCGATCCTCACCGCCTCCTATCGGCAGATCATCCACGCCTATCCGGGCGGCGGCGGCGCCTACACCGTATCCAAGGCCAACCTGGGCGTCACCTGGAGCCTAGCCGCGGCCGCCTCGCTCCTCATCGACTATGTGCTGACCGTCGCGGTGAGCGTCGCCGCCGGGATCGCGGCGCTGACGTCGGCGGTCCCGTCCCTCCTGGAGCACCGCGTCGGGTTGGGCGTGTTGGTGATCGCGCTCCTGACCTACGCCAACCTGCGCGGCGTGCGGGAATCGGGCAAGGTCTTCGCCGTGCCCACCTACCTGTTCATCGGGGCCATGGGCCTCCTCCTCCTCGGGGGAGTCGGGCGCCTGGTGGTCGGCGGGGCGGCGCCGGTCGCCACGCCGCCCGTCTCCCTGGATGCCGCGACCGGCGGGCTCACGCTGTTCCTGCTGCTCCGGGCCTTCTCCTCCGGCTGTACCGCGCTGACGGGGCTTGAGGTCATCTCCAACGGCGTGGCCGCCTTCCGGAAGCCGGCCGCGCACAACGCCGCCGTCACGATGGTCTGGATGGCCGCCATCCTGGGCACGCTGTTCATGGGCATCAGCGGCCTGGCCGACGCTTACGCCGTCCGGCCGAGCGACCACGAGACCGTGGTGTCCCAGCTCGGCCGCGCCGTGTTCGGCGAGGGGCCGCTGTACTATTACCTGCAGGCCACGACGTTGGGCATCCTCTTTCTCGCCGCGAACGGAAGCTTCGCCGGCTTCCCGCGCCTGGCCTCGCTGCTCGCCAAGGACGGCTTCCTGCCCCACCAGATGAGCGACCTCGGCGACAAGCTGGTTTTCTCCAACGGGATCGTGCTGCTGGGCGCCTTCGCCGCGCTCCTGCTCCTGTTGTTCCGGGGGGACACCCACGCGCTGATCCCGCTCTACGCGATCGGCGTGTTCCTGTCCTTCACGCTGTCGCAGGCCGGCATGGTCCAGTACTGGCGGGCGGCCTGGCGCTTCGAGCGGGCGCGCGGCGCCAGGAAGGCCCTCGCCGTCAACCTGGCCGGCTGCGTGGCGACGGGGCTGGCCACGCTCGTCATCGCGACCACCAAGTTCGTGCACGGCGCCTGGGCGGTCATCCTGCTGATCCCGCTGCTGATCGCGATGTTCCGCGCCATCCGGCACCACTATGCGGACGCGGAGTGGGCGCTCTCGCTGAGCCAGTATTCCCGGCTCCCCACGCCCCGCCGGGCCGTCTACGTCATGCCGATCGGGGGGGTGAACCGGGCGGTGGTCCTCGCGCTGGACTACGTGCTCGACAACGTGGAGCAGCCGGACCTGCGCGCGGTCTTCGTGGACACCGACCCGGCGGCGACGGCCGAGGTGAAGGCCCAGTGGGGAAAGTGGGGGCGTGGCGTCCCGTTGATCGTGATCCCCTCGCCCTATCGCTCGATCCTGGTCCCCCTGCTCCAGTACGTCGAGCAGGTGCGGCAGCAGAACCTGGGCGGGTGGGTGACGGTGGTGCTCCCCGAGGTGATCCCCGGGCGCTGGTGGCAGACCCTGCTGCACAACCAGCGGGCGCTCCTCATCAAGGGCGCGCTGCTCTTCAAGTACCGGACGATCGTCCTCGACGTGCCCTATCACCTCGACTAGCCCGCACCCCTCCCCGGCCGGCCGAGCCGCGTGACGAGCCCCCGGTCGGCGTCCACCCGGACGCGCTCGCCGTCCTTGAGGCGACCGGTCGCGCCGGCCACATTGGCGACGGCCGGCAGGCCGTACTCCCGCGCGATGATCGCCCCGTGGGAGAGCGTGCCCCCCATGTCCGCGATCAGCCCCGCCGCGAGGCCGAGCAGCGGCGCCAGGCCCGGGTCGATGACCGGCACCAGCAGGATGTCCCCGGGCCGGACGCGCCGGGCATCCTCCGGCGTCGCGACGAGGCGGATCGGTCCCTCCGCCGTGCCCGAGCTGATCGGGAGCCCCGTCAGGCACTCGTCGCCGGGCGGTGACGCGGAGGGCGCGGCGGACCGGTCGGGCCGCCGGGCGAGGGTATCGGGCGCGGGCCTCGCGGCGTGGGCCTCCCGCTCGGCGCGGCGCGCCGCCACCAGCCCGCGCCAGGTCCCGCCCCGCTCCGGCGCGCGGCCCAGGACCAGCGCCCTGATCTCCTCCGCCGTGAGGAAGAAGAGGTCCTCGGCGGACCCCAATCGGCCGGCCTGGACGAGCCGCGCTCCGAGCGTCAGGAGGACCCGCCGGCTGCAGGCCTGGTAGTACATCTGATGGTGGCGGTTCGCCTCGCGCAGCGAGAGATAGCGGCAGAGCGAGCGGTACCACCAGCGGAACCAGAGCCACTCGTGCCGGCGCCGGCCGAAGGCGCGGCGGATGCGGTCGAGCGCCTCCCGCCTGGCCGCCTCCTGCCGCTCCCGTCGGTCCGCCTCGGTCGGGCCGATCCCCGCCTCCAGGTGGCCGCGGACCACGCCGAGGAGATAGTCCGGCATCTCGGCGAACCGCGGCATCATGATGTCGGACTCGCCGATCGCCCGGTGGCCGTAGTCGGCCAGGTACCGGTCGAAGCCCTCCAGAAACTTCGTGCCGGCCAGGCGCGAGCGGTAGGCCGCCGGCTCCCAGCGGCCTTCGAGGAAGAACCGGCGGGCGGCCGGCTCGTCGCGCGCGACCCGGGCCAGGTCCGCGAGCCCCAGGATCTGCTGCGCGCTGATGATGGTGCCCAGGCCGCGCGTCGCGGCGTTCAGGAGGGGGCGCCAGCCGTCGGGGAGCCGCCGCGAGAGGACCAGGCCGAGGAGGTAGAGGTCGCGGGAGACGCCCCCCACGATCCCGAAGGTCAGGTCGCCCTCGAGCACGCGCCGGTGGAGCCGTTCGATCCGGTCCAGCAGCGCCGCCTCGCCGATCGCCGCGTCCGTCCCGGTCGTCGCGAGGCGGACCTCCTCCTCGCCCATCCGGCGCAGCTCCGCGAACCAGGCGGGCGCGCGCCGCGCGGCGGCGAGGACCTTCGCGCCGAGCACCAGGTGCGCGCGGACGAGCCGGGGCCAGGGCAGCGGCCTCGCCGCCGGGAGCGGACCGGCCTCCCCGCCCATCTGCTCCGTGACGAGGCTCGGATCGCCGCGGAGCTGGCCCACGATGTCCTGAAAGAGCGTGACGTTGATGTAGGGCCGGCCGTGGACGACCTGCACCGAGGGCCGACCCTCCGGCACCTCGCAGCCCGCCTCCCGGTAATGGCGCAGGATGGCGTGCTCCATGAACGAGTCTAAGAACGAGAGGGCGAGCGGGCTGGGCAGCTCGGGCAGGGTTTCCTTGAAGTTCGCGCGCGACCAGAGGGTGGGGCCGCCGCGACCGGCCTTCAGCGCGGGGATGCCGCGCGCCTGCAGCAGCCAGAGGCCGCGAGGGTCCAGCGCCCACTCGATGTCCGCCGGCCGCCCCAACGTCCGCTCCACGTCCCAGGCCAGGCGGGCGAGCGCGATCGCCTCCTCGTCCGTGAGCGCCGGCCCGCTCCGTTCCTCCGGCGCGAGCGGCCGGTCGATCAGGCCCTCCGCCGTGGCGAGGCGGACGAAGCCCTGCCGGCCAGGCTCGCGCTCCGCCAGCGTCACGCGCCCGCCCTCCTCGGTCAACAGGGCCTGCTCCGGGGTGACGAGGCCGGCGACCAGCGGCTCGGCCAGCCCGCGGACCGCGTTCACGACGGCCACCCGCGGCGCGCCCGTCAAGGGATCACGCGAGTAGGCGACGCCCGCGGCGCGGGGCGCGAGCAGCGGCTGGATGACGACCGCCATGGCGGGCGGGTGTCGCGCGGGCGGCCGCCTGGCGCGGTAGGCCTGAACCTCCGGGGAGCAGAGCGACGCCCAGCATCGGGCGATCGCCTCCGCCAGGCGCGGGCGGGGCACCGCGAGGAGCGTACGGAAGAGTCCGCCGAACGTCGCCCCCTCCCCGTCCTCCTCCGTCGCGGAGGACCGCACGGCCCAGAGACGCGGATCGACACCCGCCGCGCGCGCTTCTTCTTCCAGCCGGTCCATGGCGCGGTCGAGCGCCTGGAGGATCGTCGGCGGGAGGGGAATCATGGGGCTTTCCGGCGGCGCCCCCGGCTCCGCCCCCGCCGCCCGCAGGGCCTCGCGATAGGCCGCGGTCGTGAGGCAAAGACCGGGAGGGACACGGTAGCCCGCCCCGATGAGCCGCCCCAGGCCGGCCGCCTTGCCGCCGACGAGCGAGCGCTCGGAGCAGGCCGCCAGCGGGATCACGTAGGGGTCGGACATGGGACCTGGCGAAGAGGCCGTCGGCTCCGCGGTGAAGGCTACCGCGCGATCAGCAGGTACAGGTCGTTGACGTTGGTGCCCGTCGGGCCGGTGACGATGAGCCCCCCGGCCTTCGCGAAGAAGCGGTAGGCGTCGTTGCGCGCGAGCGCCGTCCCCGCATCCAGCCCGGCGCGGGCGCCGCGCGCCGCGCTCCGGCCGTCCACCACGGCGCCCGCCGCGTCGGTCGGGCCGTCCGTGCCGTCGGTGCTGAGGGCGGCGATCCACAGGCGCGGCAGGCCGGCGATCTCGCGCGCTGCCGCCAGGGCGAACTCCTGGGCGCGTCCACCGCGGCCCCGCCCCCGGAGCGTGACCGTGAGCTCGCCGCCGGCCAGGACGCAGCAGGGCGGCGTCACCGGCCGGCCCGAGGCGACGATCTCGCGCGCGACGGCGCCGAAGGCGCGCGCGGCCTCCCGGGCCTCGCCGGTCAAGGTCGTGGTGAGGACCAGGGGGTTGAGCCCGGCCCGCCGCGCCGCGGCCGCCGCCGCCGCGACCGCCTGGCGGTTGTTGCCGATGAGCTGGTGCTGGACTCGGGCGAAGAGCCGGGCGCCCGGCTTCGGGCTCTCCGCGATCCGGCCGGCGAGCCCGGCCAGGAGGTGCCGCCGCACGGAGGCGGGGACCCGGCGCCAGAGGCCGTAGCGCCGCAGGATGGCGCAGGCCTCGGCGAAGGTCGTGGGGTCGGGCGCGGTCGGGCCGGAGCCGATGGCCGCCAGGTCGTCGCCGAGCACGTCGGAGAGCGTCAGCGTGACGATGGGGGCCCGGCAGGCCGCGGCCAGCCGGCCGCCCTTGATCGCCGAGAGGTGCTTGCGGACCGTGTTGATCTCGCGGATGCCCGCGCCGCAGCCGAGCAGCAGGGCGGAGGCGCGCTGCTTGTCCGCGAGCGTGAGGCCCGGCGCCGGCGCGGGGAGCAGGCTGGAGGCGCCGCCGGAGAGGAGCACGAAGAGCAGGTCGCGGGGACCGAGGCTCCGGACGACGGCGAGCAGCCGGGCCGCCGCCGCTTCCCCGGCCCGGTCGGGGACGGGATGGCCGGCTTCGAGAACCGTGAGCCGCTTCGTGGCCGCCCCATGCCCGTACTTGACGACGAGCAGGCCCGAGTCCAGCCTGGCGCCCAGGATGGCCTCCAGCGCCGCGCCCATGCGGGCGGAGGCCTTGCCGGCGCCGACCGCGACGATCCGCCGCCGCCGGTCGAGGTCGTAGCGTCGCGCCCCGACCTGCAGGACAGACCCGCGCCGCCGGACGTGCCGGCGGAGCGCCGCCGCCGGGTCCACCGCGGTCAGGGCGGGGGTCAGCAGTCGCGGGAGGAGGCTTCGGATACGGGCGTCGGGGAACCGAACCTGCATGAGGGGACGACTACTTCCCCTGCTTGAAGCACTTCGACGGGCAGGTCTGCCGGGGCACCCGGATCTGGTGCGTGCCCTTGGGGAGGTACTCCTTCCGGATCTCCGGGTTCAGCATCTTGACCTCCAGGAAATAGGTGCCGAACTCCTCGGCGATCAGGGCCAGGTGACGCTGCGGCTCCTTGACCGTGACGGTGACGGTCTCGATGTCCACCGGGGCGTAGACTTCTTCCTTGCTCAGGCCGATGTATTTCTTCGTCTGCGAGTAGATTTCCTTGGCGGCGACGATCCGGGGCACGTAGCGCATCGTCTCGCGCACGGAGTAGAGCTTCCAGTAGTCGTTGACCCGCTGCTCCTTCATCAGCTTCCGAATCCGGTCCTCGCCCGCGTTGTAGGCCGCCATGGCCAGGAACCAGTCGCCGAACTCCTGCTCGAGCGCGCGGAGGTACTTGATCGCGGCCTCCGTGGACATCTCCAGGTTCCGGCGGTCGTCGCGCCAGTGGTTGCTGCGCAGGCGGTAGCGCTTGCCCGTGGAGCCGATGAACTGCCAGGGGCCCGAGGCCTTGGCGCGGGAGAAGGCGGCCATGATGCACTTGCTCTCGACGAGGAGCATGTACTTGAGGTCGTCGGGAAGCCCGGCCTCGGCGAGCTGCTTCTCGACGGGGGGGAAGCAGCGGCCGGTGCGCTTGGCCATGATGATGCTGTCGCCCTCGTCCGCGAGGAACTGGTAGAACTCGTACTCGACCCGCTCGCGCACCTGCCAGTTGTCGAGGGGGACGGGCTGGCCGGCGAACTCCAGCTTGTCGGGCAGCTTGAAGGAGCTGAGGAAGATCCTGGTGCCGGGCCGCTCGATCGTCGGCAGGACCACGAGGCGGTCCTCCTGCCCCGGGCCCGGCTCGTCGGCCTCGTTGAGGGCCCGGCCGGTCTCGCCGCCGTTGGGCTCGGCCGGCGCGGCGGGTGCCTCGGGCCGGCCCGGCCGGGCGGATGTCGCGTGGCTCGGCTCGAGCGCCGGGGAGGGCGCCTGGGCGATCGCCACCGGCCCGGCGGCGGCCAGGCTCAGGAGGAGCGTCAAGAGCAGCGCGGTCCGTTCGGGGCGCCGGCGGGACATCGTGATCGCCTCGTGAGCCGCCATCGAAGAACGCGGGCCCATGCTAACAGGAAGTCCGGAAGGCGGCAAGGGCCTGCGCCGCCCGTCTGTGCTAGACTGCCGCGCGATGGATCGCCTGCGCCTCCTGACCGAGCGCCTGATCGCCTGCCGCCGGTGCCCCCGCCTCGTCGCCCATCGGGAGGCGACGGCCGCGGCCCGGAAGCGGCAGTACCGGGACTGGACCTACTGGGGCAAGCCGGTCCCGGGGTTCGGTGACCCGCGGGCGCGCCTGCTCGTGATCGGGCTCGCGCCGGCGGCTCACGGCGGCAACCGCACCGGGCGCGTCTTCACGGGCGACCGCAGCGGCGACTGGCTCTACGAGGCGCTCCACCGCTTCGGGTTCGCCAACCAGAAGGCGTCCACCCACCGGGAGGACGGACTGCGGCTCACGGACTGTTACGTCAACGCGGCCGTCCGCTGCGCGCCGCCGGCCAACAAGCCGACGCCGGAGGAGTTCGACGCCTGCCGGCCCTTCCTCCTGGATGAGCTAAGGCTGCTGAGCGGGGTGCGGGTGGTGGTGGCGCTTGGGAAGATCGCCTTCGACCAGTACCTGAAGGCCTGCGGGGAATTGGGGCTGGCCGTGCCGGTGCCGCGGCCGCGGTTCGGGCACGGCGTCGCCTGCCGTCTGCCCTGGGGCGTGACCCTGATCGGCTCCTACCATCCGAGCCAGCAGAACACCTTCACCGGCAAGCTGACGCGCCCGATGTTCCACGCGGTGTTCCGCGCGGCGCGCGCGGCCCTGGCGGCGCCCGCCCGGGGGCGCGCGCCGCGCGCGTGACGATGGGCCGGCCGGCCGCGCCTTATTTCGCGGCGCTCGCGTTCCAGTCGGCCAGGAACTTCTTCAGGCCGTTGTCGGTGAGGGGATGCTTGAAGAGGCTCTGGAACACGCCGTAGGGCATGGTGGAGATGTGGCCGCCCGCCAACGCCGCCTCCACGACGTGCTGCGGATGGCGCACGCTCGCGACGAGCACGAGGGTCTGGTAGTCGTAGTTGCGGTAGATCGCCACGATCTGCCGGATCAGCTCCATGCCGTTCGAGCTGATGTCGTCCAGCCTCCCGATGAAGGGCGAGACGCACCAGGCGCCCGCCTTGGCGGCGAGCAGGGCCTGGGTCGGCGAGAAGCAGAGGGTGACGTTGACGCGGATGCCCTCGGCGGCCAGGCGCTTGGTGGCCTTGATCCCCTCGGGGATGAGGGGGACCTTCACGACGATGTTCTTGTGGACCTTGGCGAGCTCGCGGCCCTCCTTCACCATCGCGTCCGCCTCGACCGACACGACCTCCGCGCTGATGGGCCCGTCCACGATGGAGCAGATCTCCAGCAGGATCTCGCGGAAGCTGCGGCCCTCCTTCGAGACGAGCGAGGGGTTGGTCGTGACGCCGTCGAGAATCCCGAAGCCCGCCGCTTCCCGGATTTCCTTCACGCTGGCGGTGTCGAGAAAGATTTTCATGGTCGGGTCTCCTTACGTTCGAGGAGGGTGCGCCTCGCTGCGGTATCGGCTATTCTAGGAAGAACTGAAGCTCAAAGCAAGGTCACGCGGCCGGACGGCGATGTTTGACAGGGTGCCGACCCGCGGATAGAATCCACCCGACCTTGCGGCTGATCGTGGAGGGACGACGAGATGCGGCGGTGGGTGGCGGTCCTGCTGGCGGCGGCGTTGGCGGCGGGGTGCGGGGGCAATCCCTACCTCGACCAGTCGCTGGACGCGGCCGAGCTGGAGGGCAAGGACAAGGCCTGGTTCGAGAAGCACTGGGGGACGCCCAGCGGGAAGGCTCAGGGATTTTTCGGGACCGAGAAGTGGACCTACTTCCGGATCGCGGGGGGCCAGAGCAGCCTGCCCTTCATCGGCTACAAGCCCAACGAGTGCCAGATCACCCTCAAGTTCGACAGGCAGGACAAGCTCACCTCCTACAGCTACTCCGGCTGCTGACCTACCCCGACAACTGCCGCTGGAAGGTCTTCGCGCAGTCGCGGCTGCAGAAGTAATAGGTCTGCCCGCCGATCGTGGCGGTCACGGCCGACCCCCGCGGCACGTAGGTGCGACACACGGGGTCCTGGATCATCTGGCTCTTGTCGCCCAAGGCCTCGTCCTTCCGGCCCCCGCCGGCCACCTGGCGGATCAGGTTGCGGACGAGGAAATAGACCACGATCAGGAGGGCGAGGACGATGATCAGTCGGAACATGGAGGCTCCGGGCTCGCGGGAAGCGGCCGCCGGGCCATCCTAGGGAAGGGCCCCGGCCCTGTCAAGGCGCGGCCGGCGAGTCCGGGCCGGCCGGGCGCACCGCTCCTCCCTCAATGCTGTCTGGTCCCGGCAGCGGGTCGGCGGCCCAAAGGACCCATGCGCCACGGGCGGGACAAGGACCTTTGCCCGCCGCGGAAGGGCCTTCCGGACGATAGCCTAGCCGCTCGGCGGATGTTAGGGTTCACGCCATGAGAACCTGCGATAAATGCCAAGGCACCATGCTGCTGGAACGGGCGGTGGACATGGATGCCGGTCTTGTCCTTGCCGTGTTCGCCTGCTTGAATTGCGGGCGGCGCCGAGCGGCGGAACAGGAGCCGCGTCCCATGACGTCGCGTCGCTGACTCCCCTGCCTCAGGGATCGTCGCTCCGTCTTCCACCAGCCCATGCGCGCGTGACCGGCCTCGGCCGGAAGGGGAGCGGTGTCTCGCGGCGGGGTCCGTGTCCGCTCTGAGCGGCGCGGACGGAGGGGGACGGCCATTCATCCATGAAACCATCGGTCACCAGACTCTCCAGCGTCCCCATGACTTCTCTGGTCTGCTGCCCGGGCTGTTACCGGCTGATCAGCTTCGAGGCCAGCCAGGCCTCCGTGTCCTGCCACGCCTGCGGGGCGGTGGTCAGGGACCCTTCCCTGGATGGGGCGCTGAACCCCTCGCCGCGGATGGACTGAGGTGAAGCGGCGCTTGAACCGGTCGGCCGGCGCATGCTAAGGTCCTCCCCCCGTCAGCCCTGGGGGTGTCCGTTCGGCGGACGGTGATGGCATGAAGGTCGTGACCTGAGCCTTCCTCACGCCTCCTGCTCGCGTTCCTCATCGCCTGCTCCCCTCAACTCGACGAGGATACGGGACCTCGGCAGCCGGAGAATCGAACGACTGGGTCACGATGGGTGTGAGCGGATTCGACCTGGTTGTGCTGGGGGTCCTGGTGTCGGTCGGGGGCGGCCTGTTCCTCGCCGGGCGCTACCGGCGCGGTCCCGCGCGGTCGGAGGCCGCCCCCGCAGCCGCCGAGGACAGCGACCCGATCGCGGTTCGTGACGGAATCATCCGGCACGCAGAAGTCATGGCGGGGGTCCGATGGCTCACGATCGGGCTCCTGGCGCTGTTCCTCGGCGCGACCCGCGGCGGCGAGTCCGCCTATCTCGTCGGATTCTGGTCGGATATCTTGCTCCACGTCGCGGTGCTGTCCCTCTGCTGGCTCGCGACGCTGGTTCGGGTGAAGCGCCAGAGTCGGCAACGGTACCTTCCCCGAATGATCGAGCTCCATCGCAAGGGCTTCGACACCCACGCCGAACACCTGAGTCACGACGGGTATAATCGGTACGAGATCGAGCAGGGAGTGGTCGTCGCCGAGAGCCTGCGGCGCCTTCGGCTAGCCGAAGGCGCCCGCCGGCTGGACCAGATCGGGCAGGCGCTCGATGTCTTCCGGACCGCCGGGGAGTCCGACCGCCACTACGTGGAACGGCTGCGCCCATTCTTCGCTCCGGCGACCCGCTGAAGGGGGTGTCCCCGCACCGGAGGCGGCGTTGACATTTGCCCTCCGGGGGCGCATCATAAGGCCGTCCCAGACCCGGAGGAAGCATGGAACCGGGGTAAGCTTCCCGCAACGGGATCGATCGGCAAACAGCTCGCCTGGCCTCCTTGGTGCGCCTCCACGGGCCTGTATGCCCGAGGAGGCGTTCGTTTTTCTACGGCATGATCCATCCGGGAGAAGCGGGGTGTGAACTTCTCACAAGGAGGGAGTCACCATGAAGCGACTCGTGGGCTGGTTCGCGGGGGTGGCGGTAGCCGTCGCGCCGTCTGTGGCGCTGGCCGAAGGGGTGTCGGGCTATTCCCGAGGGAACGCGTTCCTGTACTTCACGGCCATCTCGGTCGTCCTCATCTTCGGGATCCACGACGTCTTTCGCAAGCGCTGGCTCACCTGGGCCAGCATTATCGTGATCCCCACGCTCCTGTACCTGAACCTTCCGGCGAAGTAGATCCTTATCAGTCCGGCGGCGGCCGGATCACCGGCAGGGGAGGGCGGAGGCCCTCCCCCCGCTACCGCAGCCCCAGCACGTCGGCCATGTCGTAGAGCCCCGGCCGGCGTCCGACGACCCACCGGGCGGCGCGCAGCGCGCCCCGCGCGAAGGTGTCGCGGCTCTGCGCGCGGTGCGTCACCTCGATCCGCTCGCCCAGCCCGCCGAACAGGACCGTGTGGTCGCCGACGATGTCCCCCGCCCGGACGCTCTGGATGCCGATCTCCTCGCGCGTCCGCTCGCCGATCAGCCCCTTCCGCGCATAGACCCCCACCCGGTCCAGGTCCCGCTCCACGGCCTTGGCGAGCACCTCGGCCAGCTTGAGCGCCGTGCCGCTGGGCGCGTCCTTCTTCGAGCGATGGTGGGCCTCGACGATCTCGATGTCGTAGTCCGGGCCGAGGATCCGGGCCATGTCGGCGAGGACCTTGAACAGGAGGTTGACGCCGACGCTCATGTTCGGGGACCAGACGCAGGGCACCGAGCGGGCCAGACGCGCCAGCTCGGCGGCCTCCTCCTTGGAGAAGCCCGTCGTGCCGACGACCATGGCCTTGCCCTGCTCGGCCGCGAGGCGGAAGTGGGCGAGCGTGGCCTCGGGCGCGGAGAAATCCACGACGACGTCGCCCGACGGCAACACCGCGGCCAGGTCGTCCAGGACGCTCAGGCCCAGGCGCCCGCTGCCCGCCGTCTCCCCGGCGTCGCGACCCACGGCCGGATGGCCCTTGCGCTCGACGGCGCCGGCCAGGTGCAGGTCCGGCGACTCGGCGGCCAGCGCCACCAGCCTCATGCCCATCCGGCCGGCCGCGCCGGCGACGATCACCCGAGTCATCCGATCAGCCCGTAGTCCTTCAACGCCCGGCCCAGCTTGTCCCGGTTCTCGGCGGCGAGCGGGCAGAGGGGGAGGCGCAGCTCCCCGTCCATCCGGCCCATGAGGGCCAGTGCCTCCTTCACGGGGATCGGGTTGGTTTCGACGAAGAGCGCCGCGAAGAGCGGGGCCAGCTTGTAGTGCAGGCGGCGGGCCTCGTCGTACCGGCCGGCCAGCGCGGCCTCGACGAGCGAGGCCATGTCCCGCGGGGCGATGTTGGCGGTCACGGTGATCACGCCCTTGGCCCCCAGCGCCATCATCGGCAGGGTCAGGGCGTCGTCGCCGGAGAGGACCGTCAGCCGATCACCGCAGGCCTGGATGATGTCGGAGCACTGCTGCACCGAGCCGCTGCCTTCCTTGATCGCGACGATATTCGGCAGGGCGGCCAGCCGGGCCACGGTCGCCGGCGCCATGTTGACGCCGGTCCGGCCCGGAATGTTGTAGAGCACCTGCGGCAGCGCCACGGCCTCGGCGACGGCCTTGTGGTGCCGGTAGAGCCCCTCCTGCGTCGGCTTGTTGTAATAGGGCGTGATGAGCAAGGCCCCGTCCGCGCCGGCCTCCTTCGCGTGCCTGGTCAGGGCGACGGCCTCCTCCGTGCTGTTGGAGCCGGTGCCGGCGATCACGGGCACCCGCTTGCGGACCACCGCCACCGTCAGGTCGATGACCCGGTTGTGCTCCTCGTGGGAGAGGGTCGCCGACTCCCCCGTCGTGCCGCAGGGGACGATGCCGTGCGTGCCGTTGGCGATCTGGAACTCGATCAGGTCGGCCAGGGCGCGCTCGTCCACCCGGCCGTTGCGGAAGGGCGTCACGATCGCGACGAGTGAGCCGGTAAACATCTCGGACCTCCCGTGAGACGTGAAAAGGAAAGGGTGAAAGGGAACACGGGCAACGTGAGGAGACCGCGCTTACTTTCTCCGACGGTTCACCTCTCGCCTTTCACGGTTCACGTCATTGCCAGGCCTCCGGCAGGATGCGTCCCTCGTAGACCGCCCGGGCGTCGCCCTGCAGGTAGACGTTCGTGAAGGTCCCGCCGCGGGACTCGAAATGCACGATCAGCTCCAGGCCGCTCTGCGGGATCAGCGTGACGGGCGACTCCACCTTCGCGAGCAGGCTGGCGATCAGGGCCGAGGCGATGGCTCCGGTCCCGCAGGCGAGGGTCTCGTCCTCCACGCCGCGCTCGTAGGTCCTGATCCGGATGCGGTGCGGGTCGAGCACCTTGATGAAATTGACGTTGGTCCCCGCCGGCTGGAACAGCTCGTGGTATCGCGTGGGGCGGCCGAGGCCGACGACATCCACCGTGTCCGGGTCGTCCACCAGGTAGACGCAGTGGGGGACGCCGCTGTCCAGGAAATGGGCCTCGCGCTCCGTCCCGTCGATCGCGACGCGGAGGTGGAGGCGCAGCCCCTTCGGGTCCGGAAAGCGCACCTTGACCGCGGTCGGGTCCTTGGCCGCCCGTCCGTCCCCCGCCGCCACCATCTCCGCCTCGACCAGCCCGGCCAGCGTCTCGAACCGCATCCGGCGCGGCGCGATGCGCTTCAGGTAGGCGAACCGGGCCGCGCAGCGCGCGCCGTTGCCGCTGAACTCCGCCTCGCTCCCGTCTGCGTTGAACAGGCGCCAGCGGAAGTCGGCGCGGCGCGACCGCTCGATGAGGATCAGGCCGTCGCCGCCGACGGACAGGCGGTGGGCGCAGACCTTGGCCGCGAGCGGGCCGGCCCGCTTCGGGTCCACGACCTTCTCGCGGTTGTCGATCAGGATGAAGTCGTTCCCGCTCCCGCTGAGCTTCATGAAGGGGATGGGACGGGCCTTGGGTCGCGTGGGCGTGGACGGCATCGCGCTCACCTGAGAAAGTCCGGAATGGTTTCCCCGCGCAGCAGGTCCTCGTAGGTCTCCCGCGCGCGGATGACGTGGATCTCGCTCCCGTGGACCAGGACCTCCGGGACCCGGGGCCGCGAATTATAGTTCGACGACATGACGAAGCCGTAGGCGCCGGCGCTCATCACGGCCAGCAGGTCGCCGTGGGCGACGGCCGGCATCTCGCGGTCCTTGGCGAGGAAGTCGCCCGACTCGCAGACCGGCCCCACCACGTCCACCGTCGCCGTGTTTCCGCCGGGGGCCTCGCGCACCGGCTTGATCTCGTGGTACGCGCCGTAGAGGCTCGGGCGGATCAGGTCGTTCATCGCCGCGTCCACGATCACGAAGCGCTTGGCCTCGCCCTGCTTCGTGTAGAGCACGCGCGTGAGCAGCACGCCGGCGTTCCCGACGATCACGCGGCCCGGCTCCATGATGAGCACGCACTTGAGGTCGCGGACCAGCGGCGCGACCGCGGTGGCGAGCTCCTCCGGGCGCGGCGGGGTCTCATCCGCGTAGGTGATGCCGAGCCCGCCGCCGATGTTGATGTAGCGGATCGCCGCCCCGTGGCTCTTGAGCTCCTCGACCAGGGCGAGGATCTTCTTGAGCGCGTCCACGAAGGGCGTGACGTCCGTGAGCTGCGAGCCGATGTGCTTGTGCACGCCGACCACCTCGACGTGCTTGAGCGAGGCCGCAAGCTTGTACTCCTCCACCGCCCGGTCGGCGCTGATGCCGAACTTGCTCTTCTTGAGCCCCGTGGAGATATAGGGGTGCGTCTTGGGATCGATGTCGGGGTTGATCCGCAGCGCCACGCGGGCCCGCCGGCCCAGCTCCGCCGCCACCTCGTCGATCGCGCGCAGCTCGGCCGACGACTCGACGTTGAACATGAGGACGTCCGCGGCCAGGGCGGCGCGGAGCTCCTCTCGGCTCTTGCCGACCCCCGCGAAGACGATCTTGGAGGGGGGAATGCCGGCCTTGAGCGCCCGGTACAGCTCGCCGCCGGAGACGATGTCCGCGCCGCTGCCCTCCCGCGCCATCAGCCGCAGGATGGCCAGGTTGGAATTGGCCTTCATCGCGAAGGCGACGATGTGCGGCACGCCCTGGAACGCCCCGTCGAACACCCGGAAGTGGCGCACCAGGGTCGCGTGGCTGTAGAGGTAGCAGGGGGTGCCGACCTCCTTGGCGACGCGGCTCAAGGCCACGTCCTCGCAGTAGAGCTCGCCGTGGCGGTACGCGAAGTCATGCATCTTGCCAGTCCTCTTCCAGCGCCTCCAGTCCGCTCGCGGAGAGTCCCTGCAGCGCGGACGCGAAGGCCTCCTTGAACTTGCGATAGCGCACCCGCACCTGCGGCGCGAGGGCCTTGAGCGGTTCCCGCTCCAGCAGGGTCTGGAGCGCGCCCGGCGTCGCCTGCCGCAGGGGCTCGAAGTTGACGATGATGTCGAGGCGGGCCTTCTCGGCCGCCTGGGTGATCCGTTCCAGCAGCTCGCGCGCGTTCAGGCGGTCGAGCGTCCCCTCCAGGTTGACCAGCAGCGCCGCGGCCCGGTCGTGCCGCTTGGCCGTGACCTTGAGCCACAGCTCCTGGGCGGTCTTCTCGCCGGTCTTGAGGGCGTGCAGGGCGCTCGGGATGAGCTGCTCGGTGTCGAAGGCCGGCAGGTGGGCCTGCAGGTTCTTGAGCACCTTGGCGACGGGCGACAGCCGGCCGGTCGGGCAGGCCCGGCGGACCAGCTTGCGGAACTCGCGGTTCATCTCCAGGCGGGCGATGAAGCGCTGCTGCGTGCCCATCAGCCGCCGCCAAATCGAGGGCCAGGAGTAGAACTGATGGTTGGCCCAGTAGAACCCCTCCTGGAGCTGCTCGGGGGTCATCCGGCTCGGGTAGAAGACCACGTGCTTGCCGTCGTACTTGGCCCAGTCGCGGTCGAAGATGCGGCCGGCCGCGTGGTAGCGGTCGTAGAGGGCGGTGCCGGGCAGCGGGGTGAGCACGTTGAAGTAGGCCAGCTCCACCCGGTTGCGGACGAGAAACTCCACCGCGCGCTCGAACACGGACTCGTCGTCGTTGTCGAAGCCGAAGACGATGCCGGGATTCACCATGATCCCGTGGTCGTGGAACATCTTGATCTCGTCCTCGAACTTCCTGACGCGGTTGAAGGGCTTGTTGGTCTCCTCCAGGCAGTCCTCGTCGAGCGACTCCATGCCGACGAAGACCGACACGCAGCCGCTCTCCGCGGCCAGCTTGACCATCTCCCGGTCGTCGCCGAGGAACAGCGTGGACTGGCAGCCCCACTTGAGCCCCAGCGGCTTCATGGCGGTCCACAGCTCCCGGCAGTAGGCGCGGTTGCTGTTGTGGAGGTCGTCCACGAAGGCGACGATCGAGCCGTCCTCGATCCCCACCCGGATCCGCAACCCGGTGAGGAAGGCCTGCCAGAGCGAGTCGTTCGCCATGCGCTCGACCAGCTCGGCGCGGATCCACTGCTTGACCCGCACGAGCTCCTGGATCACCTCGTGCACGGGCCGGCGGCGCGTCGTCTTGCCGTTGAAGGGCGACACGCTGCAGAACTCGCAGTCGAAGTGGCAGCCGCGGGTCGTGAAGGAGCACTGCCGGGTCATGTAGGCGTCGGGGCTCAGCAGCTCCACGCGCGGGCTCTTGTAGCGCTCCAGCGCGGGGAACTGCTCCATTTTATAGAGCCGCTTCAGCGTCCCGGCCTCGAAATCGGCCACGACCTGCGGCCAGAGGTCCTCGGCCTCTCCGCTCACGACGGCGTCGCAGTGGCGCAGAGCCTCCTCGGGGCAGTAGGTCGGATGCACGCCGCCGAGGACGACGGTCTTGCCGCGCTTGCGGAACTCCGCGGCGATCTCGTAGGCCCGCGGCGCGTAGCAGGTCATGACGGAGAGCCCGACCAGGTCGCAGGGCTGGTCGAAGTCCAGGTCCTGGACCGCCTCGTCCTGGAGCACCACGTGCCAGTGCTCCGGGGTGTAGGCGGCGATGACCGGCAGGCTCAGCTTGGGAAACCAGACGGCCCGGCGCTCGCTCGCCGTCAGGTGATAGGGATTGTTCCGCGGATAGGGATCGACCAGCAACAGGGTGCGCGTCTTTCCCAGGGACTGGATCGGCTGCATCACCATACCTCCTCAACCGGATGCTGAAAACGTCCGCTCGCGACGTTTCCGCGTCGCTCCCGGGCGCAACCTACGAAACGGAAGGGCGCCCCGCCCCCTCGCCGCTGCCGCCTTGCCCGGGACAACGGCGCGCCTCGGTGCGCCCGGGGCGGGTGGGTTCGCCGTCGGCCCTTTGTGAGCATTCGTCGACGTCGAATCCGGAGGCGCCCTCCTCCGACGGCGGAGCCGGTCTCCGCGTCACCGGGTGCCGTCGGGGCGGACCTCCGGCAGAATCTCCCCCTCGTCTTCTTCCGCCTCGGCGGCCGGGGCCGGCTCCGCGGGCGCCGGCATGGGCGCCGGGGCCGGCTCCTTGCGCGCGGCGGCGGCCTTCGCCGCCCTGTCCCGCTCGCGGGCCTGCTGGGCCGCCACGCCGATGCTCTCCGGCGCCACCGGCGAGCCCACCGCGCCGCAGCCGGCCGCCAGGCCCGCGAGCAGCAGCCCCACGAGCGGTAGCCCCACGAGGAGCCTCGCGCGCGAGATCGTCACGCGCCTTGGTCCGCGCGGCGCTCGCGCAGCGCGCGCTCCAGCGCGGTGAGGCGGGCCTCCACGCGCTTGCGCGCCGTCCCGCCGACCTGCGCCTTGCGCTCGACGGCCCCCTCGGCGGTCAGCACGTCCAGCGCGTCCTTCTCGAACCGCTCGGAGCAGGCCCGCAGGTCGGCCAGCGTGAGGTCCGTGAGGTCGCGCCCGCGGTCCAGGCAGGACCGGACCAGCCGGCCGACGACCTCGTGCGCCTCGCGGAAGGGCAGGCCCTTGACGACGAGGTAATCGGCCAGCTCGGTCGCGAGCAGGAAGCCGGAGCGGGCCGCCCGCTGCATCGCCGCCCGCTGCGGCACGAGACCCTCGATCAGCCCGGCGGCCAGGTCTGCGCAGGCGGTCGCCGTGTCGAGCGCGTCGAACAGCGCCTCCTTGTCCTCCTGCAGGTCCCGGTTGTAGCTCAGCGGCAGCCCCTTCATCGTCGTCAGCAGCGCCACGAGATGGCCGTACACGCGGCCCGTCTTCCCGCGGATGAGCTCCGGCACGTCGGGGTTCTTCTTCTGCGGCATCATGCTGCTGCCGGTGCAGAAGGCGTCCGGCAGGTCCACGAACCGGAACTCCTGCGACGCCCAGAGCACCAGCTCCTCGCCGAGCCGCGAGAGGTGCATCATGAGGATCGCGAGCGCCGACAGGGTCTCGATCGCGAAATCCCGGTCCGACACCGCGTCCAGGCTGTTCTGCGTCACGCCGGCGAACCCCAGCAGGCGGGCCGTGTAGGCGCGGTCCACCGGATAGTTCGTGCCGGCGAGCGCGCCGGAGCCGAGGGGGGAGGCGTCCATGCGGACCAGGGCGTCCCGCAGGCGTCCCCGGTCCCGCTCCAGCATCTCGACGTAGGCGAGCAGGTGATGGGCGAACAGGACCGGCATCGCCCGCTGCAGGTGCGTGTAGCCCGGCATGACCAGGTCCAGGTGCGCCCGCGCCTGCTTCACGAAGGCGCGCTCCAGGCGCCGCAGACGGTCGTCCAGCCCACCGAGGGCGTCGCGCAGGTAGAGCCGCAGGTCCAGCGCCACCTGGTCGTTCCGGCTGCGGCCCGTGTGCAGCTTACCGCCGGTCGGGCCGATCAGCTCGGTGAGCCGGCGCTCGACGGCCGTGTGGATGTCCTCGTCCTGGGGAGCGAAGGGAAAGCGGCCCGCGTCCAGCTCGGCCCGCACCGCCTCCAGCCCCTTGACGATCGCCGCGGCCTCCTTCGCGGTCAGCACGCCGGCCCGCTCCAGCGTTTTGCAATGGGCGATGCTGCCCCGGATGTCTTGGGGGTAGAGCCGCCGGTCGAACGCGAGCGAGGACGTGAAGGCCTCCACCGCCCGGTTCGTCCGTTCCCGGAAGCGCCCGCCCCAGAGCTTGCCCGACGCCCGTGAGGCGTGAGGCGCCAGAGGCGGGGGGGACGCCTTCGACGGTCCCTTTGACGAGCCTTGCTTCACGGATTACGCCCTTCGCGGCTTCCGCTGCGTGCGGATCGCCAGCCGCAGCGCGTTCAGCCGGATGAACCCCTCCGCGTCCTTCTGCCGGTAGGCCTCGTCCTCCTCGAAGGTGGCGAGGTCGAGGCGGTAGAGCGAGCGGTCGGAACGCCGCCCCGCCACCGTGCAGCTTCCCTTGTAGAGCTTCACCCGGACCGTGCCGCTCACGTCCTGCTGCGCCTCGTCCATGGCCTTCTGGAGCATCAGGCGCTCCGGGCTGTACCAGTAGCCGTAGTAGACCAGCTCGGCGTAGCGGGGGATCAGGCTGTCGCGCAGGTGGAGGACCTCGCGGTCCATCGTGATGGACTCAAGGCCCCGGTGCGCGGCGTGGAGGATCGTCCCGCCCGGCGTCTCGTAGACCCCCCGCGACTTCATCCCCACGTAGCGGTTCTCGACCAGGTCCACGCGGCCCACGCCGTGCGCGCCGCCCAGCCTGTTCAGGTGCGCGAGCAGCGCGGCCGGCGTCATCCGCTTGCCGTCCACCGCCACGGGGTCGCCCGCCTCGTAGTCGATCTCGACGTACCGCGGCTTGGCCGGCGCCCGCTCGGGCGAGACCGTCATCCGGAAAATCTCCTCCGGCGGCTCCTGCCAGGGGTCCTCCAGGACGCCGCCCTCGTAGCTGATGTGGAAGAGGTTCAAGTCCATGCTGTAGGGCTTCGCCTTCGTCGCCGTCACGGGGATGCCGTGGGTCGAGGCGTACTCGATCAGCTCGCGCCGCGAGCGGAAGGTCCAGTCCCGCCAGGGGGCGATGATCCGGACCCGCGGGGCCAGCGCGAGGTAGGTCAGCTCGAACCGCACCTGGTCGTTGCCCTTGCCCGTCGCGCCGTGGGACACCGCGTCCGCGCCCTCCTTCTCGGCGATCTCGATCTGGCGCTTCGCGATCAGGGGCCGGGCGATGGAGGTCCCGAGCAGGTAGCTGCCCTCGTACACCGCGTTGGCCCGGAGCATCGGGAAGATGTGGTCCTTGACGAAGACCTCGCGCAGGTCCTCGACGTAGACCTTCGACGCGCCGACGGCCAGGGCCTTCCGCTTGATCGCCTTGAGGTCCTCGCCCTGGCCCAGGTCGGCGCAGAACGCGACGACGGCGCAGCCGTAGGTCTCCTTGAGCCACTTCAAGATGACGGAGGTGTCCAGGCCGCCCGAGTAGGCCAGCACGACCTTCTTAATCGCATCGCGCTTCATCATCTCCTTCCACCAACCTTCGACCGGGCGTCTTGCGATGCCGTCGTCAGGGGTAGGGAGGCCCCTTCCTTACCGCACGCCTGGCGCCTCACCCTTCACGCCCCGCGGTTCTCCCCCTCCCTCGTCGTCCCAGCAGCGCGACCAGGATGGCCTTCTGCATGTGCAGGCGGTTCTCGGCCTGGTCCAGGATCGCGGACCGGGGGCCGTCGAGCACGCCGGCGGTGATCTCCTGCCCGCGGTGGGCGGGCAGGCAGTGGAGCACGATCGCGTCGGGCCGCGCCCGCTTGAGCAGCCGCTCGTTCACCTGGTAGGGCGCGAGCGCCTTCAAGCGCCGGGCCTGCTCCCGCTCGCGGCCCATGCTGATCCACACGTCGGTGTAGAGCACGTCCGCGTCCTTGACCGCCACCAGCGGGTCGTCGCCGATCTCGATCGTCGCGCCCGTCCGCTCGGCCTCGGCCCGCGCCAGGTCCACGATCCGCTGGTCCGGCTCGTACCCGCCGGGACAGGCCAGGCAGATCGTCATACCGGTCTTGGCCGCGCCCTCGATCAGCGAGTTCGCCACGTTGTTCCCGTCGCCGACGTAGGCGAGCTTCACGCCCTCAAGCCGCCCCTTCGCCTCCAGGATCGTCAGCAGGTCCGAGAGCGCCTGGCAGGGATGGCTCAGGTCCGTCAACCCGTTGATGACCGGGATCGCGGCCTCGCGCGCCCACTCCTCCACGGTCGCGTGCTCGTAGGTGCGCACGACCAGCCCGTCCAGGTAGCGGGAGAGGACGCGCGCCGTGTCCGCGATGCTCTCGCCGCGGCACATCTGGATGTCCGTGGCCGACAGGAACAGCGACTGCCCGCCGAGCTGGTTCATCCCGGCCTCGAACGAGACGCGGGTCCTCGTCGAGGGTTTCTCGAAGACCAGCCCGAGCGTCGCGCCGCGCAGCGGCCGGTGCTGGACGCCGCGCCGGCGCAGGGCCTTCATCCGCCGGGCCTCGCGCAACAGCCGCAGCACGTCCGCGGGCGGGATCGCCGAAAGGGCCAGGAGGTCCTTGCCCCACGGCGCCGCGGTTGACGCGCCGGCTGCGGCGCGGGACGAGGCGCCGGCTGGGGCGCCGGACGCCCGGCGGCCGGGTCGGGTCGAGGGTCTGGTCATGGTGTGACGCGCTCCACCGCCGGCTAGTGCTTGGTCCCGGGTTTCGCCAGCACCCGGGGCAGCAGCGTCAGCAGGCGGTCGATCTCGGGCTGCGAAACGATCAGCGGCGGGACGAACCGCAGAACCCGGTCCATCGTGCAGTTGATGAGGACCCCGCGCGCCAGGCAGTCCGCCACGACGGGCTTGCCCTCGATCGTCAGCTCCATGCCCTGCAGCAGGCCGAGGCCCCGCACCTCCTTGACGGTCGAGACGCGATCCCGGCAGTCCTGGAGCCCCTTGGCGAGGTACTCGCCCATCTCACGGGCGTGGGCCAGCACCCGGCCCTCGAGCAAGACGCGCAGCACCGCCAGCGCGGCCGTGCAGGCCAGGGGATTGCCGCCGAAGGTCGAGGCGTGGGAGCCGGGCGTGAAGGCCTCGGCCACCCGGTCGGTGGCGAGACAGGCGCCGATGGGGAGCCCCCCGCCGAGCCCCTTCGCGAGCGTCATGATGTCCGGCTGGACGCCGAGCTGCTCGTAGGCCCAGAGGGTGCCGGTCCGGCCCATGCCGGTCTGCACCTCGTCGAAAATGAGCAGGAGGTCCCGCGCGCGGCAGAGCTCGCGCAGCCCGGCGAGATAGGCGCGGTCCGCGACGCGGACGCCGCCCTCGCCCTGCACCGGCTCCAGCAGGACGGCCGCCGTCCGGTCGGTCACGGCCGCCTCGACGGCGCCCAGGTCGTTGAAGGGCACGTAGGTGAAGCCCGCGGGAAGCGGCTCGAACCCCTGCTGGACCTTCTCCTGGCCGGTGGCGGTCAGCGTCGCCAGCGTCCGGCCGTGGAAGGAGTTCCGCATGGTGATGATCTCGTACCGGTCCGGCCCATGGTGCCGGTGCGCGTACGCGCGGGCGAGCTTGATCGCGGCCTCGTTGGCCTCCGCGCCGCTGTTGCCGAAGAACACCTTGTCCGCGAAGGAATGGCGGACGAGCAGCTCGGCGAGCCGCACCTGCGGCTCCGTGTAATAGAGGTTGGAGGCGTGGAGCAGCAGCCGCGCCTGCTTCTGGATCGCCTCGACGACGTCGGGGTGGCCGTACCCGAGGGTATTGACCGCGATGCCCGCGACGAAGTCGAGATATTCCCGCCCTTCCAGGTCGTAGACCTTGCAGCCGCGCCCGCGCACGATGGACACCGGCCACCGGGCGTAGGTGTTCATCAGGTAGCGGCGTGCGTCCCGTTCCAGCTCTTCCGTCGGCATCCCCGAACCCCTTCGCGACAATTGGGGGAACCTAGCACAATGGTCCGGAATAACGCAACGGGTGAGCGGGCGCGGGCGGGCCGTATCTCGTTCACACTATTGAAGAAATCGCGCCAGCTTCCGCTTGAGCCCGCGCGGGGACAAGTGTTATAAGGGTGCGCGGCATGGGGCCGCGCCACGACCGAGACGAGAGCGCCGGACGGACCGATGAAGCCCTGTGCGACCTGCGAGCGTCAGAACCCGGATGAGGCGCGGTTCTGCCTCCAGTGCGGGCAGCCCTTCGTCGGCGCCGCCGCGGACCGGCCGTCCTCGTCGCCGGTGAGCGAGCCGGCCCCGGCGGTCGCGCACCACGGCCCGACGCCGGATGCGCCCGTCGCGCCGCCGTCCATCTGGGAGAAGCCGACGCCGGCCGAGGAAGAGGCGCTCTGGCGCGCGTTCATCGGTCCCCACGCGGACCGCTACCTCGAGCAGTTCAAGAAGTTCACCCGCGGCGGGTCTCCCGCCTTCGCCCTGACCTGGCACTGGCCGGCCTTCCTGGTGGACCCCTTCCTGTGGTTCCTCTACCGCAAGATGTACCTCTACGCGGCGGTCTATGCGGTGGGGCCGGTGGTCTCGGCCTACCTGACGGGGGATCTCACGGTGGGCGTCGTCTGGCGGATCATGGCGGGCGCGAGCGCCAACTACATCTACTACTGGCACGTGCGGGACAAGCTCGCCGATCTCCGGTCGAAGGGCGGCCTCGATCCCGCGAGGCAGGCGGCCATGATCAGGGATCTGGGCGGGGTGCAGGTCTATGTCGTCTGGCTGGGGGTGGCGCTGCACCTCTTCCTGCTCGCGCTCCTGATCGCGGCGGCGTTGCAGGGTCCGCCCGACGGAGGGCCGCCGCTACGCAACCTGCCGCGGCTCGTGCCGGGACGCGAGCTGTCGTGAGGCGGCCGGGCTAGCCGGTCGCGCGCCGGAGCTGCCAGGCGAACCAGGTGCGGAACCACTCGATGTCCTGCTGGTAGGCGGCGCCGGAGGGCTCGGCGGCCGGACCCTTCTGGACGAACTGCGTGTAGGTGCGGGGCCAGTTCTTCTGCCACCAGGACTTCAGCTCGTCCGGGGTGTAGGGCAGGCCGCCGGGCTGGACGATGCCGGCGCACGTCAGCAACTCTGCGACGAGCGGCCAGTAGCGGTCCTTGCCGAGGCCCAGCGCGCGGAAGTGCTCGCGCAGCAGGAAGACGACCCAGAGCTCCGCGCTGTTCTTTTTATTGTGCTTGAACGGCTGCGTCTGGCGGAAGGGGATTGGGTCGAAGTGCTTGATGACCGACGTGTAGTCGGGGCCGCCGTAGCTGCCGGCGACCTCGGCGATCCCCTCCAGCATCCGCGCGAGCTCCACCTCCACCACCGGGGCGACCGGGGGCGAGCCCGCTGGCGGCTCGGCGGCGAAGGGGTTCGGGGCCGTGAGCAGGTCGATCAGCGGCTTGAGCTCGCGCAGTCGCGCGACCGCGCCCTTGAGGATCTGCTCGGATTCGAGCCAGTAGTCCTGGTCGCCCTTGGAGGTTCGCTCCCGGCCGGGCGGCGGCAGGACGGCGGGAAGCCAGTAGCGAAGGAGGACGAAGAGGACGTAGTGCGGATCGGCTCCCAGCCGTGCGACGCGCTCGAGGACGCCGGCGCGGCCCAGCGCGTTCTTGAAGAAGACCTGCCCCCGGTCGGCGACGCCGAGGCGGCGGGCCATCTCCACCCACCAGTGCTCGATCTCCGCCCAGGGCGGGTCCTGCGGCGGGGGCGAGGAGGACATGAGGGCTCCGGGGTTCCCCGCGCGGCGCGCCCGCGCGGGGTTCGAGGCATCGTACCCATCGCCCCGGGCGATTGCAAGCCGCGCAGGGCCCGGCGGCCCGTCGAGGAGACCGCGTGATGGCGAATCTGGTGTTGCTCCGGCACGGACAGTCGCAGTGGAACCTGGAGAACCGCTTCACCGGCTGGGTAGACGTGCCCCTCTCGGCGAAGGGAGAGGAGGAGGCGCGGGAGGCGGGGCGGAAGCTGGCCGGCTACCGGTTCGACCGAGCCTTCACCTCGGTCCTGACGAGGGCCGGCGAGACGCTCCGTATCGTCCTGGAGGTCATCGGTCAGTCCGGCATCCCGATCGAGCGGGACCGGGCGTTGAACGAGCGCATGTACGGCGACCTGCAGGGCCTCGACAAGGCCGAGACGGCGAGGAAGTACGGCGAGCAGCAGGTGAAGATCTGGCGGCGCAGCTATGACGTCCGTCCGCCGGGCGGCGAGAGCCTCAAGGACACGGCCGAGCGCGTGCTGCCCTACTACGAGCGGGCCATCCGGCCGCACCTCCTGGCGGGCCGCCACGTGCTCATCGCGGCCCACGGCAACAGCCTCCGGGCGCTGGTCATGCACCTGGACCGGCTCTCGAAGGAAGAGGTGCTGGAGCTCAACATCCCGACGGGCGTGCCCCTGCTCTACGAGCTCGACGAGCGCGGGGAGGTCCGGAGCCGGCGGTATCTCTGAGCGTCACCCTTCGGTCACGTCCAGGTCCGCGATCAGCTCGCCGATCTCGTCCACGGGAATCACGTCCACCAGCAGGGCGAGCGCCTTGGTCCGGTCCTCCGGCGCGACCGCGCCGACGTCCACGAGCAGCCCGGCCGCTTCGCCGGCGATCATCATCGGCGGCGCCCCCTCCCGCATGATGCGGTCGTAGGCCGCCCGCCGCGCCTCGGCCTCCCGGAAGAACGCCGCCGCATCCTCCTCCCGCTGTCCGAAGCCGGTTCGCCACTCCTGCTCGATGGCGCGGCGCAGTTCCGCCAGGACCGTCGCGCCGGTCGCGGCCTTGAGCGCGAGGTCGAGCGCGGAGCGGACCCAGAACAGGCTCAGGGCCAACGCCTCCCGGGTGACCCGTCGGGCCTGCTCCGGCGAGAGCTGGAGGCCGTAATCCTCCAACGTCGCGGGCGTGAAGGCGCGGGGGATCTGCGTCAGGATGGTCCGGGCGGCGTCGGCGGGCGTCATGGTCGGCGAGGCAGGATAGCGCAGGAGGGCGGGGGCTGACAATCCCGGCCGGGCCGCGGGGTTCCACGCGATGGCGTGCCCGGCGCCGTTGGCGAGCACGATGGCGTCCCGGGCGGACTGCACGCGGGATTGGAACCGCCGTTCGGACTCATGGCGGCCGCGACCAGGGGGCGCGTCCCGCCCGCGCCGGTCAGTGGACGGAGAAGGGGATGGGGGCGAACGTGAGGATAAAGATGGCCAGGGCGCCCCAGCCGATCCAGATCCTGGTCCGGCCGAGCGCCGCCTCCGGGTCGAGGACGGGGGGGTGGGCGATGCCCATGAGCGCGCCCAGACTGGCCCAGAGGTACCAGCCGGGCCAGCCGACGTAGCCGAGCACCAGCAGGATCGGCAGGATCGCCAGCGCGAGCGAGCGCTGGCGCGAGCCGAGCAGCGCGCAGGCGACGTGGCCGCCGTCGAGCTGCCCGATCGGGATCAGGTTCAGCGAGGTGACGAAGAGGCCGAACCAGGCCGCGAAGCCGACGGGATGGAGGAGGACGTCGTAGCCCTCGGGCACCGGCCCCACGACGAGCCAGGCCACGAACTGGAGCAGCAGCGGCTCGCCGAGGTGGAGGCCGTAGGACGCGTCGTTCGTGACGACCCGCGAGAGGCGGAGCCCGATGACCAGGGCCGCCAGCGCCACCGCGAACCCCGCCAGCGGGCCGGCCACGCCGATGTCGAAGAGCGCCTTGCGGCTGAGAATCGGGCCGCGCATCCGGATGATCGCGCCGAACGTGCCGATGAACTGGGGCGGGCCGGGGATGAACAGGGGCAGCGACGCGGGCACCCCATGGACGCGGGAGAGCACATAGTGGCCCAGCTCGTGGGTGACCAGGATCGCCAGCAGCGTGGCCGAAAACGGCAGGCCACGGATGAGCCGTCGGGGATCGCCGAGGAGAAAATCGAGCGGCCCGAGCCGCGGATCGGTGTTTGTCGCGTAGGCGCCGGCCCAGAGCGTCGTGAAGACGGTCGCGAGGAACAGCCCGAGCGGCAAGGCCAGTCCGGGCGGGGCCGGGGGCGCCACCTCTTCCGGGGCCGCGGCCGGCTGGTCGAGGTCCGGGAGCGGGTCACCGGCCGTGACGGACCGGTCCGGTGTATCCGGCGTCTCGCTCATGGGCTCGCCGCGAAGGGATTGTGCGCCGCCTCCGCCTCCACCGTCGTCGCCGGCCCGTGGCCGGGGAGCAGCACCGTCCGGGGGGGCAGCCGCAGCAATCGCTCGCGGACGCTGCGCAGGTGCGTCGGATAGAGCGCGAAGGGATTCGCGCGACCGACCGAGCCGGCGAACAGCGTGTCCCCGACGAAGCAGCAGGCCGTCCCGTCCGCCTCGACCAGGTAGCAGAGGCCGCCCGGCGTGTGGCCGGGCGTGATCAGGCAGCGCAGGGTCAGCCGTCCGACGGCGATCGTCAGCCCGTCGTCGCCGGCGGTCAGCAGATGAACCAGCGCGCGCGGCGGAGACGCCGGCATCAGGTCGAGGTCTTCCTCTCCGAGATAGACGGGCACGCGCCACTGCGCGAGGATCCGGTCCAGCCCCCCCGCGTGGTCCGCGTGGCCGTGCGTGAGGCAGATCCCGGCGAGGCGGAGCCCCCGGCTCGACAGCCGCTCCAGCATCGCCGGGGCGTTGGCGGCCGTGTCGATCAGCACCGCGTCTCCGCCCTCGTGCAGCACGTAGCCCTTGACCTCGTAGCCGCCGATGTCGCCGCGGACCGTCTCCACGCCGCCGGAGCCGACCGGCAGCGAGGGCGGGACCGGCGGCGGCGTCCAGGCGCCGGCCGCGATCTCGGCCAGCGGCGCGGCCCGGAGCCCCAGCGCGGCCGCCACCGCCGCCGCCTCCTCGCGGGTGGGCGGCCGCCCGCCTCGTTCGAGCCGCGCGAGCGCGTCCGTCGAAATCCCGCTCGCGCCCGCCACCTGCTCGACGGACAGCCCCTGTCCCATCCGGGCCTTCTTGATGATGTCGCAGAAGTCGTCTTCCAGGGTCACGGCAGGGCCTCCTGCCAGGCGCGCACCATGGCCTGGTCCACGTCCACGAGGACGACCGACCGGAGCGAGGCGGCGTCGAACGCCGCGATCGCCTCGACCATGGCCGCCGCCGCCGCGGCGGGCGCCACGCCGCCGACCCCCGTGCCCATCCCCGGCAGCGCCACCGAGGCGAACCCCCGTTCGTCCGCGAGCGCCAGCGCCGCGCGCGTCGCCTGCCCCACGTTTCCGACGGGAATCCGCATGGCCGGCCGCGCCATCGTCGGCGCGTGGATGATGCCCCGGAACTTCGTCCGTCCTCCGGAGGTCAGGACGGCCCGACCCACGGGGATCGGCGCCTGCCGCCGCGCCTCCTCTTCCACCGCGGCTCCCGCCGCGCGCTTGATCACCCCGGCCACGCCCCCGCCCATGATCCCCAGGCTGTTCGCCGCGTTGACGATCGCCTCGGCCTCGACCTCCAGGATGCTGCCGTGGACGACGGTGATGCGGGGCCGTTCCATGCTCATCGCGTCCTGTCGAGGAAGGACGTGGACCGGGACAGTCTAGCGTGATTCCGCGTCGCTTGTCAGCCAGCTCTCAAGGCGCAACTCGGGGATGTTCTCGCGATCCCCCGTGTTGTGCGTGACCAGCCCGGCGGCATGGGCGAGGGCCATCGCAGCGATCCAGGCATCGGTCTTACCCGTGGGCTTGCCGCGCCTGCGAAGGCCGGCCTTCAGTTCGCCGAAGCGACGGGCTGTAGCGAGGTCGAAGGTGAGAATCGGGACGAGCCTCCACGATTGTTCCAGTTTGGCGAGATGTTCCTCAACTCGGCAAGACGCAGGGGCACCAGAGTACAACTCGGCGGCGACGAGAGCGGGGATGGTACTTTCAGCCCGGTGAGTAGCCATGCGTTGAGCGACCTGGGCATGGCCGTGGAGCTAGGCGACGACGACGTTGGTATCCAGGAGGAGCAATCGATCCGGACCTCGCGCTCACTCTGACGGTGCCGCTCGCGGCCGATCGCTTCACAGACATCCGGAATCGAAGGGTCATCGTTCCAGGCCCCACACATCGCAAGAGCCCCCTCGCGCCGCTCCTCGTCGGACAGCGGCAGCGGTTCCACAGTCAGCAGCACCTGAGTCCCATCGGGCAGCGCGAGGCGCTCGTGGAGCTCGATGGCTTTCCCGTGAACCGTGCCGTGGATCGGGTCCGCCATGGTCGTCCTGTCGATCGGGTTCTCCGAACGCCGTGCCACCTCGTATCGCGATCGGCCGAATCGATAACTATGGCGGAACGGTCGCTCCGACGAAGCGCGGCAGGGAGAGCCCTGCCACAGCCCTCCCCCTACCCCTCCGGCGACAGGGCGATCTCCTTCACCTCGCCGAAGCCGGCCAGGGCGCGGGGCAGGCTGTCGGCCGGGCCGACGGCGAGGATCTTGAGCCGCTCGGGATGGAGGTGCGCGCGGGCGGCGCGGAGCAGGTCCTCCTTGGTCAGCTTCACGACGCGGTCGCGCAGCCGCTGGAGGAAGTCTTTCGGGAGCCCGTCGTACTCCAGGCCGATCAGGCGGTTGACGATCGCCGAGGGGCTGCTGAACGAGAAGACGAACGAGTTGACGAAGGCCTCCTTGGCCTCCGCGAGCTCCGCGTCGCTCACCGGCTCCTCGCGCAGCCGCTGCACGTTGGCGAGCAGGCGGCGGATGACCTCCTCCGTCGAGGCGAGCTTCGTCTCGGCGCGCATGAGCCAGACGCCCGGCTCCCGCGTGCCGGGCCGCAGCGTGCTCCCGACCGAGTAGGCGAGGCCTCGGCGCGTCCGCACGTCCTGGAACAGCCGGCTGCGGAAGGAGCCGGCCCCCAGGATGTCGTTCAGGATCGCGAGCGCCGGATAGTCCGGGTCGTCTTCCTTCAGCGACAGGTGGCCGACACGCAGGTGGGTCTGCTGCGTGTCCTTGCCGATGTAACGGACGCCGGCCGCCTCGGCCGCCTCGACCGGCGGGATCGCGATCGGCGGCACCTCGCCCTTCGGCCAGGAGCCGAAGACCTCGCGCAGCGCGGCCAGCATCGCGTCCCGTTCGAAGTCGCCCGTCACGCCGAGGATGATCCCGTTGGGATGGACGGTGCGGCGGTGGAAGGCGACGAGGTCGTCGCGCGCGATCCGGGAGATGGACTCGACCGTGCTCTCGCGCGCCCACGGGTGGGTCGGCCCGTAGAGCAGCTTGGCGAACTCGCGTCCCGCGATGGAGCCGGGATGGTCCTGCCGGCGGCGGATGCCCTCGATGGTCTGCAGCTTGGCCAGCTCCAGGCGCGCCGGGTCGAACGCGGGGGTCATGAGCACGTCGGCGAAGATCCGCAGCCCGCGGTCCAGGTCCTTCTTGAGCACGTCCAGCGAGGCGCTCCCCGAGTCCGTGCCGATGCCGACGGACAGTCCGGCGGCCAAGCGCTCCAGCTCCTCGTCCACCTCCTCGGCGGACATCCGGGCGGTTCCGCCGGTCTGCATCACCGCGCCGGTGAGGCCGGCCAGCCCCACCTTGTCGAGGGGGTCCAGCCAGGCGCCGGTCTGCAGCGTGGCGGTGATCGTCACCAGCGGCAGCTCGTGGTCCTCCAAGAGATAGACCACCATGCCGTTTGCCAGCACCAGCCGCTCGGGCTCGGGCGGATGGATCTCGACCGGCGCGAACGTCATCGTCCGCGGGTCGAGGTCCGCCGCCGCCGGCGGGGGCGCGAGCCGCCGCTCCTCCGCGCGCGCCGCGTCGGGGCGCGCGCCGGCGCCCAGGCAGACCGCGAGCGCGACAACCAGGCGGAGGAGTCCCGCGACGGAGACCGTCGGCGCCGATCCCCGCCGCCTCATGGCCGCACCGCCTTCGTGACGGAGGGGCCCGGCGCCGCCGCGGAGGGCTTGACGAGCGTCGCGACGGTCCGGTTCGACTTCCTGAAGTAGGTCGCGGCGACCCGTTGGATGTCGGCGGGGGTGACGGCGGCGATCCGGTCCCGCGCCTTGAGCAGGTAGCGCCAGTCCTTTGCGACGACCTGGAAATAGGCGAGCTGCGAGGCCAGCCCGCTGTTCGAGCGCAGCGCGCGCACGAGCGAGGCGTCGAGGTTGTTGAGGACCTTCTCCATCTCCCGGGGCGTGACCGGCTCGACCTTCAGCCGCTCCAGCTCCTCGTAGACCGCGGCCTCCACCTCCGTCGTCGTGTGGGGCGCGAGCGGCACCGCGCTGATCACGAAAAGGTTCGGCGCGACGGCGCCGGGATAGCCCGAGCTGGTCGCGACGGAGGCGGCAACGCGCTTCTCGCGCACGAGGCGCTTGTAGAGGCGGGAGGTCACGCCCTCGGAGAGGAGGGAATCCAGCACGTCGAACACATAGTCGTCCGGGTGGCCGATGGCCGGCTTGTGGTAGCCGATCAGCAGGGAGGGCTCCGCGTCGAACTCCACCTCGACGCGCCGCTCGCCGCGCTGGGGCGGCTCGACCGTCACGACCGGGGGCGGCGGCGGGGCGGCGGGGATCTTCCCGAAGGTCCGCTCGACGAGGGCGATCACCTCGCGCGGGTCGATGTCGCCCACGATGCCGATCACCGCGTTGTTCGGCCCGTAGTGGGCGCGGAAGAACCGCTCGGTCTCGGCCGGCGTGAGCGCCTGGATGTCCGACGCCCAGCCGATCGTCGGGAACCCGTAGGGATGGGCCTGGAAGGCGGCGGCGGTGAAGGCCTCGTGGAGGAGCCCGGCCGGGCTGTCCTCCGTCCGCAGCCGCCGCTCCTCCATGACGACGGCGCGCTCCTTGAAAAACTCCCGCAGGACCGGGTGCGCCATCCGATCGGACTCGATCGCCGCCCACAGGGGCAGTCGGTTGGCGGGGAGGCTCACCGTGTAGCGCGTCACGTCCTTGCCGGTCGAGGCGTTCAAGCCCACCGCTCCGTGCCGCTGGTAGAGGAGGGCCATCTCGTTGACCACCACGAGCGCGTCGGCGCGCTCCTGGGCTTCCTTCAGCTTGCGGCGCAGGTCCTCCAGCGCCGCGGCGGCGGCGGGGTCGGCCGGCGAGGCCTCGAGCGAGGCGATCCGCGCCTGGAGGCGCTCCACCTCCTCCAGCAGCGGCCGCTCGCGCTCGTAGTCCCTCGTCCCGATGGTGCGCGTCCCCTTGAAGGCCATGTGCTCGTAGAGGTGGGCGACGCCGGTGGCGCCGGTCGCCTCGTGCATCCCGCCCACGCCGAAGGTGAAGTTGATGGAGACGATCGGCGCCTGGTGCCGCTCGACCATCAGCAAGGTCAGGCCGTTGGCCAGCCGGTGCTCGATCACCCGCTCGGCCAGGCCGGGCCGCTCGGTGTGAGGCGGCGGGGCGGCCGCGGCGGGCCACGGCGCGACCGCCGCCGGCCCGACGAGCGCCAGGAAGACGAGCAGCGTCGGCGCGAAGGTCTTCATAGGAACAGCTCCATCAATTCTTCGGGCCGTTCGATGAACCAGTCCGGCCCGCAGGCGGCCATCTTCTCCCGGTTGCCCATGCCGTAGCCCACGGCGCAGACGCGGATGCCCGCGTTGTGGCCGCCCGTGATGTCGTTCGTGCTGTCGCCGATCAGGACCGTTCGGGACGGGTCCGCGTTCAGGGTCTCCATGATCTTGAGCAGCATCCCCGGCTCGGGCTTGAGCCCGTAGCCGTTGTCGCCCCCGACGACGCAGGCGAAGTGGCGCGCGCCCAGGCCCTCCAGGATGCGCCGGGTGTATTCCAACGACTTGTTCGTCGCGACGGCCTGCTGCTTGTGCGAGAAGTGCGCGAGCACGGTCTCGACGCCGGGGTAGAAGCGGGTGCGGTCGAGGCAGTGGGCGAGGTAATGGCCGCGGAAGACCCGCAGCGCCTCCTCGTACCGGGCCTGGTTCTCCTCGCCCACGGAAAGGCGCAGCAGCCGTTTCACGCCGTCGCCGACGAAGCCGAAGATTTCCTCCTGGCTCCGCTCCGGCAGGCCCAACTCGGCGAGCGTCAGGTTCACCGCCGTGGCGATGTCCCACTTGGATTCGATCAGCGTCCCGTCCAGGTCGAAGATCAGCAGCTCGACGGGCCATCGGGCGGAGGTTCGCGGCATCGGCGTCACGGCCCGGCCCGCTTGAGGTCCCCCAGCAGCGCGGCCAGGGCGTCGCGGTCCGCCTGCTCCGTCGCGTCGAGCTGGGCCTGCCGGACGTAATTGATGAGGCGCGGCCGGCCGACGTGCGGCGGCACCTGGGGCTCGAGGATGCGCCAGCGGTCGTGCACCGCGGCGACCCGTACCCGCACCTCCTCGGTGCGCGGCTCCGGGATGAAGGCGGCCGTGTTCCAGTACATGCGGCCGAGCACCTTGAACCGGACGGGGATCACGACGTCGAGCGGGCCCAGGATCTCCCACATCGCGCTCTCGTCCAGGACGAGGAAGTCCTGGATCACCACGACGTAGCCCCAGGCGGGTTCCTCCTTCCAGCGCGTGTAGGGCTTGAGCGCCGTGCGGCTCAGCGACTCCAGCCGGGCGCCCTTCATGTCCAGGTCGAAGTACTTCTTGACGATGTCGGCCGGGTCCTTGGTCAGGTCGCCGGTGATGGCGAGGCCGTCGGCGCCGGCCAGGCCGGCCGCCAGCGCGAGGCCGAGCAGCGCGGCCGCGACCCGGCGCCGCGCGCCGGTCTTCCGGAGGTCAGGCGACCGCATGGAGCTTGAGCAACGTCGTGCCCCCCGGGTGGGACGCCTGCGCGCCCGTCACGATCACGAGCCGGTCGCCGCGCGCCGCCAGGCCCTCGGCCGTGAGCCGCCGCTCCGCCTCGCGCACGCGCTCGTCGGTCTGGGCGATCGGCGGCATCGTCAGCGGGCGCACGCCCCAGTAGAGGGCCATGCGGCGGCGGACCGGCTCGAAGGGGGTGAAGGCGATGATCGGCGCGGCGGGCCGGTGCTTGCCGATCAGCCGGGCCGTCGTGCCCGATTCGCTGAACGCCACGATCGCCGTCGCCCCGACCATGCCCGCGACGGAGGGGGCGGCCGCGCAGATCGCCTCCTGGAACGACAGGGGGCCGCGCTCCGGCTGCCGGAGCCGGACGACGCCCGGCTCCGCGCCGCGCTCCGCCTCCCGCACGATCCGGTCCATCACCTGGACGGCCTCGACGGGGAAGCGGCCGGAGGCGGTCTCGGCGGAGAGCATCACGGCATCGGTCCCGTCGAACACCGCGTTTGCCACGTCGGAGGCCTCGGCGCGCGTGGGCCGCGCCTGCTGCGTCATGGACTCCAGCATCTGGGTGGCGGTGATGACCAGCCGGCGCCGGCGGTTGGCCGCCGCGATGATCCGCTTCTGGAGCACCGGCACCTCCTCCGGACTCAGCTCGACGCCCAGGTCGCCCCGCGCGATCATCACGCCGTCCGCCTCGTCCAGCAGGGCCTCCAGGCAGGCCAGGGCCTCCGGCCGCTCGATCTTGGCGATGACCGGCTGGTCGCCGCCAAAGTCGGCGATCAGCCGCTTGGCCGCCGCCACGTCCTCCGGGCTCCGGACGAACGAGAGGGCGAGGTAATCCACCCCCTGGGCCACGCCGAAGCGGAGGTCGTCCCGGTCCTTGTCCGTGAGCGTCAGCTCGCTGATGCGCGTGCCCGGCAGGTTGAGGCCCTTGTGCGACGTGACCCGTCCGCCGCGGACCACCAGGCACTCGACCGCGCCGTCCGCGATCCGCTCGGCGACCAGCTCGATCAGCCCGTCGTCGATGAGGACGCGGGCGCCGGGCGCCAGGTCCTCCGCGAGGCGCGCGTAGCCCACCGGCAGGTCGCCGGGGCCGGCCGGCGCGGCGCCGGGTCCCGCGTCGGGGCGCAATCGCACCCGCTGGTCGGGTCGCAGCTCGACCCCGGCGGGCGGCAGGGCGCCCAGCCGGATGCGCGGGCCCTGCAGATCCTGGATGATCGCGACCGCCGTGTCCCGCCGTCCGGCCGCCTCGCGGATTGCCTTGACGGTCCGGCCGTGCCAGTCGCGCGAGCCGTGCGAGAAGTTCAGCCGCGCCGCGTCCATGCCGCTCGCGATGAGCCGGTCCAGCATCTCCAGCGAGCCGGAGGCCGGGCCGATCGTACAGATAATTTTGGCCTTGCGCATGGGCGGTGACGCGCGATGGGCGGTGGCCCGTCGCGCCTGGGGCAATCTATCACAGTTGGCGGGGCGGCGGGCAAGGCGGGGCGGGTCGCCGGTCCCCGCCGCGCGGTTGACCGCGCCGAGCGGCCCATGCTAGGGTCCGCCGCGTTTTTTGAGGGGGATGAGGGGATGAAGACACGGAATTCCGAGCGGCTCTTCGTCGAGGCCCAGCACTACATCCCGGGCGGCGTGAACAGTCCCGTGCGCGCCTTCCGGTCCGTGGGCGGCCGGCCGCTGTTCATCGCGCGCGCCAAGGGGTCGCGCCTGATCGACGCGGACGGCAACCGGTTCATCGACTACGTGCTCTCCTGGGGGCCGATGATCCTCGGCCACGCGCCGGGGCCGGTCGTCCAGGCCGTCGCCCGCGCCGCCGCGCGGGGCACGAGCTACGGCGCGCCGACGGCGCTGGAAGTGCGGTTGGCGAAGATGATCGCGGAGGCCCTGCCCTCGATGGCGCTCGTGCGGCTCGTCAGCTCGGGGACCGAGGCGGTCATGAGCGCGGTCCGCGCGGCGCGCGCCTTCACGAAGCGCGACGCGATCATCAAGTTCGAGGGCTGCTACCACGGGCACAGCGACTACCTGCTCGCCAAGGCCGGCTCGGGCCTCGCCACGTTGGGCCTCCCCGACTGCCCCGGCGTCCCGGCGGACTTCACCCGCCACACGCTCACCGCGCCCTACAACGACATCCGGACCGTGCAGAAGCTGCTGGAGACCCATCGCGGCAAGGTGGCCTGCGTCATCGTCGAGCCCGTCGCCGGCAACATGGGCGTCGTCCCGCCGTCCCCCGACTTCCTGCCCGCCCTGCGCGAGCTGACGCGGGCGCACGACAGCCTGCTGATCTTCGACGAGGTGATCACCGGCTTCCGCGTCGGCTACGGCGGCGCGCAGGGGCGCTACGGCGTGACGCCGGACCTGACCTGCCTGGGCAAGATCATCGGCGGCGGGCTGCCGGTCGGGGCCTACGGCGGGCGGCGGGACATCATGGGGCTGATCGCGCCGGCCGGGCCCGTCTACCAGGCGGGCACGCTCTCGGGCAATCCGCTCGCGGTGACGGCGGGGATCGAAACGCTCACGCGGCTCAAGCGGCGGGGCGTCTACGAGCAACTGGAGCAGCGGGCGGCGGCCCTGGCGGAGGGCCTGGGCGAGGCGGCGAGACGGGCGGGCGTGCCGCTGACGCAGCGGCGGGTGGGCTCGATGCTGACGGGCTTCTTCACCAGGGGGCCGGTCGTGGACTTCGCGACCGCCAAGCAGTCCGACACCCGGGCCTACGCGACGTTCTTCCGCGCGATGCTCGCGAAGGGGGTGTACCTGGCCCCCTCGCAGTTCGAGGCGGCCTTCCTCTCGACCGCCCACAGCGCGGCGGACATCGAACAGACGATCAAGGCCGCCCGGGCGGCGTTCAAGAGCCTGTAGTCCGTATCCGGAGAGAGACGGGAGGCTCCGGGAGGATACAGGCCGTTACTCGTCGTCGTCCTCGTCGGCCTCCAGCGCTTCCTGCCGGCGCTGCTCCTCCATCGCGTTGTGGAGCAGCATCCGGATGAACATCGAATAGAGCGAGCCCTTCTCCAGCGTCCCGCCGGGCGGGATCGCGATCTTGCCTTCCTTGATCATCCGATCGAGCCATTCCTTCTGATCCGGCGCGATCAAGATCGGGATCTCGACCAGCCCCACCTTGCCGAACATGTCCATGGCGAAACCCCCCTTGCCGACATCGCAAAAGGCCGCGAACCAGCGGCCATTTCAGCACGCGCCTTTCGGCGTTGTCAACCGGACGATCCCTGGCCCCCAGCGGGTCGCCCGAGCCGTCGGCGTGGCATGCAATATGCTCGCGTCGCCGGCGCGCGGGCAGGATTTTCCACCTTGACTTCGCTCCGGGCCGGGCGCATCGTAAGACCGTTTTCACGGGCGTTGAAGGGGGGTGATGGAGCCAGCCATGACGCCACCGGACAAGGGTGGCCCGCTCCCGTGAGCCGATGAGGATGACTCTGGACGGATCCGGAGTGGAACCGAAGGCGCGCATCTGACGCTCGGTGCCAGTAGGCACGACCGAACAAGGCCAAGGCCTTCCAACAGATGCGGGGCGCCGGCACGACGCGGCGTCCGGTTCTCTCCACCCACGATGCCGTCCGGCCCGTCCTCGACACGGGAGCGGGCCTCTTTTTTGTCCACCGCCCGGCCCCCGCGCCTCCTCCCGCACAGGTGCCCCTTCCCGATCAGACCGAACCCGCGCACGGCTCTTGCAGGACCCGCGGTATGCGCTCCGGCGTTGCCGGAGGCTCCGGGTCTCCACGGAGTCCGGGCTCACCAGAGACGGGAGGTCGCCATGCGTCCCCTCATCCGTTTCTTCGCTCCGATGCTCATCGCTGCGCTGATCGTCATCGGCACGCCGGCCCTCGGCCACGCGGGCGCCGCCGGGCCCCAGGGAAAGGGCCAGGGCGCCCCGAAGCTCTCGGGCCGACCGGCCGTCGGCAACCCGCCGTCGGGCTCGCGCGCAGCCAGGCGGGCGCGGGCCGCCGTGCCGCGGAGCCGCCACCGCCCCTGCGTCATGCTCACACCGAGCAGCCTCCCCGGTCCCGCGATCCGCAGGCCCTGCTCCACCCTTCGATCCGGCGTGCACCGCTCTCCCTGGACCTTCTTGCGCCGGCACGCCCGCGACTCCAGTCCGAGCTCCCGACTCGATATGCCCCTCGACGACGAGCGGCTTCGCACGCTGGACGCCGCGCGCATCCACGTCATCGACGGCGACACCTTCGCCTACGGCGGCGACCGCATCCGCATCAAGGGTCTGAACGCGCCCGAGCTGCTGGAGCCCGGCGGGTTCGACGCGATGAAGCGGCTGGACGAGCTGCTGCGCGGCGGCCAGGTCGCCATGCTGACCGTGGGCACCGACGCCTACGGCCGGACGCTGGCCGAGGTCTACGTGGACGACGCCAACGTCGCCGAGACGATGAAGGGCGAAGGCCACGTCAAGCCGCGGCGGTGACGGCGCCGCCATGAGGGGCACGCCGAGAAAGGGAAACGGGGTCGGGCGTCTTCTCCGGCTCTTCTGAACCTGAATCCGGCGTGAGAAAGTGATAGCTGATCATTCCACGCAGCCAGGGCACCGCAGAATTCCTGTTCAGGCGGATTGGGCTGAAAGCTACCTAAAAGGTAGGGTTCAGTCCTATGCCCAAAGGTCCGTGGAACCCGCGAGTGACGTTAGGTGCCAAGACGCTGACCAATTTTCTCACGCCGGATTCAGGTGGAATTCTATCCCGCCGGGGTAGCCGATGTTCTTGACTGCTTTCGACTTGGAATCGCGCCGAATGGTTGCTTCCAGCTTGCGCTGTGCCTTGGCAATTTCTTCTTTGGATTCGATGAGGGAGAACATTGAGGGGGAACCTATTGATTCCTTGACGGCCTTGTACACCACGCCACTGCGTTACCTTGACGCCCAACGCGCAGCATCAGCGGCGGCGCACAGCGCCGTCCGCCAGACCTTCGGGGAGCTCGACCCCAAGCGACGAGAACGCCCTGAAGCTCCCATCCTGCGGCGCGCGCTCCTCGAGATTGAGCGTTGCCCCGTCGGCGAGAGTTTTGATCTCCCGAAGCAGGTTGTCCACGTCGAGGGTCGACCCGACCGTGGCGGGCGCGTCGTCCAGCTTCCAGGCCTTGATCCACTTGGACGGGAACGAGACGACCTCGCCGCACGCCTTGCAGGCGAACCCGTCCGGGAGCCGGTCGGGCCTCGTCTTCCAGATGCTCTTCTGGAACGTAGCCCCGCCCCGCGTCACGGTCACGCGCAGGTCGCGGTAGAAGGCTCCGGTCGCCTGCGTGATCCGCGCGTCGTTCCGGCAGCTACTGCACTCGATCATCCGACCCTTCTCGCGCCACCTTCTATACCCGTGGAGCCGCGTCGGCCGGTCTCCGCTGCTGGCCGCTCATTGCACGTAACCCCGTTGTTCGAGACTCGTCGCCCGCAGTTCCAACATCGCGGTATCGCCCGCCATCTCTAGTTCGTACGGCTTCCTCATACGGATTCCCCATCTCAGAACGCCAGATGCCGAACTTATGGTTCACCCCCACCCCCGTCGTCCTCGCTCCACCCCTCCCCCCGTGGGGGGCGCTCCGGCGTTTGGCGGGGTACGGGCGCTGTGTGACCGTGCTGGTTGGGCAACCTATGGGCCCTTCGCCCCTTCCGCTGCGGGCGACGGGGGACCCGCTCGCCACGCCACCCGCTCCCTCTTAGGCAGTGCCGCGTTCCATGTATTTTCGGATGAGGGTTAATAGACTCCTGGTTCGCGCGCGGCCGTCATATGGGGTTCCGTCTAGCACCGTTAGACCTGACAGGAGCCCACGGTGCCGATCAGCCCGTCGGCCGGGCTGCGGACTCCCTTGCCGCCCGGTTCAAGACATGGGTGTAGATCATTGTGGTCTTGACGTCAGGGTGGCCGAGCAGTTCCTGAATGGTTCGACTATCAGAGCCGTCCTCAAGCACGTGCGCGGCAAACGAGTGGCGGAACGTATGACAACAGGCGTGCTTGGCGATCCCCGCCTTGCGGACGCCGTCCTTGACGGCACGCTGGACGGCCGGCTCGTGGACGTGATGGCGTCCCTGTTCGCCGGTCTGTTGATTGACCCACCGGTGTCCGGCGGGGAACACGTACTGCAGGCGCCGGTCAGTCGCGGCATTCGGGTACTTGCGGGCCGGGGAGATGAGCCGTAGATGAGCTGCCGCGGGAGGCGCGAAAGCGAAGGAGCGCCGCTCCTGCTACATCGACAGCTTCTCGGCCACGTTGCGCATCTGCACACCGTGGACGAGCGAGGCGCCGCCGCGGATGGCGCAGGCGACGTGGACGGCCTCGGTCATCTCCTCGACGTTGGAGCCCTTCTCCAGGCAGGCCTGGGTGTAGGCGTCGATGCAGTAGGGGCACTGCACGGCGTGGGCGACGCCCAGCGCGATCAACGCCTTCTCCCGCTCGGTGAGCGCGCCGTCGGCGAAGACGGCCTGGTAGTAGCTCGAAAACTTCTCCCAGAGCTCCTTCCCGCCCTTGCCCATGTCGGCGAACTTCTTCAAATCGTGGGGATGGTAATAGGCGTCCATGGCGCGCTCCGCGTGATGGGTGATGGGGGGCCCGGCGGCGCCTACGCGTTGCCGGGCCGGTCGGGCTCGGCCTCCGCCAGGATCTCGGCGAAGCGGGCGCCGACGAGGCCGGTCACCTTGGCCATGAGGTCCGAGACTTCCTTCCACTCCTCGGGCTTCAGGTCCTGCTTGATCTGGGGATGGATGGCCCACTGCGCGCTCACCTGACGCCCGCCGCGCGCGACGACCACCTTCAGCAGCTCCACTTCCGAGGACACGCGCTCGCCGCCGTTCGCCTGGCCGCCCGGCGCGGCCGGCGGCTTCTCCGGGGGAATCTGACTCGCCATGGCGCCCTCCTCGCTCGCGACTCGAGCCGGGAGGGATGATACCCCATCGGCCGCGGCCCTGTATACGTGGAGCGGAGGGGGACGCCGCCGGTCAGGTCCCCCGCAGCACCGTCAGCATCGCGTCGTGGATCAGCCCGTTGCTCGCGACGAGCTGCGTGCCGTAGATCGAGTGGGGCCGGCCTGCGAAGTCGGTGACCCGCCCGCCCGCTTCCCGCAGGATCACGACCCCCGCCGCCATGTCCCAGGGGTGCAGTTTCAGCTCCCAGAACCCGTCGAAGCGCCCGGCCGCGACGTAGCAGAGGTCCAGCGCCGCCGCCCCGAGCCGGCGGACGCCCTGGGCCCGCAGGGCGAACCGCGAGAAGTGGTCGAGGTTGTTGTCGGCCGTCTCGCGGATGTCGTAGGCGAAGCCGGTGACGAGCAGCGCCGCGTCCAGCGTCGCGGTGGCCGAGACGCGGAGCGGCGCGCCGTTGACCGTGGCCCCGCCGCCGGCCTCGCCGACGAACAGCTCGTCCCGCGTCGGATCCAAGACGACGCCGAGCACGGGCCGGCCCTCGTGCTCCAACCCGATCGAGACGCAGTAGAGCGGCAGGCCGTGCGCGAAGTTCGTCGTGCCGTCGAGCGGATCGATCACCCAGCGGAAGGCCGCGGCGCGGGCCTCACGCAGCCCCTCCTCCTCGGCGAGGATCTCGTGGTCGGGAAAGGCCTTGCCGAGGGCGGCGACGATGGCCGCCTCCGCGCGGCGATCCGCGTCCGTGACGAGGTTCACGGCGTTCTTGTGCTCGATGCGAAAGCCGCGTCGGGCGTGGTCCTGGAGGATCGCGCCCGCCTCGCGGGCCGCCGCCACGGCCGCCTCGCGCATCCGGCGGAGGTCAGGCGTCATGCCGTCGGCCTCCCCGCCGCGCCCCTTGCCTTCGCGCCGTCGGTCGGCCTATCCTGCTGCCTGCCGGAGCCGTCGAACCGAACCATCGTCATGTCGCCGTCCTCCCCCGAGCCGATCCCGTCGCTGCGCGACGACTTCCGCCGCACGCTGGAGCTGTTCTACGCGGGGCTCAAGCTGGCCCCGCCCTACCACAGCGTCGAGCGGGCGGTCGCGCACCTGGCCGCCGCGCTGGCGGCGCTCCCGCCGGAGGAGCGCGCGCGCGTCGCCGCGGAGCCCGCCCGCCGCTGGGTCTTCTACCGGCGGGCCTTCGTCGAGTCGGGCTTGAGCCAGAAGCACCGGGGCATCATCGCGGGACTGGTGCGGGCCAAGCAGACCGGCGGGCTCCCCCCCGAGTATCAGCCGCTCCTCGACGTCTATACGCGGTAGCCCCTCACGGCGCCGCGGGCCGGTCGCCGGCCAGGGCCGCGCACAGCTCCTCGTAGGCCTGCGAGAAGCGCTGGTCCTCGAGCCGGTAGGCGAGCGTCACGACGATCAGGCCGAACGCGAGGACCATCAGCCCGAGCGCGGTGATCCCGACGCCCATGAGCAGGCCCGCGAACGAGGCGAGCCCGCCGTCGGCCAGGTAGGCGCCCACGAAGCCCAGCGTCCCGACCCCGACGAGCGCGAACCACAGGAGGGTGATGAGCGCGGAGGACCAGGGCACCCGCTTGAGGCAGAGGAGGCGCGTCGCGTCGCCCTCCGCTGCGAACTCGATCGAGCCTTTGATGGGCCAGGCGGTCCGGAAGCGGAGCGAGAAGAGCCGGTACTGCGGCCGGAGCAGGATGCGACGCTCCCGCGCGAAGAGCCGGGCGACGCCGTGGGGGAGCGCCAGGAGGCCTCGGTGGTCGAACCGGTCGGCCAGCGCCGCCGCGGCGGTGCCGGGGAGCCGGTCCTCTCGCCGGGCGACGGTGCAGCCGTACCGGCTGGCGGGCGCCGTCAGGCCGGTGAACCGGACCCAGTCCCCGACCACGAGCGCGACGAGCAGGACGCCCCCGAACAGACCGGCGAGCAGCATGGGCGGGAGGATAGCACAGTGCCCCTGGAGCCGACAGGGGACGGCCGGGCGCCGCGATCCCGCGTCCCCCGACCGCACGAAGTCGAGTCTGTTGACTCGCTCCGGCATTTTGGCTAGAGTAACGCGGATTTTTCGCTCAGGCGGGCCTTCCGACCAAGCACCACCATCCGGTTTCCCGCCTCAATACAATCTCTTTCGTCGTCGCACCAGGCAGGACATTCCGGTGCCGGCCGCCGGGCCAGCCAGCGGGCATCGTTCGTGGAGGCAGGGGTTCAATGGACCTGAAGAAAGTCGAGCGGGTGTACTCGAACTATGCGGGGGTCTACGACCACATCTTCGGCCGCATTTTCCACGAGTCGCGGGAGTCGGCCGTCCGCAACCTGAAGGTCGTCCCCGGCGAGCGGATCCTGGAGGTCGGCGTCGGGACGGGGCTGGCGCTGCCGCTCTACCCCAGCCACGTGCGGGTGGTGGGGATCGACATCTCCGGCGGGATGTTGAAGGAGGCCCAGGAGCGGGTCGCGCGGCACGGGCTGACGCACATCGAGCTGTACCGGATGGACGCGGGCCAGATGGAGTTCTCCGACGACAGCTTCGACACGGTGATGGCCGCCTACGTCGTAACCGCCGTCCCCGACTACCGGAAGGTCGTCACCGAGATGATCCGCGTCTGCCGGCCCGGCGGGCGCATCATCATGCTCAACCACTTCAGCAACGGCAACAAGCTCATCGCGGCGGTGGAGAAGGTCATCTCGCCGCTGTGCAAGCACATCGGCTTCCGGACCGACCTCTCACTGGACACCGTGCTGGACGGCACGTCGCTGCTCGTGGCCCGCAAGGAGAAGGTCAACCCCTTCCGGTTCTGGCACCTGGTCGAGTGCGTCAACCGCAAGAACGGCTCGGCCGTCCACGCCCACTGACCGCCCCCGCTCAGCGGCGCTCCTCGCCGCCGCGGCCGACCGGCCCCAGCCCCTGCCAGCCCAGCCACTCATCCCGCTCCAGCACCAGCGTGCCCGCCAGGCAGGTGCCGTCGAACTCCCGGAGGATGAGGTCGGCCAGCACGGCGATCAGGCGGTCGCCGACCTTCCCGTCCTCGGATGCCCGCAGCGAGATGCCGAAGGCGCTCCCGTCCAGCGGACCGAAGGCCTGGACATACACACCCGCGCCCCGCGGCGGGGCCGGCGCCCCGGCCGGGAGCAGGACGCCCTCCCAGCGCAAGAGCGGGTGCCCCGCGGTCCGCTTGACGGCACGCCAGGCGCAGGGCAGCCCCGCCCGATCGAGCCCATCCAGAAACCAGGAGACGGGCGGCAGCGCGCCGCCGACGGACTGGAAGGTCCATTCCGTCCGTCCCCGCGGGACGAGGAGACCGGACGCGGGGCGCGACACCTCCTCGATCTCGGCCTCGTCGCAGATCACGTAGAGCTCGCCGTGCGGATCGAACCAGAACCGGAGCCGTCCACCCGAGGCCTCGGCGTGGATCGTGCCGATCTCCGAGCAATCCGCCCCCTCCTGCTCGAAGATCGAGAAGTCGGTCACGCCGCGCATGGTGAGCTTCGCCACGCGGGCGACGGGGCAGAGGCCCCCGGCCGTCTGCACGCGCAGCTCGTACTGGATGACGGCGGTGATGGTGGTCGCGGCGGGGATCTCGCGGCCGGTCGCCTCGTCCAGCAGCCGATGCTTGTGGACGTGCAGGTCCGTGATCTGCCCGCCCCGGAAGGCGTGGGCGTGCTCCAGCAGCAGGGCGAGGTCCTCGGCGCTGCGGATGCGGCGCGGCATGGCGCCATTGTAGCGCAGGGCGGGCCCCTCGGCTACGGGGGTCAGCTTGCCCTTGACTTCATCCTAGCTAGAACTATACTCTTGCCTATGCGGCGCGATGCGAAGGAGGCGCTCCCATGGAAGCCATGAAGGCGACACCCGAGCGGGTCGGTCCGGCGCCGGCGGTCTATCGGCACGGGTCGGCCCACATGGTCGGCGACGGGTTTCCGGTGCGCAACCTCATTCCCAGCGGCGGCCTGGGCGAGCGCCTCTCGCCCTTCCTGCTGCTCGACTACGCGGGACCGGCCGACTTTCCCCCCACGGACCGGCCCAGGGGCGTCGGCGAGCATCCGCACCGCGGCTTCGAGACGGTCACGCTTCTGTACCAGGGCGTCGTCGCGCACCGCGACTCGGCGGGCCACGGCGGGATCATCGGACCGGGCGACGTGCAATGGATGACGGCCGGGTCCGGCGTCGTCCACGAGGAGATGCACGAGCGGGACTTCGCCCGCCGGGGCGGCACGCTCGAGGCGATCCAGCTCTGGGTGAACCTGCCCAAGGCCTTCAAGCTGACGCCGCCGTGCTATCAGACGCTGGGGGAGCGGGACATTCCCGTGGTCGAGCTGACGGCCGGCGCGGGCCGCCTGCGCGTGATCGCCGGCTCCTACCGCGGGGTGACGGGGCCCGCCCGCACCTTCACCCCGGTGCAGCTCTACGACCTCCGCGTGAGCGCGGGGCGGCGCGTCGAGTTGGCGCTGCCCGCCGGGCAGCAGGCCGCGCTGTTCGTCCTGCGCGGGCCGGCGTCGGTGAACGGCTCGGCGCCGATCGGCGAGGCGACGCTCGCGGCCGTCGGGGATTCGGGGGCGCCGGTCCTGGTCGAGGCGGAGGCGGATGCGACCATCCTCGTGATGGCGGGGGAGCCGATCCGCGAGCCGGTCGCCCGGTACGGCCCCTTCGTCATGAATACGCAAGAGGAGCTGGTGCAGGCGGTGCGCGACTATCAGGCGGGCCGGATGGGCCGCCTCGACTGAGGCCCGCACGCGAAGAGGGGAGGCCGATCATGGCGGTCCAGGTCTACGGCTGTAACCACATCGTCATCGAGGTGTCCGACGCGAAGAAGGCCGCGCGGTTCTATGCGGACGTCTTCGGGATGAAGATGTTGACCGGCGGGGAAGGGGCGGTCTGGTGCAAGCTCGGCGCGCACCAGTTCATGGCGATCTTCGAGGTGGAGCGGCTCCAGCCGGACCGGGCCAAGCACTTCGGGCTGATCGTGCGGGACGAGGCGCAGATCGAGGAGGTCCGCAGAAAGATCGTCACGAAGTACGGCTTGAGGCCGATCCCCGGCTTCCGCTGCGACTTCCGAGACCCCTGGGGCAACCGCATCCAGGTCGTGGACCTCCACGACGAGTCGCTCGTCTGGCTGCTGCCTTACCAGGAAGTGCAGAAGACCGGCCTGACGTTCGGGCGGACGGCCGCACGGCGGAGGGGCCGGCCGGCGGGGCGACGGGCCGGGGCGTGAAGGAGGAGATCGGCCAGTGACGCGCGCGGTCTGTCTCCAGCACGTGGCCTTCGAGGGGCCGGGCGCCTTCGCCGGCCTCTTGGCGCGGCGCGGCTATCGGCTGGAGCCGCGGCTGGTGCCGCGCGACGGCCTGCCGGACGACGCGGGGGAGTTCCTGCTCGTCATGGGCGGGCCGATGTCCGTCAACGATCCCGACCCCTGGATCGCCGAGGAGATCGAATTCATCAAGCTGGCCGTGCAACGGGGCGTACCGCTGATCGGCGTCTGCCTCGGGGCGCAGCTCCTCGCGCGGGCGCTGGGCGCGACGGTCCGGCCGGGACCCGGCGTCGAGATCGGCATGACGCCGGCGCGGCTGACCGAGGACGGCCGCAAGGACCGGGTGTTCGGGACCTTCCCCGCGACCTTCGAGGTGTTCCAGTGGCACGGGGAGGGCTTCGACCTCCCGACCGGCGCCGTCTCGTTGGCCCAATCCGACCTCTTTCCCTGCCAGGCCTTCCGCTACGACGAAGGGGCCTACGGCCTGCTCTTCCACCTGGAAATGGAGCGGCCGGGGGCGGAGGCCCTCTGCCGGGAATGCCCCGATGACCTCCGCCGCGCCGGGCTGGATGCCGCCGCGCTGCTGGCCCGCGCCGCGCCGCACTTTGCCCGCCAGCAGGAATGGGCCGATCGCCTCATCGCCCGGCTCGCGCTGCCCGCACGTTGATTGCCGGCCTCGTCCTGAAGTACCCTGAAGCCTCCTCGTCACCCGTCCGACTCAACGAGCGAAAGGAGCCCCGTCGCATGGCCGGACTCTCGATCGAGTACGCCGACCGGATCAAGACGCTGCCGCCCTACCTCTTCGCCGCGATCGACGAGATGAAGCGGGCCGCCATCGCCCGCGGGGTGGACATCATCAACCTGGGGGTCGGCGACCCCGACCTGCCGACGCCCGCGCCGATCATCGAGCGGCTCACGCAGGCGGCCGCCGACCCCAAGAACCACCAGTACCCCTCCTACGAGGGCCTGCTGTCGTTCCGCCGGGCCGTCGCCGACTGGTACCGGCGCCGCTTCCACGTCACGCTGGACCCGGCGACCGAGGTGCTGACCCTGATCGGCTCGAAGGAGGGCATCGGGCATGTCCCGCTGGCGTTCGTGAACCCGGGCGACGTCGTCCTGGTGCCGAGCCCCGGTTATCCGGTCTATCCCGTCGGCACGAGCTTCGCCGGCGGCGTGGCGCACGTCATGCCCCTGCTCAAGCAGAACGGCTTTCTCCCGGACCTCGACGCGGTGCCCAGGGACGTGGCTCGGCGGGCCAAGCTGATGTTCCTGAACTCGCCGAACAACCCCACCTCGGTCGTGATGGGGAAGGACTATTTCAAGCGCGCCGTCGCCTTCGCGCGGGAGCACGGGATCATCATCTGCCACGACGCGGCCTACTCGGAGGTGTACTACGACGGCAAGCGGCCGGCGAGCTTCCTGGAGGTCGAGGGCGCCAAGGAGGTCGGCATCGAGTTCCACTCCCTGTCCAAGACCTACAACATGACGGGCTGGCGGCTGGGCTTCGCCGTGGGCCACGCGCAGGTGTTGGCCGGGCTGGGGAAGGTCAAGAGCAACCTGGATTCCGGCGTGTTTCAGGCCGTGCAGGAGGCGGGCATCACGGCACTGGGGCTCGACGACGCCGTCACCGACGGCTTGCGGAAGATCTACCAGGAGCGGCGCGACACGCTCGTGCCGGGCCTGCAGAAGCTCGGCCTGGACGTGGCCCTGCCGCCCGCGGCCTTCTACGTCTGGGTGACCGTGCCCAAGGGCTACACCTCGACTTCCTTCACCGCGCACCTGCTGGAGAAGGCCGGCATCGTCACGACGCCGGGCAACGGCTTCGGCGAGCCGGGCGAGGGCTACATCCGCATGACCGTGACGACCACGAAAGAGCGCCTCGCCGAAGCGGTGGAGCGGATCAAGAAGGCGGGGTTCTAGCCCGCGTTCTTCATGAACGCTTCTGCCGCTAATCCGTGTCCCCGATTTCCCGATGCTCCCGCTCGCCGAAAACGGCCGACTCGTGGCTGTAGTGCTTGAACTCGAGGAGGTTGCCGGCGGGGTCTTCGAGGAAGAACGTCCGGTGCTCGATGCGGGTCCCGGGAAACCGGACCCGAGGCTGCTGGAAGAACCGCAGCCCCCGCTCCCTGGCTCGGTCGGCCAAGGCTTGCCAATCCCGCTCATCCGTGAAGATCAGCCCGAAGTGGCGCGGGTAGACGCCCCGCTGCCGCTCGACCCGCTCGACCAGATGGCCCACCAGTTGGTGACCGGCCAAGCCCAGCGTGACGGCGGAGGCGGACTCCCGCCCCAGCGTGCAGCCGAGCCCCTCCACGTAGAAGCGCTTGGCCTCGAGGAGGTCGGTCACGGGAAAGGCGAGGTGGAAGAGGAGGCGAGCCATTGAAGGTTGGGAGATTGCGTGATGGAAGGGTTGACGATCGTGGATTGAAGCATTGGGTGATGGATGATGGACGAGCCCCCCCAGGCTAGCCCGCCGGCCCGCCCTCCGTCAATGCATCAATCCCTCAAGGGGGCACTCGTCTCTAACGGAAAGGTGTCCGCGACGACCGGCTCGTCGCCGCCGCGCCACCAGCCGGCCGCCATGCGCGGCGTGTTGTGCCGGATGGCGAAGCGGCCGTCCGCGGCCAGGACCAACGCGCCGGCCCGGCCGTCCACGCGGGCGGTCAGCCGCGCGAGCAGGAGCCGGACCGCCGCGGCGGGGCCGGCGCCGGCCGCCAGCCGCTCCGTGATCGCCCTCGCCATGGCCAGGCGGATGATGCCCTCCCCGATGCCGGTCATCGAGACGGCGCCGGCCTCGTTATCCGCGTAGACCCCGCAGCCGATCAGGGGCGTGTCGCCGACGCGCCCCGGCAGCATGAGCGCGATGCCGCCGGTGGAGGCGCCGGCGGCCACCGTACCGGTTCGGTCCCGCGCCACCGCGCCGACCGTTTCCAGTCCCGCCCGCCGGCGTCGCGCCAGGGTCGCGAACAGCCGCAGCGTGCCGGTCGCCCCGGCCGCCCGGCCCAGCCGCCGGATGTCCGCCGCCAGGAGCCGGCGCTGCGCCGGCGTCGGGCGGGGCTGCCGCGCCAAGCCGAAGTGCAGGGCCAGGCGGGTCGCGGGCGGGCCGGCGAGGAGCACGTGGGCCGTCCGCTCCAGCACGAGCCGCGCCGCGGTGATCGGATGCCGCACGCGCTCGATCCCGGCCACGGCGCCCGCGCGCAGGCCGCGACCCTCCATGAGCGCGGCGTCCATCCGCCTCGTCCCGTCCAGTTGGAGTCGCGCCCCCAGGCCGGCGTTGAAGCCGCCGGACCCCTCCAGGACGCGGATCGTCGCCTCGACGGCGTCCAGCGCCGGGGCGCCGCGGCGGAGCAGGGCGCCGCCGGCCGTCAGGGCCTCGGCCAGGCAGGCGGCCTGCGCGGCGGACATCCGCCGCGAGCCCGCGCCGCCGTGGGCCAGGAGAACCGGGGTCGCGCGCGTCACGGGGTCAATTCAGCAGGAGGTCCTTCGCCTTCCGGTAGGTCGGGTCCTTCAGGCGGTCCAGGTCGGTGCGGACGAAGCCGAGCCCCGTCACGCACAGCTCGAAATTCTCGGAGAGCTTGCGGAAGAGCGGGGTGTCGTCGCCGGAGGCGCCGGCCTCGAACCGGGCGACGATCCCGTAGGAGCGCTTGCCCGTCTTCACGTAGTCCACCAGGAAGTCCTTGTGATAGATGAGCCCGGCGGCCTTGAGCCGGCGGAGGTACTCGGGGAACAGGCCGGTCATGAAGAGGGTGAAGTCGCCGATGTGCCGGTGGACGTCGCGCTCCCGGTCGAAGGACTGCGCTTCGAGCAGGACCTCCGACTCGTAGAGCAGGTCCACGACCGTATCGGCCGGCCGCCCCTGGGCGTTCCTGATGCGGTGGAGCTGGTCGATGTGGGTGAACCGGACCAGGAGGTTGGAGACGTACTCGGTGACCGTGAGGTCGGGCCAGCCGAGCTTCTCGGTGAAGCTGCGCTCGGTCAGCGTCTCGAACAAGCGTCGCAACGGGTGATGCTCGGGAATCGGCACGTCCATGTTCCCCTCGCGTCACAGGCTGTGCGGGCAGTATGCCAGCCAATCCTCACGAAGGCAAGCCGGCCGCCCGCTCCGCTCCGGCGGCCTCCCCCGATCATATCCTGTGTCGGCGCCTCCTCCACCGACCTTAACGGGGACCTCAGGCGGCGCCCCCCCGGCTGTCCAGGATGAACGTGAGGGGGCCGTCGTTCACGAGCGACACCTGCATGTGCGCGCCGAACCGGCCGGTCTCCACCCGGAGCCCCCGGGCCGTCAGCCCCGCCACGACCTCCTCGTAGAGCGCCCGGGCGACCGCCGGCGGGGCGGCCCGGTCGAAGCCGGGCCGGCGGCCCTTGGCCGTGTCGCCGAGCAGCGTGAACTGCGGGACGACGAGCAGGGCGCCGCCGGCCGCGACGAGGTCCAGGTTCATCTTGCCGTCCGCGTCGGGGAAGACGCGCAGCGTGGCGAGCTTCTCGACCATCCACCGGACGTCGGCCGGCTCGTCGCCCTGGGCCACGCCGAGCAGGACGAGGAGGCCCGCGCCGATCCGGCCGACCGGCTGCCCCGCCACCTCCACCGAGGCCCGGGTCACCCGCTGGAGCACGGCCTTCATCGGGCCCCCGTCGTTCGTCGCTCGTCCCGTTCCAGCGCCAGCAGCCGCCGCTTGGTCGCGAGCCCGCCGGTGAAGCCGCCCAGCGAGCCGTCGGAGGCGAGGATGCGATGGCAGGGGACGATCAGCGGGACGGGGTTCGCGCCCAGCGCCAGCCCGACTGCGCGGGCGTAGCGGGCGCCGCCGACCCGCTCGGCTGCCCACTGGTAGGAGCGGACGCGGCCGTAGGGGATGGCGCGGATCGCCCGCCAGACCCGCCGCTGGAAGGGCGTGCCGTCGGACAGGTCGAGGGGAAAGGCGAGCCGGCGGCGGCGGCCGGCCAGGAATTCCAGGATCTGCGCGCGCGCCTCCTTGAGCCGGCTCGTCGCCGCGCGGGGCGGCGACGACCGCCGCGCGGCGCGCGGCGCGCCCAGCGCCCGTTCCGCCGCCCGCCGGCCTGCCCGCGGCAGCACGATCCGGCTGATGCCGCGCGGCGTGGCCTCCAGGGCCATCCAGCCCCAGGGGGTGCCGAAGATCGCGCGGGCGGAGGACGCGGGGACGGGGGGACGCGGAGATGCGGGAGAGCGGGGGCGTGGGGGCGCGGCGACTGGACCGGCGATCCCTCCGCGCTCCTTTGGCCGCGTCTGCCTCTCCGCGCGTCTCCGCGTCACGGTGTCCCCTCTCGCCCGATCTTCCGCCCGACGGTCTTCCAGAGCACGTCCAGCTCCTCCGAGCGCATGAGCGCGTGGACGCCGAAGTAGCCCGTCATGCTCAGGCCCACGCCGACGAGCAGCAGGATCGTCTTGGCGATCCAGTCCCCCTGGTGGGTCCAGACGGCCGCGCCCGCGACCCAGCCGGCGGCCGCGAGGATCGGCAGGGCGGCGACCAGGCTGCGGGCCGCCGACCGACCGACCGCCCGCCAATCCACCCCGCCCAGCCGCCGGTTGAGGACGGCGATGAGGATCGTCCCGTTCACCATCGAGGCGAGGGCCGTGGCCAGCGCGAGCCCCGCGTACTGGAGGGGGCCCATCAGCAGCAGCGACAGCAGGATGTTGGCGCCCACCGCGACGGCCGCCGCGACCGCGGGCGTCGTCGTGTCCTTGAGCGAGTAGTAGGCCGCGACGATGATCCGGACGCCGGCGAAGGACCAGAGCCCGACCGCGTAGCAGAGCAGCGCGGTCGCGGTGGCCGCCGTGTCCGCGGCGGTGAAGGTGCCGTGCTCGAAGAACAGGTGGACGATCGGCCGCCGCAGGAGGATCAGCCCGAGCATCGAGGGCAGGATGATGAACAGGATCATCCGCAGCCCGAACCCGACCGTGCGGCGCAGCTCGTCGAGCGAGCCCCGCGCGGCCTGCGCGGAGAGGGTCGGCAGGATGGCCGTCGAGAGCGCCACGCCGAAGATCCCCAGCGGAAACTGAATCAGCCGCATCCCGTAGAAGAGGTAGGTCGGGCCCCCGGCGAAGAAGGAGGCGAGGATCGTGCTTACGGTGATGTTGACTTGCGTGACGGACATGCCGAGCAGCGAGGGCACCAGCAGCCGGCCGATCCGCCGCACGCCGGGATGGCCCGGCTCGAACCGCCAGCGGAACAGGTAGCCGCGCCGCCGGAGGCCCGGGAGCTGCATGACGAACTGCGCCGCGCCGCCGAGCACCACGCCGACGGCCACGCCGAAGATCGGCTCCGCGAGCAGGGGCGCGAGCAGGAAGGCGGCGGCGATGATGCAGACGTTGAAGACGACCGGGGAGAAGGCCGGCGCCGCGAAGGCGCGCAGCGAGTTCAGCACCCCCATCGCCAGCGCCGCCAGGCTGATGAACAGCAGATAGGGGAACATGATCCGCGTCAGCAGCGTGGTCATCGCCAGCCGCTCCGGATCCCCGTGGAACCCCGGCGCCAGCAGCCAGACGATCGCGGGCGAGGCGAGGAGGCCGAGCAGCGTGACCGCGGTCAGGATCGTCAGCAGCGTCGTGAACACGGCGCTCGCCAGCTCCCAGGCGTCGCGTTTCGCGCGGAGCTGGTGGTACTCGGTGAAGACGGGGATGAAGGCCGAGGACATCGAGCCCTCGGCGAAGAGCTCGCGGAGCAGGTTCGGGATGCGGTAGGCGACGAAGAAGGCGTCGGCGGCGGGGGTCGCGCCGAACAGGCGCGCCAGCACCATGTCGCGCGCAAACCCGAGGATGCGGCTGGAGAGGGTGGCGACGCCGATGAGGCCGGCGGCCGACGCGACCGAATGGTGCTCGTCCGGCACCGGAGCGGCGGGGGCGGGCACGGGCGCGTCGGACATGGGCGCGGATTCTAGCGGAACCCCGGCGGCGAGTCCACCGGCCGGCCGCGGGGCCGCCTCATCGCGCGGGGGCGGCGAGCGGCATCCGGGCCAGGGCCTCGGCCGCCGCGGCGCGCACCTCCCCGGAGGTGTCCTGCTCGGCGAGGTGCTCCAGCGCCGGGCGGGCCGATTCGTCCTGGAGCTGGGCCAGGGCCGCGACGGCGGCCAGCCTGAGCTGCCGGTCGTGATGGTGGAGCAGCCTGGTCAGGAGCGGCGTCGCGCGGGCCTCCCGCAGCGCGCCCAGCTCGCGGGCGGCGCGCTCGAGGGCCTGCGTGCCGTAGAGGAACTCCGGGCCGGCCAGCATCTCCCCCGACAGCGCCGCGGTGTCCGCGTGCGGGTAGAGCCGGAACTCCTCGTCCTCCAGCAGGCGCTCGGCGCCCCGGATCAACGTGGCCGGCGCGTCCCGGCCCTCCGACAGGTAGCCGCGGACGAGGTCGCCGAAGAAATAGAAGGAGGGGTTGCCCTCGATCTTGTGCAGCACGTCCACGTAGGGCGCGTTGGTGACGCCGGCGTCGCTGGAGGACTCGTCCACCCGCACGAGGAGCAGCACGCCCAGGGTGGGGTGGAGCAGGCTGAGCGTCGCGTGGACGTCGGTCTCGTAGAGGTCGGCGCGGAATTGCCGCCCCCGCTCCTCGCGGTAGAAGACCTTCAGCGTCAGGTCGTGCGGCTCCCGCTCGTCGAGCCTCACGGCGAAGCCGGCGGCCCGGAGCTTCGCCCGGACGGACGGGCCGATGGCGAAGGACACCCGGCCGCGCGGCCGCCAGGTCGAGGACTCGACCTCCACGTAGATCGCCGCGGCGTTCCGGATCAGGGCGCGCTCACCCTCGGCGAGGGTCCGCTCCTGGACGGCGGCGCCGGCCGGCGTTCCAACCAGGCCGATAAGGACGGCGGCGGTGAGGAGGACGGGCATCATGGCGACACCTCCGAGGCTGGTTGCATCAGTCTAACGGACCGCCGCCGCCCCGTCCACAAGGATCGTGCCTCTCCCCGACGATCCTGCTAGAATCGGCGCCCATGAATCGGCGGGCGGCGGGCGGGGAGGGGCGGCGATGAGTCGGGCCGGCAGAGGGAGCCTGGCCTGGCTCGGCCTGCTCGCCCTCATCGGGCTGGCGGCCTGTGCCTCGCCCCGTCCCCTCACGGCGGGCTCCCACGCGGCCGAGCGCGCCGGCCCGCCGCTGAGCGGGTCGGTGCTGGTGTGGGGCAACCACCAGGAGGCGGAGCAGGCGGTCGCCGCCTGGCTACGGGAGAAAGGCTACCGGGTGCTGGAGCGGGTGAGCGGAGGCGCCGCGCCGGAGGACGCGCAGGATCGGGCGGAAGCCGCCCTGCGCCTGGGCCGGACGCTCAAGGCGGGGGCCCTGGTCCTCGTCGAGGTGACCATGGGGTCGCACGGCGTCTACTGGGGCTATGCCGGCCACTGGGAGGGCGTCGAGCGCAACGTGAACACCCTCTACGCGCCGGCCGTCGCGGTGCGGGGGGTCGAGGTCCAGCGGGGGACGGTGCTCTGGACCGCCGCCGCGACCTACCAGGACCCGGGATTCCAGCCGGACCGGCGGGTCGTGGAGCTGGCGCGCGTGGCGATCGAGCGGGGGGTCTGCGAGGGGGACCAGGGCCGGGCCTGGGACGACGAGGCCGGGTGCGTGGCGCAGCCGGCGCCGTGACGACCGTCGCGACGCGGGGGGACGGGGGGCGGCCCCCCATGGTATAAGCGGAGGCCGTGTCCGTCCGCCGAAGTGAGGAGGAGCGAGTGCGACACCTGTCCTGGCTGATCCTGGCGACGGTCGCGGCGGGCTGCGCGTCGAGCGCGCCGCCGCCGAAGCCGGCGCGCGACCATCCGGAGCAACACATCATGTTCGCCGAGACGACGGGAACCTACCGCAAGTTCGAGAAGCCGCTCACCGGCGGGATCTGGGTCAAGGAGGTCCGGGGGCCCGGCGCCGAGGAGGCGCTCATCATCGCCAAGGGCGTCCTACTCCAGCGGGGCTTCCGGGTCGTCGAGCGGGAGCACCTGCAGGCGCTCCTCGACGAGCAGAAGACCCTGCTCACGTACGGAGACGAGCGGACGGCCGACGACGTCAGCGTCGGGAAGCTCGTGGGCGCCCAGCTCGTCGCCTTCCTGCAGACGGAGAGCCGGCCGGTGTCCGGCTTCACGGAGGGGTACGACATCCGCGTGCTCATCCGCATCGTGGGGGTGGAGACCGGCCAGGTCTACTACCTGGGCACGGCCCGCTGGTCGCGTCCGGCGCCGACCGAGACCTACGGCATGGACATCCTGGCGAACCACGCGGTCTCCCGCGCCTTCTGTCCCCCGGAGCGCTGGGACGAGGCGTCGGCGTCCAACGGCTGGGCGGGCTCCTGCCGCGAGGAGTAGGCGGGGTGGCGAGGGACCCGGGACGGGGAGGGGCAATGACGATCGATCGGCTCATCGGCTGGGCGGGGGCGGCGGCGGCCTGCCTGGCCCTCGTCGCCTGCGGCCACTGGCGCGACGACTTTCTCGACCGGGGGATCAACAAGGCGACCAAGGAGGAGGTGCGCGAGAAGTTCGGCCCGCCCCACGTGGCCAAGGAATCCCTGCTCGGGGGCGAATCGACCTGGAGCTATCGCTTCGTCCTCACCGACTCTGAGAAGAATCCCTACAGCATGGACAGTCTCACGCGACCGGCGACGGACCTGGGCAACCAGGCCGCGGCGCTCATCGGCAAGGGCGGGCAGGGGTCGAGCGAGAAGCTGCACTGCGTCCGCTACATCCTCACCTTCACGCCGGGCGACGTCCTCAAGGACTGGCGGCGCGAGGACTGCGAGAAGCCGGGGGGCAGCGCCGGTCGGGCTAGTAAATAAACGGGATCAAGCGCTTGGTCCGCGCCCGGTAGGCGTCGTACTCGGGATACTCCCGCTCCAACAGCCGTTCCTCATAGTTCAACTTGAAGAGCAGGTCCACCGACAGGACCGCGTAGGCCGCCACCCTGAGGACGGAGGGCCGGTCGAGGACCAGCGCCAGGCCGGCGAGCAGCACGGCCGCGTACATCGGGTGGCGGATGGCGCGGTAGGGGCCCCGCGTCGCGAGCGAGCCGCCGGGCCGGACGTCCGGCAGGGCGGTCAGGGACCGCCGGTCCATCGTCGCGAGCGCCCACAGCCCCAGCAGGACCCCCGCCGCGAGCATCGCGCGCCAGGCCGGCTCTTGCGGCAGGAGCGGCCCGGAAAACAGCAAGACGGCGATCGAGGCGAGCTGGACCCCGACCAGCGTGTAGGACCGCACCGCGTCCCGGCCCGCCTTCTCCATCCCCTCACCGGCGCGGCGCCGCGGGCGAGCCCGCCCGCGGGTAGGGCACCGGGTCCCACTTGACCCGGTGGCCGTGGCGGAACACGAGCTGGTAGCAGGCGGGCACCAGCAGGCGCAGGACGCGGAGCCCCTTCTCCAGGGAGGCCCGTCCCTGCGAGCGCGGCCCGTAGGTGGCGCAGCCGTGCATGACCTGGTTGCGCAGCACCGCGATCCGGCGGAAGACCAGGCTGAGGAACTCCCGGAACGAGCCCTCGTCCAGCCGCTGTAGGGCCTCCTCGGCGTCGCGGTTCAGCCGGGCCTGCAGCTCGATGGAGGGCGTCGCGCCCCGCCAGTACCGATTGTCCAAGAACTTGTCCCGGATCAACGCGGCCCCCTCCCGCCGGCAGGCCGCGACCGCCTCCGGAAGCGTCGCCCCGCCCTCCTCGCCGTCGAACCGCGCGAGGGCGAGGAGCTTCGTGACGAACACCTCCACGTCCTCCCCGATCCTGGTCTCGTCCCCCTCGTACTGGCGGCGGCCGTAGAGGCAGTTGAAGGCGATGGAGAGGAAGATGAAGGCCTCGTGCCGCTGCTCGGGCGTGAGCGCCGAGGCGGCGCGGATCCAGGAGTCGGACCGTTGGAGCCGGTCCAGCAGATGCTGGTCGGACATCGCGTCCTCCGCTCGACCGGCGCCGAGTGTAGAGGAAGAGAGAGGGAATTGCCAGCGCCGGTCAGCCCAGCCAGGGTGAGCGGCGGCGGCCGGCGCAGAAGTCGCACAGGTCCACGCCGTCCCGGTCGCAGCCGCAGGTCGCGGCCGTCGCGCGGAAGTCCTCCAGCAGGGCGGGGCGGGTCCGGACATCGGCCGCCTGCCAGCGCCGCCAGGGCGCCGCGTTGAGGTTGGGATGGTCGGCCCAGTCGCCCGCGGCCGGCGCCTCGATCACCTCCTCCGTCCCGGGCTTGAACAGATAGACCCGCCCCTCACGAAGGATCGTTCGATAGCCGGCGCGTCGCCAATCCCGCGGCGTCATGGCCCGCCACCATAGCATAGAGCCAGCCCCGCGCCGAGTCCCGACCGCCTCGCGGGCGCCGCTGTTCCCTCCGGTTCCCCCACCCCTGTTCGACAGCCCGATCCGTGCGGATTCGCACTCCAGCCGGGTGCGCGGGCGCTCATCTCCCCGCGCGCCCCGCCTCCCCGGCGCGCCGGGAGCGGGGTTGCGGGGGGCGGGGGCCGGCATGGAAATTGATAGTGAGAATCAGTTCCTTTTCACCCGCGCGCGCCGCAGGACTGCGGCGCGACGCCACGGAGGGCAGGGCGGTCAGGCGAACCGACCCGCCGCATCGTTCCACAATCCACCCCGTCCCAGGCCAGCGACCGCGAGTCCAGAGTCGGACGAGCTCATGAGGGAGGTTATCCATGAGGCTCGCGACCGGACTTGCGACGTTGTGCCTGTGTCTTGTCATGACCGCTCCGATCCTGGCCCAGCCGGGATCCGGCCGGCCATCGGGGGCCGAGCCGGCCCTGAGCTTCGAAGAACGGCTCAAGCGACTGGAAGAGCGCGACGCCCTGCGTGAGAGGCGGGAGCGCGAGGCGATGCCGCCCGGGGTGGAGCGGCCCGAGGTTCTCCGGCCGGAGGTGTCGCCGGAGGAGCCGGGTATCGGACCCCTGCCCGAGGTCGGGCGGGAGCGCCGTGCGGAAAAACAGCCGGCCCTCTCCTTCAGCTCCACGGGGTCCGGCCGACTGCTCTACGCCAAGCCCTTCGTGTCGTCCCCGAAGGCCATCCTCGGCGGGTACATGGATTTCCAGTACCGGACCCAGAAAGTCGGGACCATCGACAACGGCTACGGGGGCATTTCCAGCAACTTCGACCAGCAGCGGTTCGTGCCCTTCATCTACGCCGACATCACCGAGCACGTGAAGATGGCCGCCGAGCTGGAGATCGAGCACGGGATCCGGGAAGAGGGCGGGCCGGACCGCGAAGTCGAGTTCGGGCTGGAGTTCGCCACGATCGACTATCTGATCAAGGAACCGATCAACCTCCGCGCCGGCATCATCCTCCTGCCGGTGGGCAAGTTCAACCTCCTGCACGACTCCCCGCTCAACGACCTGACGGACCGTCCGCTCGTGGCCCAGTTCGTCATCCCCACCACCCTGTCCGAGACGGGCGCCGGGTTCTACGGCACCTTCTACCCCGGCCGGACGTCCAAGGTGGACTACGAACTCTACGTCACCACGGGCCCCTGCAGCTACGAGCAGAACGGCACCCCGACGATCAACGAGGCGACCGGGACGCGCGGAGCGCGGCAGCGGAAGTGCGCCACCAACGACGGCTTCGACATCAACAACGGCAAGGCGGTGGTCGGCCGCCTGGCGGTGAGCCCGGCGCTGGGCATCGAGGTGGCCGGCTCGGGGTACTACGGGAACGGCTCGCCGCGCAGCTACAATCCGCTGAGCATCGTGGCCGTGGACTGGACGCTGCAGCGCGGGCCCTTCGAGCTGATCGGCGAGGCGGCCTGGACCTACGCCCGCAACAATTCCCGGGCCATCCCGGGCAACACCCTCGGCTTCACGCCCGGCGCCCTCCTGACCGGCATCGCGGGGAACAGCGGTGTCGGCGTCCCGCCGCAGCAGTCCAGCGGCTACTACATCCAGGGCAACTACCACTTCATGCCGCAGTGGCTGACGAACCTCTCGCCGACGCGCTTCGGCGAGGGCTCGACCTTCACCGCCGTGGTCCGCTACGACCGGGTCAACACGAACCTGGACAACAAGGCGGGGGGCTTTGGCGACCTGGAGCAGATTACCTTCGGCTTGAACTACCGGCCGATCGAGGATACGGTGTTCAAGCTCAGCTACCAGTACCAGCCGATGGCCTTCAACCCCAACACGCAGCAGCGCGTCCACGACGCCGCGCTGGTCGTCTCGGCGGCGACCTATTTCTGAGCGACGACCGGGGGCGGTCCCGGCGATCGGCCGGGGCCGCCCCCTCACCGCTGCAGGAAGCCCCGCGCCTCGCGCAATTCCGGCAGCTCCTGGTCGGCCCCGGCCCAGACCTCCAGGAAGGTCGCGGCGGCGGCCGCCGCGGCGGCGCGGTCGCCGGCCCGAGCGGCGGCGCGCGCCGCGCCCAGGAGCGAGCGCGCCCGGTTCGGGTGGCGCGCCAGGGCCGCGGCGAACTGCGTGGCCGCCTCCGTCGGCCGGCCCGCCGCCAGGAGGATCTCGCCGTACAGCTCATGGGGCGGCTTGATTGTGTCCGGCGGGCCGGAGGGCGGCGGCAGCGCCTCCTCGATCGCGACGGCCCGCTGCATCGGGGCGACCGCCTCCTCGGCCCGCCCGCGGCCGGCCAGCGCGGCCGCCTCCAGCGAGAGCGCGCGGATCTCCAGCATCCTGGCCTTGTCCCCGCGCCGCGCGCCCTCCTGCGTCGGCGTCTTCTCGCGCAGGGCCGCCAGGTACCCCTCCGCCTCCGACTTCCCTTGCATGGCGGCGGCCAATCCGAGCGCGAAGACACGGACCGCGTCGGCCGCGCCTGCCCGCGCCGGCAGGCCCTCCCAGAGCGCGGGCGCCCGGTCCCAGCGTTGCGTCTCGACGAGGACGGCCGCGGCCGTCTCGTCGTAGTTGCGGGTGATGTCCCGCTGGAAGCCGAAGCCCATCGCCTTCGCCGGGTCGGGGAAGTCGGCCATGTCCCGCCGCTTCTCCGCGAGGAGCGCCTCGGCCTCGCGGTAGCGGCCTTGCTGGAGCAGGACATAGGTCAGCCAGTGGAGGCTGTGGTAGTCGCGCAGGTTCAGGGTCAGCGCCTCGCGCGCCACCCAGGCCTTGGACGCCTCCCAGCCGGCGCGGTTGGAGGCCTCGGCCTCGGGCCAGAGACCGAGCTGGAGGAAGATGTGCGCGGGCATGTGCTGCGCGTGGTGCGCGGCCGGGGCGATCGCCGCGTACCGCTTCGCGGCGGGCAGGGCGAGGATCGCGTGCTCGGGATCGTCGAAGGCGTGGATCGTGTAGTGGGCGGCGCAGGGATGGTCGGGGTTGCGCCGGAAGACCTCCAGCGCGACGGCGCCCGCCGTGATCCGCGTCTTCACGCCCTCGCCCGGCTGCTTGGCGATGCCCAGGAGCGCGAGGGCGTGGAAGCAGGCCGCCTCCAGGTCGTCCGGGTAGGCGCGCGCCAGGCGCTCCATCGCGCGCGCGTGGGCGCGGTCGCGCTCCGGCTTCTCGCCCTCCCCGTAGAGGACCTTCGCGGCCTCGATGTAGGCCCGCTCCCGCTCGGTGACGCGCTCCAGGCCGCGGATGCGGGCGAGCGCCGCGCGCCCGGCCTCGGTGTCCTGCTCCAGCCAGACCGGATGGTTGTGCGCCATGGCCTCGCCCCAGTAGCCCATGGCGAAGCCGGGGTCCGCCGCCGTCGCCGCGCGGAAGGCCGTCAGCGCCTCCTCGTACCAGAAGGCGTGGAGCGCGCCGACCCCCCGCAAGAAGTGGCGCTGCGCCTCGGGCGAGCCCGAGGTCGGAAAGACGATCGCGCCCAGCCCGGCCGGCTGGTCCGCGGCGGGACCGGAGGCGGTCGCCCCGGCGAGCAGGACCGCGGCGCAGAAGACCATCCCGACCCGTCGCCGTCGCATGGGGCCCCCCGTGATTCGCGGCGTCCATCCTACCGGCATCGGCGGGCGCGGCTCAACCGGTCCTGACAGGCGCGCGGCGCTGTGGTAGGCTCTCGCCCGAAACCGGCGTCGGCCGGGCGCGAGACGACATGCGGGAGGGACGCGAGGAGGCACGATGGACGCGACGGTGGCGGTGGCGGAGCTCAAGGGCCGGGTGCAGCGTTTTTGCGAGGAGCGGGACTGGGACCAGTTCCACGGCGCCAAGGACCTCGCCATCGGCGTCGCGACCGAAGCCGCCGAACTGCTCGAGCAGTTCCGGTTCCTCTCCGAGGCCCAGATCGCCGACCTGTTGGCCGACGCGAGCAGGCGCCGGGCGGTCGAGGAGGAGCTGGCCGACGTCCTGTTCTTCATCCTGCGGTTCGCCCAGCGGTACGAGGTGGACCTCGACGAGGCGCTCCGCCGCAAGATGGAGCAGGGCGCGCGGAAGTATCCGGTCGAGAAGGCGAAGGGTAAGAACCTCAAGTACACGGAGCTCTGACGCCGGTTTCCCCCGTTGACATCCGGGCGCCGGGCCTTATCTTGCCGCCCATGACGCCCCGCACACTCAGCCACGATGAAAAAAAGGCGGCGGAAGCCGCGTTCCAGGGTCTCCCGATGGACCCCTCCTGGACCGCGGCGGCCAAGCGGGTGTACGAAGGGCTCCTGAAAGCCCTGCCGGCGGAGCGACGGCCGCGCCCGACCGGCATCGAGTCGGACGAAGGGGCCGAGCCGTCGGCGGACTCGGCGGTCCCCGAGCCGCGGGACCAGGGGCAGGCGACCGTCCGGGGCCAGGCCGCCACGCGCGAAGAGGCGATCGAGGCGGGCGCGCTCGTGGACGTCAGCGAGCAGGCCGCCGAGCTGGGTCTGACGCTCCCGATCGGCATCACCCGCCCGCTGTGGGAGGCCGGCATCACCGATGCCGGGAGCGCGTCCGAGGAGGAGCAGCCCGGCCGGCTCCGCGACCTGCTGATCGCGCTCCGCCTCCATCTTGTCCGATTGCCCGGTCTGCCCCTCGTGAGCCAGTTCCCGGCGTTGCTCGCCTTCCAGCCGGAGGCGGTGCCGCGGGTCTGCGTGGTTTCCGCGATCGTGCACCTGGACGGCGCCAATCGTCCGGTCCTGACCCTGGCGCTGCCGTCGGAGGTGTCGCTCACCATCCGCCACGAGATGAACTGACCGCCCCGACGTCGCCACCGGCCTTCCCCGACTCACCGGAACGCCCCCACCGTCGTCGGCTCCGCCCGGCCGTTGGAGCGGCTTGACCTGCCGGTCGGCCCGGCGTACCGTCGGGGCATGAGGCTCAAGCCGGGCTCCCTCTTGCTGACGATGGCGGGATGCGCGGCCGCGTCCCTGGGGGCGGGGCTGGCCCTCGAGCTGACGGCGCCGGATTTCAGTTGGCATCAGGCGGGGCTGCATTCGGCCATGGAAGCCGTGGGCGGCCTGGCCGGGGTGGCCATGGCCGCGGTGCTCCTCCGCCGCGGCGCGGCGGCGGGCGGCCGCCGGCGGGACGGGTTGGCGCTGGGCTTCCTGGCGATGGGCCTGCTCGAGGAATTCCACGCGGTCGCCCCGCCGGGGAACGGCTTCATTCTGCTGCGGGGCGCGGCCAGCCTGGCCGGCGGCCTCGGGTTCGCGCTCGTCTGGCTGCCGGAGCCGGCCCCGGACTCGGCGCGAGCGCGACGCCTTCCCTGGCTGGTGGCCGCGGGAGCGGTCGCCGTCGGGTCCTGGGTCCTGGCCTTCCCCGAAGCCCTGCCGGCGATGACCAGGCAGGGCGCCTTCACGCCGACGGCCGTCGCGCCGACCAGCCTGGCCTGCCTGCTCTTCCTCTCGGCCGCCGGGCGACTCCTCCTCGACCATCGCCGGTCCGGCGCGCCGCAGGACGCGCTCTTCGCCCTGCTGGCCCTGATGTACAGCCTCGCGGAATTCATGTTCGTGTACTCGTCCCTGTGGGACAGCCGCTGGTGGTTCTGGCACGGCTTGCGGCTGCTGGCCTCCCTGCTCGTCCTCGGCCACCTCGCGCGGGGCTACCTGGGCTTGATCGCGGACCTAAAGCACTCGCTCGCTCAGACCCGGGAGGCGGAGGACACCCTGCGGGCGAGCGAGCGGGACCTGCGTCGGCTGCTCGAGGAGCGGGAGCGCATGGCCCGGGACCTGCACGACGGGATCATCCAATCGATCTACGCGCAGGTGTTGGGTCTGGAGCGGTGCCGGCGGCTGGTCGGGTCGCGGCCTGAGGAGGCGAGGGCGCAGCTCGCGGCGGGACTCGCCGAGCTTAGGCGGGTGATCCGCGAGCTGCGCGGGCATCTAAAGGGGCTCACGCCGCGGGTGATGAGCGGCGCCGAGCTGGAGGCGGCGGTGGACGCCCTGGGCCGGACGCTGCGGGAGGCCCGCGGCTTCCACGTCGAGCGGCGCCTGGACCCGGCCGCGACGGGGCGCCTCACGCCGGAGCAGGCGGAGCAGGTGCTCTACGTCGTCCGCGAGGCCCTCAGCAACAGCCTGCGCCACGCCGGGGCCGGGGCGGCGACGGTGTCCCTGGAGGACACCGGCGCGGCGCTGCGGCTCGTGGTGGAGGACGACGGACAGGGGTTCGACCCCGCGGCCGCCGCGGAGCGGGGACGAGGGCTCGCCAACATGGCGGCCCGGGCCCGGTCCCTGGGCGGACGGTTCGGGGTCGCGTCGGCGCCGGGACGGGGGACCCGCGTCGAGGTCGAGATTCCGATGGAGCGCACCCATGCCGTCACGTGACCGAACACCGGTCCGCTTGCTGCTGGTGGACGACCACGAGGTGCTCCGCATGGGTCTCCGCACGCTGTTCGCAGAGGCGGGCGGCTTCGAAGTGGTCGGGGAGGCGGGCACGGCGGCCGACGCGACGGCCCTGGCGGCGCGCGTCAAGCCCGACGTGGTCCTGATGGACGTCCGGCTGCCGGACCGCAGCGGCGTCGAGGCCTGCCGCGAGATCCGGGCGCGGCGGTCCGCCACGCGCGTGCTGTTCCTGACGTCCTTCGCGGACGAGGGGGCGGTGATGGCCACGGTGCTGGCGGGAGCGGACGGGTTTCTGCTGAAGGAAGTCGGCGGCGAGGAACTGGTCAAGGCCGTCCGGACGGTGGCGGAGGGCCGGGCCGTCCTCGACCCCGCCGTGACGGGCTCCATGCTGGCGCGGATCAAGGCCCTGGCCGACCCCGCCCGCGAGCCGACGGAGGAGCCGCTGTCTCCCCAGGAGCAGCGCGTCCTCGCCCTGGTGGCCGAGGGCCGGACGAACAAGGAAATCGCCGTCGCGCTGGGCTTGAGCGAGAAAACGGTGGGCAACTACCTCGGGCACGTCTTCCAGAAGCTCCACGTCACCCGCCGGTCGCAGGCAGCGGTGTACTTCAGCAAGCACTTCCCCTCCACCCGATAAGCCGGCCGAGCCGCGGCGACGCGCCGCAGGACCACGCCGGCGGCCGCCCGCCAGGGGCGTTTTCCCCTAGCCGACCAGGGGAATAATCGTGACCGGCGGCGGGGGGATCGCCTCTGCCGGCGATCCGTCGCGTTCGTTACGATGGCGCCATGGACGAATCCGATCGCTGGTTCCCAACCAAGGAGGCCGTCATGAACGCATCGTCGTCGCATCGCTGGCAACTGCTCGTGGCCGCCGTGACGCTGTGCTCCGCGCTCGCGCTGCTCCTCGCTCCCGGCGGGGCGGCGGCGGGCGAGACGCCCGGCAAGGGCAAGGTGAAGGTCCTCTACCACGTGGACGGCAAGGACCCCGAGGTCGCCAAGTATGCCCTCGCCCTCATCCACAAGCACATCGAGGCGGAGGGCGGGCCCGACAAGATCGACGTCAAGCTGGTGATCCATGGTCCGGCGCTGCCGCTCTTCGACAAGGACACCATCGACCCCGAGCTCAAGAAGAAATTCGAGCTGATCCTTGAAGACGGCGCGCACGCCGAGATGTGCCAGGTCTCGATGAAAATCTTCGGCAAGCCGTTGGAGAGCCTCGTGCCCGGGCTGGAGCCGACGCTGCATCCGGTGGCGGTGAAGCGGATCGCGGACCTGCAGGCCCAGGGCTATCTCTACATCAAGCCCTGACGGGGAGCGGAGGGAGCCATGGCGGGAGCGGAGCGGAGCCGGGGCGACGGGTGGCGGGCGGCGGCGGGCGCCCTCCTCATGACGCTCGCCGCGTTCGGCACTGACGGGGCGGGGGCGGATCCGGCGGTGAAGGCCGCCGGTCCGCCGGCACCGGACTTCTCGGTCGTGACGGCCGACGGCGGGACCTCCAGCCGCGCGTCGCTCGCCGGGCGGCCGGCCCTGCTCATCTTCTGGGCGCCCTGGTGCCGGGTTTGTCAGCGGGAGCTGCCGCGGCTGGCCGAGTTTGCCCGGTCGGGCCGACCGGCCCACCTGCGGCTGCTCGCGATCGGCTTCGCCGACACCCGCGCCAACGTCGAGGCCTTTGTGAAGGCGCGCGCGGAGGCCTTCGCCTTCCCGACGGCCTACGACGAGGACAATCGGGTGGCGGAGGCGTTCCAGGTGACCGCGACCCCGACGCTCGTGCTGCTGGACGGCGCCGGGAGCATCGTGCTGGTGCACCGCGGCGGCGGGCTCCTGCAGAACCCGCGGTTCCGGGAGTTCCTGGCCGACTCGCCGCGATGACCGAGGGCGGGGAGGGCGGCGTCGCGCCGTCCCTCCCCGGACGGTGAGACCCCATGGCGCTGCTCGGCGATCTTCCACAGGCCTCGCTCCTGGCCGCCTTCCTGGCCGGCCTGCTCTCGTTCCTGTCGCCCTGCGTGTTGCCGCTCGTGCCCTCCTACCTCACCTACGTGACGGGGCTCTCCGTGGAGGACCTGAAGGGGGCCGGTCGGCGGGAGGGCCTGCGACGGACCGTCCTGACGAACTCGCTCCTGTTCATCGCCGGGTTTTCGGCCGTGTTCATCGGCTTCGGGGCGTCGGCCAGCGCCGTCGGCCGCGCGCTGGCCGCCCACCAGGACCTCCTGCGCAAGGCGGGGGCGGTCCTGATCATTCTCTTCGGCCTGTCCCTGGTCGGCGGGCTCAAGCTGCCCTTCCTGATGCGGGAGCACCGCCTCCGCTGGCGAAGCCGCCCGGCCGGCCATGCCGGGTCCTTCCTCGTCGGCGCCGCCTTCGCGGCGGGTTGGACGCCCTGCGTCGGGCCGGTGCTCGGCGCGATGCTCCTCTACGCGGGCGCGGCCGAGACGCTGTGGGACGGGGTCACGCTGCTGGCCTTCTATTGCCTGGGCCTCGGCCTGCCGCTCTTCGCCGCGGCGCTCAGCCTGGACCGATTCCTGGCCTGGGCCAAGCCGTTCCGGGCGTCGCTCGGGCTGATCGGCCCGCTCACGGGCCTCCTCCTGATCCTGTCCGGGGTCGTGATGTACCTGGACCGCCTCTCCTCCCTCACGGCCTTCTTCGAGCGGTACGGCATCGGCTCGTACTTCGGCGCCGACGGCGGCTGAGCGGCACGGCCGGGATCGCCCCTCGCCCCGGCCGCGGCGGCCCCGCGTCCCGCCATTGACCCGTGACGGCCTTTGCGGCTACTGTAGCGGGGCTGGGTCGCGGTCCCTCCGCGGGAGCGGGGGGCCTCCGGGCCCGACTCACGAGGGAGCAGGACATGGGGCAGGCACGACGGGATCGGCGGTGTGATGGGCGCGGGCTGGCCGGCGCGGCGGCCCTGGTCTTGGTGCTGGGCGGGGCGGCGTCGCCGGCGGCCGATCCGGCCGACGGAGCGGACCCCTTCTGGAGCGGGTCCTGGAGTTTCGATCACGAGCCGGCGGGCGCGTCGCCCAAGGGCTTCACGGCCGGCGGACCCGGCGGAGGGGTCGCCGGTCTCTGGAAGGTGGAGGCGGACCCGCGCTCGCCGGGGGCGCCGAACGTCCTGGTCCAGACCGACCCCTGCGGCGCGCCGGACTGCTGGCGGGTGCTGATCCTCGATGCGCGCGACTTCGATTACCTGGACCTCGGCGTCGTGCTCCGCTTCGTGAGCGGGGGATCGCAGGGCGGCGCGGGGCTGGTCCTGAGCGCGAAGGACGCCGAGAACTTCCATGCCGTCACGGTGGACCAGGCGCTGGAGACGTTGGAGGTGGTGCGCGTGCGGAACGGCCAGAAGACCGTCGTCGGCCGCCAGGCGATCAAGAAGGGCAAGAAGCTCTGGCACAACCTGCGCGTGCAGAAGAGCAACACCGCCAAGCTGGACCAGCCGTACCTGGAGATCGGCTTCGACGGCGAGCTCGTCCTGTCGGTGACCGATCCGGCGCTGGTGCCGGGCAAGATCGGGCTGGCCACCAGGGGAGACGCCGCGGCCGCCTTCGACACGTTGCGGGTCATGCAGGTCCGGTCCAACGAGGCCCTCTCCAAGCCGCCGGCGTACTGAGCGGGCCCGTCTCCGGCCCCTCTCCCCGCCCCCGAGGAGCACGTGGACGGTTCCGCCACCCGCTTCCGGCTGCTCTCGGCCGTCGCGCTCGTCCTCGCCGTGAGCGGCTGCGGCTGGGACCCGACCGCCGCCAAGGATGCGGTCACGGGCGGGGTGACGGTCCAGCCTCGGCCCGCGCCGGGCCGGACGCCGGCCGCGCCCTCCAGGCGCATCTACGTGGAAGACTTCGTGCTGGACGCAGAGCGGGTGGAGACCGACGAAGGGCTCAGGGGCCGGGTCGCCCCGCTCCAGCAGATGCCCCGGTTGCGCCGACGCGAGAGCCCGGCCGAGAAGGCCCGGCAGCTCGTGGAGGCGATGGGCGAGGGGCTGGTCCGCCACCTCAACGAGGCCGGCTTCACGGCCTCGAGGCTGGCGCCCGGCGCGGTTCGGCCGAAGGCGGGCTGGCTCCTCCGCGGCCTGTTCACCGAGGTCAGCGAGGGTAATCGGGTCCAGCGGGCGATCATCGGCTTCGGGAGGGGCGCGACGAGCATGGAGGTGCAGGTGACGGTGAGCGACCTGGCGGGGAATCCGGACGCGCCCTTCATCGTGTTCGGCACCGTCAAGGACCCGAGCCACCTGCCCGGGGCGGTCGTGACCATGAACCCCTTCATGGCCGCCGCCCGGTTCGCGATCGAGAAGGATGCGTCGGCGCGGGACGTGGACCGGACCGCGAAGGAAATCGTGCAGGAGATGCTGAAGTATCGGGATCGGTTCGCGGAAGGGGCCCCCGCCCCGCCGGCGCGGTAGCCGGAGGCCCGGCCGGCGTCATTTCGCGAAGGCGACCGCGGAGACGAGCAGGAAAGGCGCGGCGGGCACGAGCGGGACGAAGAGGGCGACGACCCCGAGGACAAGGGCGAACCAGCCGAGCGCCTGCAGGGCGACATCTTTCCAGGACTGCTGCGGAAGGGCGGCCGTGGCGGTCATAGGCACCTCCTCTGGTGGAACCCCTGGGGACGCGGACATGGTAGCCGAAACGCCGGGGCGTGGCAACGGGCTCATGATCGGGCTGGCCGTCCTCGGCTGGCTGTGGCTCGCCGCGCTCCCGGCCCAAGCCGCGGGCTGCCGCGGCCTCGAGGGCGAGACCTACGAGCGCTGCGTGCGGGGTCAGCTTCCCGACAGCGGGCCGCCGACCGTCCTGTTCTTCGACGCCGAGGGGACGTCCGTCGCAGTGGACCGGACCGTCGTCGGCCGCTCGATGACGGAGGTCTGCCGGGCGATCGGGCGGGACGGCCGCTTCCAGGCCTACCGCAGCGACGGCGACCGGCGCCGGTCCCGCGTCTGGAAGGAGCTGGAGTGCAGGGGCGGTCGCCTGCACGGCCTCTGGAAAGAATACTTCCCCTCCGACGACCTCCTGACCGTCCTCTCCTACGACGAAACCGGCCGCGCCGTGAGCCAGGCCTTCTACCACAACGGCACACTGCTCCGCGAAACCCCGATCGGCCGGCGATAGTCTTCCCTCCTCAAGCTCCTCGCGTCCCTCGCCGGGTCCCGGATGCCCGGCTCGACTCGGGCGTTCTCCTCCCTTGAAACGGTGGGGACGATGAGGAGGATCGCGCCGCACCCCCCGTCCCGCTATAGTGGCCCTTCCCGTCGAGGTACGTACAATGCCTGGAGGAGCCGCCGTCGGACCGTGAGGGGCGACGGCCGGCCGACAATGGCGATGAAACGTGTCGGCATCCTCGTGGTCCACGGCGTCGGCGACCAGGGCGCCTTCCAGTTCCTGGAGTCCGTCGCGGTCCATTTCTACAAGACGCTGCTCAAGGAGCCGAGACGGGCCGCTGTCCTGCAACTGTGCCGCGGGGACCAGGCTCCCCGCGGCTCCCGCGAGGAGAGCTGGCGCGAGCGGCCGCTCCGGCTCCGCTGGCGGACGCTCGACCCCCCGCGCGACGACTGGCCCGAGTGGGTGGAGGCGCACTTCGCCGAGGTCCATTGGGCGGACCTGGACCTGCCGCCCACCCTGGGCCGGTGGCTCGCCTTCGCCGGCTGGGCCCTCAGCATGTCCGGGGTGCGGCTCTTCGCCGATTCGCTCGTGTGGCGCCATCGGCGGGCCGTCATGTCCCTGCCCCGGCCGCTGACGGGCGGGCGGCGGGCGCTGGTCCGCCTCCAGCTCTTCGGCCTGTCCCTGCTGTTCCTCCTCGCCCTGCTCACCGTGGGGCTCGTCTCCGGCCTGCTGACCCGGCTGGCGATCCGCGTGCGATGGGTCGAGGCGATCAAGGACACGGTCTACAACTACGTCGGCGACGTGAAGCTCTACCAGGACTGGTTCGTCCGGACGGACACCCGCGCGGAGGTCTACGGCGAGAAATCGCGGGTGGCGATCCGCCGGCGCATGGTCCGGGGGGTGCTGGCGATGGCGAAGGAGGTGGAGGAAGGACGGCTCGACGGGTTCTACGTGATCGCCCACAGCCTGGGGAGCGTCGTCGCCTTCAACGCCCTCATGGAGCTCGACACGACCCTGCCCAATTACCTGACCGAGCGGGAATGGCTGGCGCTGCCCGCGGCCTTCAAGGTCGCCGCGCGGGAGCCGGCGCCGCCCTTGCAGATGCCGCGGCGGCCGCCGTGGCTGGGGCCGCACGACGCGATCTGCCGCGCCAGGGTCCTCGGCGGGCTGCGGGGCTTCCTGACGATCGGCAGCCCCCTGGATAAGTTCGCCGCCATGTGGCCCGTCATCGTGCCCGTCAACCGGGAGCCGCTGGGACGCGACGTGGCCTGGTACAACGTGGCCGACCGACAGGACCTCGTCGCCGGCCGGATCGACCTCTTCCCCCTGCCCGAGCCGTCGTCGGGGCGCGGCGGTCTCCGGCTCACGAACCTCGAGTGGACGGACCAGTGGTGGCCCTTCACGGCCCACACCTCCTACTGGAAGGCGGGGCCCCGCGACGATCGCCTCATCGACCGGCTGATCGCCTGGGTGGAGGGGGCGCCGACGCTGGAAGCGCCCGCGGACCGGTACCCGGCGTGCCCGGCGCGCCTCCTCTTCTGCCTGTGGATCCTGGTCCCCAGCCTGCTCGTCTGCGGCGCGCTGGCCGCGCTCCTGTCGCTGGTCGTGTCCGAGCCCTGGTGCTCGTTCCTGTGGTCGGTCCCGTGCCCGGCGTCGTTCTCCGTTCTCCGGGCCCTCGGCTGGGTGCTCGGCGGCGGGGTCGCCCTCGTCCTGACCGCCTCGATCGCCCGGCGGATCTGGGAGGAGGCCCGGTTCCGCCGTTAGCCGCCGGTGTACAATGGCCGCCGGACGCCGATGGTCACCCAGCCGGATCACGACGGTGCCGCCCGCAGCCGGCGCGCGCTCCTGCTGCTCGTCCTGGCCGGCGGGCTCGTGCTGCTCGTGCCCGCCTTCCTCTACACGATCGCGCCGGAAGGCCCCCTGCGGGACGGCGACTCCGTCTATTCGACCGGGCGCCACATCGTCTACTTTGTCCGTCCCGATCGGTACCGGGAGGCCGGCTACACGACCTACTGCGTGCTGGAGCCGCGCGACCCGCTGCTGATCGTCCGCCGCCTGCCCGATCGGCCCGGCGAGTCCGCCGTCGCCCGGTTCCAGGGCGTGAGGGCCAGGCTGGAACGTCCCTTCTGTCCGCCGCAGGCGGAGGTGGTCGTCCGGCCCCACCAGGTCACGACGAAGGTGCACCTCTGGGGAGCGGTGCGGGACGCCGTGGCCGGGTTCCTTGCACGGTAGCGCGACGCCGGCGAGCCTCCCGACCACCTGCTCCCGCATTGACAGGCTGCCCGTTGCGTGCTAGGGTAAAACGCTGAATCGGCGTCCTTCCAAGCCGGTGAGGTCCGGACCGTGACCGAGGCGAGAAGGCTCACTGTCTGGTGTCGGGGGCTGCGGCGGGCGGCGGTCGCGCTCGTGATCCTCGTCTGCTTCGCCCTCGCGGGCGTCGAAGGGGCCGTGGCCGTGGAGGCGGGGAGCGTCCCCCTCCCGCAGGCCGTCCTGCCGGACGGTGACGGGCTCGATGCCGACCAGCTCCGAGGGCTCCACCCGTCCCCGGCCCCGCACCTGGCCTTCTCCGGCTCCAGGGCATCGGTCCATCTCCCGTCGCCGGCCTCGCGCCCGGCCGCGCTACCCGAGCCGGCCGCTCCCTCCCGCGTCCCGTCCGCCCGGTGGAGTCTTCGGGGGCCGCCGTCCCGCTGACCGCGCCATCCTGTCGCCGCGATCGGTGCCGCCCGTCGCCGCCCGCCCCCCCGCAGGGCGCGGCCGTGAGTGGAGTGAGGGAAACGTTCAGATGCTGCGATGGTTGCCCCTGCTGGGACTGTGCTTGAGCCTCACCGCCTGCGACGGCCCGGGTTCGCCGGCCGGCCACGCGGCGTCCCCGCCGGCACCCAAGCCCGAGAGTCCCGCCCACATCCAGACCGCGATCGTCGCCGAGCGGCCCTCGCAGCCGGTCCTCACGCTGGCGGGCCGCATCACCTACGCGGAGGACCGGTTCTCGCGGATTTCCTCGCCGGTCCGCGGACGCGTGACGGAGGTTCGGGCCAAGCTGGGCGACCGGGTGAAGGCCGGCGACGTCCTGCTGGTCCTCGACAGCCCGGACATCGCGGAGGCCTACGCGGAGTTCGTCAAGGAGCATTCGGACCTCTCCTACGCGACCAGGGCCTTCGAGCTGGCCGTGGACCTCTACCGGCTCCAGGCCATCCCCTTCCGGGACTACAAGCAGGCGGAGAACGACCTGGTGAAGGACCAGGCGGCGTTCAACCGGGCCAAGGAGCGGCTGCTCTCCCTGAAGGTGTCGGCCGCGGAGCTGGAGAAGCCCCTGGCCCAGCAACACATCATCTCGCGGTTCGAGCTGAAGAGCTCCCTGACGGGGACCGTCGTCGAGCGCAACGTCACGCCGGGGGAATCCGTCGGCGGCGACCCCGCCCAGGTCCTGTTCACGGTCGTGGACTTGGACACCCTCCAGGTGGCGGCCGACGTGTACGAGTCGGACCTCGGGCTCATCAAGGTGGGCCAGGTGGCGACGGCGACGGTGGAGGCCGCGCCGGGCGTCGAGTTCCCGGCGGCGATCGCCGCGATCGGCGACCTGGTCGATCCCGCCGGCCGGACGATCAAGGTACGGGCCTGGGTCAACAACCAAGACCGGCGGCTGAAGCCGGAGATGTTCGCCCGGCTGCACGTCCCGATCGGCGATGAGACCCCCTTCATCACCCTGCCCAGCGAGGCGGTGTTCGAGTCCGAGGGCCGGCTGTACGTCTACGTCCAGGACGGGCCGTCGCACTACACGCCCCGCGCCGTGAAGGTCCAGAAGCTCCCGGACCGGCAGGTGCGCGTGCTGGAGGGGCTCCATTCCCACGAGCGGGTCGTGGTCAAGGGCGCCGTGCTGCTCAAGGCCATGCTGCTGAAGTCGTAGCGATCCCTCGTCGAAGCGGGAGGACTCCCCATGCGCGACCTTTTCCTCGGGTTTCTGCTGGGACTGTCGGTCGGGGGCGGGGTCTGGGCGGCGGGGCCGATGACCACGCCCGCGCCGTCCGGGCAGGGGACGCGGCCCGACCGGCAATGGGAGCAGGACCGTGGCGCGGGCCTCCGGGAGTACATGCAACAGCGCGCGCAGGACCGGTCGGTCGAGCGGGAGCGGCGGGAACTGACCGACGAGATCGAGCGCCTCAATCGCCGTCCCTGCTGATGCGCCCGCCGGCTCCCTGCTCCGGGCTTCGGAGCCTCGATCTCGCGGGGAACGCCCCCGGTCCCCCATCCGGCGGTGTGCGGCCCCTTGTTCGGACCGCCGCCCTCGTACTACGATAGGGCCCCGTTCTCGCCCGCTCGGTCCTCGGCCGTGGTGAAGGATCTTCGCGTGAAGGACGACCCGCTCCTCCGCCAGCTCGCGGCCCTGACCGACCTGGTTCGGGGCGAGCCCCTTCGGTCGGACGACTTCGCGGCCGGCGCGCGGCAGGTCGCCGAGGCGGCCGCGCGGGCCGTCGACGTCGCGCGCGTCGGCGTCTGGCGCTACGACGCGACCCGCAGCCGCGCCCTCTGCCTGCACCTGTACGAACGGGCCGCGGACCGGCACGGCCCGGGCACGGAGGTGGCGGTCGCCGACTGCCCCGCCTACTTCCAACGCCTGGACGCGGGCGAGGTGGTCGCGGCGGACGACGCGCCGGCCGACGAGCGCACGCGCGGCCTCGCCCCGGGCTACCTCGCGGTCCACGGCGTCACCTCCCTGATGGCGGCCCCCCTCCACGTCCTGGGCCGCGTCGAGGGCCTGTTGGGCTTCGAGCACGTCGGCCCGCGCCGCGCCTGGCGCGACGCGGACCGCCTGTTCGCCGCGGCCGCGGCCGCCGCCCTCTCGCTCGCCATGGAGCGCTGGGTCCACCACCGGGCGGCCGAGGCGCAGCCGGGCTACCGGAGCCTGGTGGACTCGCTCGATGGCATCGTCTGGGAGGCGTCGGCCGAGGATTTCCGCTTCACCTTCGTCAGCCGGCAGTCGGAGCGCCTCCTGGGCTATCCCCCCGAGCGGTTCCTGACCGACCTGACGTGGCGGGACCTGATCCATCCGGAAGACTACGACCGGGTCGTGGCGCTCTGCACCAAGGCCGTGGCCGAGCGGCGGAACCACGAGCTGGAGTTCCGCGTGCTCGCGGCGGACGGCCGGACCCTCTGGGTGCGCGACCTGAGCAGCGTGATCGTCGAGGAGGGCCGCGTCGCGAAGCTCTGCGGCGTCCTGCTCGTGATCGACGAGCGCAAGGACCTGGAAGCCCAGCTCCTGCAGGCGCAGAAGATGGAGGCGATCGGCAAGCTGGCCGGCGGAGTGGCCCACGACTTCAACAACCTGCTGACGATCATCAACGGCTACAGTCACCTGCTGCTCGGCCGGCTGCCCGAGACCGACCCGCTGCGCCAGGACATCGCCGAGATCAAGAAGGCGGGCGACCGCGCCGTCGAGCTCACCCAGCAGCTCCTCGCGTTCAGCCGCCGGCAGGTCATGGTGCCCGCCGTGCTGGACCTGAACGCCGTCGTGCGCGGCCTGAGCTCGATGGTGCAGCGGCTGCTGGGCGAGGACGTGGACCTGAACGTCGCGCTCGATCCCGCGCTGGGGCACGTGCGCGCGGACCGGAGCCAGCTCGAACAGGTCCTGATGAACCTCGCGGTGAACGCCCGCGACGCCATGCCTCGCGGCGGGAAGCTCACGGTCGAGACGGCGAACGTCGAGGTCGCCGAGACCTTCCGCCACGGGCAGGTGGTCATGCCCGGCCGCTACGTGCTCCTCTCGGTGAGCGACACGGGCATGGGGATGGACGAGGCGACCAAGGCCCGCATCTTCGAGCCCTTTTTCACGACCAAGGATGTCGGCCGGGGCACCGGGCTGGGGCTCTCGACCGTCTACGGCATCGTCAAGCAGAGCGGCGGCCACGTCTTCGTCTACAGCGAGCCCGGCCGGGGGAGCACGTTCAAGGTCTACCTGCCGCGCGTGGACGAGGCCGTCGAGCCGGAGCCGGTCGCCGAGACGCCCGGCGACCTGCCGAGGGGGGACGAGGTGATCCTGCTGGTCGAGGACGAGCCGGGCGTCCGGGCGCTCGTGCGGAACAGCCTCCGGGCGCGGGGCTACGCCGTCCTGGAGGCTCGGCACGGCATCGAGGCGCTGCTGCTCAGCGCGCGCCATCCCGGCCCGGTCCACCTGCTCCTCACGGACGTCGTCATGCCCCAGATGAGCGGCCGGGAAGTAGCCGCGCAGGTCCTGGCGAGCCGCCCCGGCACGAAGGTGCTCTACATGTCCGGCTACGCCGAGAACTCCGTCGTGCACCACGGCATCCTGGACCCCGGCACGGCCTTCCTCCAAAAACCCTTCACGCCGGACGCGCTGGTGCGTAAGGTCCGGGAAGTCCTGGATGCGCGGGGGCCGGCGCCCCGCTGAGGGACGGCCGGGACGGGGTGACGTGATGGACACGGGCAGGAGGGACGGGGGCTCTGGCCGCGCGACCTGGAAGGGGCCCTGCTCGGGATGAAGGCCGGCCGGCGCAAGCGCGTGACCCTGGCCGCGGCGCGGGCCTACGGGCCCTACGACAAGGCCGCGCGGGTCACGCTCCCCCGGGACCTCGCCCCGCCCGACGTGCCGGTCGGTGGGTTTCTCGAAGCCCCGGACGGGCGGACGATGAAGGCCTTGGAGGTCACGGACCGGGCCCTCGTGCTCGACCTCAACCACCCCCTGGCCGGAAGGGGCGTCGTCTTCGAGGTGACGGGGCTCACGGTGGAGCGGCCGTCGAAGACGCCGGCCGCCGGAACCCCATAGGCCCGGACCGACGGTCGCGCCGTCCATGTGGCTTGCACATCCCGCCGAGGCGCTGGAGCGGCGCTTCCACCTCACGGCGAACGGCACCACGGTCCGGACCGAGGCGGTCGCCGGGGTCACGACCTTCTTCACGCTCTCCTACATCCTCTTCGTCCAGCCCGCCGTGCTCGCCACGACCGGCATGGACTTCGGCGCCGTGCTGACCGCCACCTGCCTCGCCAGCGCGTTCGCCACGCTCCTGATGGGCCTCTACGCGAACTATCCGATCGCGCTCGCCCCCGCGATGGGCCACAACGTCTACTTCGCCTTCACCGTCTGCGGCGCGGTCGCGGCCGGCGGGATGGGGCTCCGCTGGGAGACGGCGCTGGCGGGGGTCTTCGTCTCCGGCGCGCTGTTCCTCGTCCTGTCCCGCTACGGCTTCCGCGAGCGGCTGCTGAACGCGCTGCCCGACTCGCTCAAGCACGCCATCGCGGCGGGGATCGGCCTCCTGATCGCCTTCGTGGGCCTGCAGTGGGCGGGCCTCGTCGTCGCGAAGCCCGGGACGCTCGTGGGCCTGGGACCGCTCGGCGGCCCGCCGACGCGCCTGGCCCTGGCGGGGCTCGCGCTGACCGCCCTGCTGCTCGCGCGCGGGACGCCGGGGGCGATCCTCTGGGGGATCGCGGCGACGACGGCGCTCGGGCTCCCGCTCGGCCTGACGACCTATCACGGCCTCGTGAGCGCGCCGCCGTCGCTCGCGCCGACGTTCGTGAAGCTCGACCTCGCCGGGCTCCTCACCGCGACCGGCGCGACCGCCGTCTTCACCTTCTTCTTCCTTGCGCTCTTCGACACGATCGGGACGCTGGTGGCGGTCGGCGGGCAGGCGGGGCTGCTCCGGGACGGGCGCCTGCCGCGCGCGGAGAAGGCCCTGATGGCCGACGCGGCCGGCATCGCCGCGGGGGCGCTGCTCGGCACCTCGACGATCACGAGCTACGTCGAGAGCGCGGCCGGGGTGGCCACGGGCGGACGGACCGGCCTGGCGAGCGTGGTCACCGCCGGGCTCTTCCTGCTCGCGCTCTTCTTCTCGCCCCTGGCCCGGATGGTGGGCGGCAGCGTCGAGACCCCGGCCGGCGCGCACCTCTACCCCGTGATCGCGCCGACCCTCATCGTCGTCGGCAGCTTCATGCTGCGGGGCGTCGCGCTCATCCCCTGGAGCGATCCCTCGGAGGCCGTCCCCGCCTTCTTGACGGTCCTGCTGATTCCGCTCACCCTGAGCATCACCGACGGGATCACCTTCGGGCTGGTCGCCTACTCGCTGCTCAAGGCGGCGACCGGCCGGGCGCGGGAGGCCCACTGGCTGATCCACCTGTTCGCCGTGCTGCTGGCGCTCCGCTACGGGCTGCAGTAAGGGATCGCTGAGTCGTGAGGGGTGAGTCCTCGGATGGCCAAACACCACTCTCAACGGTCAGCACTCAACGCTCGGAGCTTTCCGCGACTGGTGCAGGCCGGCGACGCGGCCGTCACGGTCGAGTTCGGCGACCGGATCGCGCCGGCGATCAACGGGCGGGTCCGGCGGTTCGCCGAGGCGGTCGCGGCGAAGCGGTGGCCCGGCATCCTCGAGGTCGTGCCGACCTTCCGGTCGGCGACCGTCTACTACGATCCGCTGGTCGTGCCGGCGGCGACCCTGGCGCGGCGGCTGCGGGTGCTGGCTTCCTGGCCGTCGCGCCCGGCGCCCGCCGCGCGGCGGCGCGTCGAGGTGCCGGTCTGCTACGACGAGGAATTCGGGCCGGACCTGGCGGCCCTCGCGGCGGCGGCCGGGCTCACGCCGACGGAGGCCGCGGCGCTGCACCGCTCGGTCGAGTACCGGGTCTACATGCTCGGCTTCACGCCGGGCTTTCCCTACCTGGGCTCCGTGCCCGCCGCGCTCGCGGCCCCGCGCCTGGCCGAGCCGCGCCTGCGCGTGCCGGCCGGGTCCGTGGGCATCGCGGGCGAGCAGACGGGCATCTACCCGCTGGAGAGTCCGGGCGGCTGGCGCCTGATCGGCCGGACGCCGTTGCGGCTCTACGAGCCCGCCCGGACGCCGCCGTTTCTCCTCGCGCCGGGCGACGTCGTGCGGTTCGTGCCGATCGACCGACGCACGTACGAAGAGCTGATGATGGGACGACGGAGGGAGTGAGGGATTGAGAATCGGAAGAGGGGAGCCTCGAATCCCTGACGCCTTCGATCACCACCGCTCGCCCAGTGCCATGCGCGTTGATCTCAACTGCGACATCGGCGAGTCGGCCGGGCCGGACCTCGTGGCCCGGGACGAGGGGATCATGGCCTTCGTCACCTCCGTCAACATCGCCTGCGGCGTCCATGCCGGCAGCCCCGCCTTGATGCGTCGGCTGGTCCGCGCGGCCAAGGCCCGGGGCGTCGCCGTCGGCGCGCACCCCGGCCTGGCCGACCCGGAGGGGCTCGGCCGCCGAGATCGCTCCATCACCCCGGAGGACGCGGAGGCGCTGGTCGTCGCCCAGGTCCGGGCGCTGGCGGCAATCGCCGCGGAGGAGGGCGTGGCGCTCGCGCACGTCAAGCCGCACGGCGCCCTCTATCACCAGGCGGCACGGGACCGCGCGCTCGCCGCGGCGCTCGCGCGGGCGGTGGCGGCGGTGGATCGGCGGCTGCTCCTGTTCGGGCTCGCCGGCGATCGAGGCGGCGCGGGCCCGGGGTCTGCGGGCGGTCGAGGAGGCCTTCGCCGACCGGGCCTACCGGGCGGACGGGACCCTCGTGCCGCGCAACCAGGCGGGCGCGGTGATCGTGGAGGCGGCGGCGGTGGTCGCGCGCGTGCGGCGGATGGTCCGCGAGGGGACGGTGTGCAGCGTGGAGGGGGCCGAGGTCCCCCTGCGCGCCGAGACGATCTGCCTGCACGGCGACACGCCCGGCGCGGGGCACCTGGCCGAGCTGGTGCGCGCGGCGCTGGAGGCGGACGGCGTGACGGTCATGGCGGTGGGCCATGGCCCCTGAGCCGGCGCGGATCCTCGTCGTGAAGCCCGGCCTGCTCACCACGGTGCAGGACCTGGGGCGGCCGGGCTGGCAGCGGTTCGGGATGCCCGTGGGCGGGGCCATGGACCAGCTCGCGCTCCGGCTCGCGAACCGCCTCGTCGGCAATCCGGATGGGGCGGCCGGGCTGGAGATCACGCGGATCGGGCCGACGCTCCGGTTCGTGAGCGACGCGCGGATCGCCCTGACCGGCGCGGATCTTTCGCCCGCGCTCGACGGGAGACCCGTGCCGCTGTGGACTACGGTGACCGCCCCGCCCGGTACGCTCCTGACCTTCGGGGAGCGGCGCGCCGGCGCGAGGGCCTACCTGGCCGTCGCGGGCGGCCTCGACGTGCCCGTCGTCCTGGGCAGCCGGGCGACCCATGTCCCGAGCCGGACCGGCGGACACGAGGGGCGCGCGCTCGCAGCCGGGGACGAGCTGCGTGGCGGGCCGCCGGGCGCAGAGCCGGTCGCGCGGGCAGGGCTGGGAGTGCCGCCGGACCTCCGTCCGATCTACGCCCCCTCGCCGGTATTGCGGGTGTTGTCGGGCCCGCGGGTGGAACGGTTCACCCCAGGGGCGGTCGCGACCCTCGTGAGCCACCGCTACGCCCTGTCCCACCAGTGCGACCGGATGGGGTACCGGCTGCTCGGCCCGACCCTCGATCGGCGCGACGGGGGAGAGATCGTCTCGGAGGCCATGCCCCTGGGCGCGCTCCAGGTGCCGCCCCACGGCCAGCCGATCCTGCTCATGGCCGACCGGCAGACGACCGGCGGCTATCCGGTCCTCGCCGTCGTGATCTCGGCGGACCTTCCCCTCGCGGCCCAGCTCGCACCGGGCGACCGGGTCGGCTTCGCGCTGGTCGGGATCGAGGCGGCGCAGGCTCGGCTCCGGGAGCAGCGCGCGCGTCTGGACGCGGCGCTGCCCCCGGTCGGCTCATGACCCGAAGCGGGTAGGACGCTCGGGCGTTATTTCATCCGCGTCGCTTCCTTCACGGGAGGCTCGATCTTGATCTGCGGTCCCTGCACCTTCGGCAGGAGGCCGGCACCCGGCTTCTCGAGGATCCGCTGATCCTCGGGATTGGTGAGATGCTGCGTCACATGGGCGTCCTCGGCCGCCGCCGCTTCCAAGCTGGCTTTTTCGCCCGTCGCGTTGGTCTGGCCCGGATCGTTCGCGAGGGGTTGGCCGGTGACCGGGCTCACGGCGCTGCCGGCCGGATAGCCGGGGTGTTTGGGCAGCATCGCCGGGTTGGCGAGCGCGAGCGAGGCGCAGCACACGACGCCGATCAAGAGGCTGATCGCGACAAGAGAAGTCTTCATGGCGTTCACTCCTTTCGTACGAGAAAAAAGGCCCTCTCCGGTCGCAGCAGACCTGAGAAGGCCATCCAGGAGGTGCCCGGTGTTCTGGATCCCGATCCGTCCCCGTCGATTGCCCGGCGACATTGCGGATCCTTCCGTTGTCACGATGCTCTTTACCATGCGCCGCCCGGCCGGTGCTTGTCAACCTGCACCAACAACGTAGGGGCCGGGCATCGTCGCCCGCGCCGCGATACCGCCCCACGGCCGGCCGATCCTGCTCATGGCCGACCGGCAGACGACCGGCGGCTCTCCGGTCCTCGCCGTCGTGAGCTCGGCGGCCCTTCCCCTCGCGGCCCAGCTCGCGCCGGGCGACCGGGTCGGCTTCGCGCTGGTCGGGCGCAAGGCGGCGCAGGCTCGGCTCCGGGAGCCGCGCGCGCGTCTGGACGCGGCGCTGCCCCCGGTCGCGGGGTGAAGGTCAGGGGAGAGTGGAATCGAAGAGCTGGCCGTCGTTCACCGGCGCGCCCTGGCTCTGGTCGTGCGGGACGCCGACCCCGACGCTGCCGGTGCAGGCCACGCCCTCGAAGTGGAGGGGGACGACGTGCGAGCGCCAAGCGATCAGGCTGAAGGAGCAGTTGTTCTGCTCCTCCAATTCGACGATGGAGCCCGGGGCGTCGGCGCAGGCGGCCAGGTGGTAGCGACCGGCGGCTCGGTGGTCAGGTAGTACCGCGTCGTGGACGGCGGGGCGGCGTGGCGTAGCCGCCGTTGATGTCGAACAGGCCGCCGCGCCGCGTGACGTAATCGTCCTGGTCCATGGCCTGGCGCGGCGACAGGATCTCCAAGCCCTTGCCCCGCACGTCCAGCGTGGTCGTCACGTCGTCGCACTGGGCCACGCGGGCGTAATTCGGCGGGGGCACGATGCGTGTCTTGGTCTGGACCTGCCCGGCGACCTCCGGCATTTCGTGGATGACGACCGCGACATCGTCGTTGGTCCGGTCGCTGACGATGATCGGGAAGGTGCCGAGGTTGAAGTGGAGCCGGCCGAGGGGGTGCCCCGAGAAGTCGTGCTGGTGCCCGCCGTTGGTGCAGAGCCCGCCGTTGACCACGGGCTCGGTGCAGACCGTCGACACCGGTTCCTTGAGGCCGACGATCTGGTGGGTGAACTGGCAGTCCAGGTAGTGGCCGTCCCGGATGTCGTAGCAACTGAAGAAATTCAGGAACCGGCTGGGGGCGTTCGGGTCGGACGGGGCGGGGCTGAAGTCGGTGAACTGACCCCGGGCGGCGTCACGTCCCGTCAGCCACAGGCCCAGGCAGAGACTGAGGATCGTCAGCAGGCGGGTGCGACCCATGGCGACTCCTCCTTAACTGCGGCGACCGGCGCGGCCGTGCGCGCTTGACAGGCCTTGAGGGATTCTTGACAATCCTCGCCATGGCTTCCCGTCGCCCGCCCAAGTTCTTCCAGGGGCTGACCTTCCCCGCGCCCCTGCCCACCAGGCCCGTCTCCAACGGCGAATATGCGCCGGGGCCCCAGACCGCGGGGCAGGCCGCCGTCGAGCACCTGATCGGCCGGCTGGCCGACCGGGCGGGCCGGCGGCTGGGGCTCAGCCGCCGGGACTTCCTCAAGACCACCGGGGGGATGGCCGCGGCGCTGCTCGCCATGAACTCGGTGTTCGGCCGGTACTTCGACGTGCTGGAGGCGGAGCTGGTGGAGGCGGCGGCCTTCGACGAGCGCCGCGGGGAGCCCTTCTTCATCTTCGACGTGCAGACCCACTACGTCAGCGCCGGCTTCGACCCGCAGAACGCGGAGGCCGGCCGGCGCGGGGCCGTGACGAAGGAAGGACTCCTCGCGCTCCGGCGGCGGGCACGCGAGGCGGGCATGAACCCCAAGCTGAAGGCCGACCGCGGGACGCTCGACGACCTGTCCTGGGAGACCTTCATCCGGGAGGTGTTCCTCGAGAGCGAGACGACGATCGGCCTGATCAGCACGCCGCCCGGCCCCTACCCGCAGGAGGCGGTCGTGCCGCCGAAAGAGATGGCCCACATCCGCGACGAGGTCAACCGCGTCGCGGGCTCGCAACGGATGCTCGCGCACGGGCTGGCGACGCCGCAGCTCGGCAAGGCCGACCTGGAGTTCATGGCGCTGCAGGCCGAGACGCTGAAGGTGGACGCCTGGAAGTGCTACACGGGCGCGCCGCCCAGGGGTCAGGAGCACGGCTGGTGGATGGACGACGAGCGGGTGGCCTACCCCATGCTGGAGCGGGCGCGGGCGCTGAAGGTGCCGCGGGTCTGCGTCCACAAGGGGCTCCCCCTGGGACCGGTGGCGGAGTACAACCATCCCAAGGACCTCATCAAGGCGGCCAAGGACTTTCCCGACCTCCGGTTCCTCGTCTATCACTCGGGGTTCCGCGGCGCGCGGGGGCTCACGGAGGCCTTCGCGGCGACGGGCGAGATTCCCTGGACGAGCGAGTTCTGCCGGATGAAGCGGGCGGAGCCGGGGATCACGAACATCTACATGGAGCTGGGCTCGACCTTCGCCCAACTGGTGACGGCCGACCCGCTGATCTGCGCGCACCTCCTGGGCGAGGTGATCGCGGCCTTCGGCGCGGACCATGTGCTCTGGGGCACGGATTCGATCTGGTACGGGACGCCGCAGTGGCAGATCGAAGCCTTCCGGCGGTTTCAGATCCCCGACGAGCTGATCGAGCGGAAGGGCTACCAGCCGCTCACGCGCGAGGTGAAGGCGCGCATCTTCGGCCTGAACGCGGCGGGGCTGTTCGGCGTGGATGCGGCGGCCAAGCGGCGCGAGCTGCCGAAGGATGCGCTGAGCCTGATCCGGATGGCCTACCTGGAGGAGGGGCCGGCGCCGACGCACCGCGTGTACGGCTGGGTGGCGGGGTGAGGGGGAGGGACTCGGCCCGGCGCTCCCGCGCCTGCCGAAGCGACCAGTCGGGATGTATAATGGCGGCCGCCACCGATCCCGGGCCCGGAGCTAGGAAGCCGTGAGCGATCGCAGACAATCGGCCGCCCAACCAGATGAGGACCTGGAGGACTTTCTTCCCGCCCAGATCAAGAAGCTCATTAAGAATCCGCAAACCGACCTGCCGCGCATCGCCAAGAATCCCAAGCTCACGGCCCTCATCGAATCGGCACTGCGCGGGCTGCCGACGCGGCATGATCTGCACCGGCAGGATGCGCGAGACGGCCTCCTCCTTCCGCCGGAAAGCGTGCATCTGGTCTTGACCTCTCCGCCCTATTGGACCCTCAAGGCGTACCGGCGCACCAAAGGTCAACTCGGCTTCGTCGAGGATTACGACGAGTTTCTGGGGGAGCTCGACCGGGTCTGGAAGCACTGTTACGACCTGCTCGTGCCGGGCGGACGGCTGATCTGCGTGGTCGGCGACGTCTGCCTGTCTCGTCGCAAGAACGACGGCCGGCACACCGTGGTGCCCCTGCATGCCTCAATCCAAGAACATTGTCGAGCCTTGGGGTATGACAACCTCGCTCCCATCATCTGGCACAAGATCGCCAATGCGGCCTATGAGGTGGAGAACGGCTCCGGTTTTCTCGGCAAGCCCTACGAACCCAACGCGGTCATCAAAAACGACATTGAGTTCATCTTGATGCAGCGCAAACCAGGGGGCTACCGGAGCCCGTCGCTTGCCAAGCGGGCCCTGAGCCTCATTGCCACCGACAACCACAAGAAGTGGTTTCAGCAGGTGTGGACGGGCATTCCCGGTGCGTCGACCAAGCATCACCCGGCTCCGTTCCCCGTCGAGTTGGCCGGCATGCTGCTCCGCATGTTCAGCTTCGCGGGCGATACCGTGCTCGATCCCTTCATGGGGACGGGCACGACCAATATCGCGGCGGTCCAGTGGGGCCGGAACAGCGTCGGTGTCGAAATCGATCCCCACTACTTCGATCTGGCCTGCGAGCGCATGGCGACGGCCACGAGCGATCTGTTCGGACGCGCCACCCTCAACGTCGTGAAGCCCGAGGCCAAGGCCGAATGAACGACCTCGATCGGCAATTGGCGAAGGCGGTGCGCCAGTTTTGGCAGACCCGCCGAAAGCAGGAACGACGACAAGGGCGAGCCACGGGCAAGAAGGATCAGGGCAGCCGCAGCGCCGTGACCGGCGGCGCCCAGATGGACGGTTTGGTCCACCTGGTGAGTCGGTTACTGATCGAGAGCGGCATTCCGGAGGGCACGATTTTCAGGAAACGACGAGTCGAGCTGCCGGGGTTCTTTCGGCCGACCAAAGAGTGGGATCTCCTGGTCGTCGCGGATGGCTCTCTTCTGGCCTCCATCGAGCTCAAATCCCAGGTCGGTCCTTCTTTCGGGAACAACTACAACAACCGTACGGAAGAGGCACTGGGGAGCGCAACAGACCTCTGGACGGCCTATCGAGAAGGTGCGTTCAAGGCATCTCCGAGGCCGTGGCTGGGTTACCTCATGTTGTTGGAGGAGTCGCCGCGCTCGATGTCGGCGGTGACGGTCGCGGAGCCGCACTTCCCGGTGTTCCCTGAGTTCCGTGCCGCGTCCTATGCGCAGCGGTACGAGCTGTTCTGTCGCAAGCTCGTGCGCGAGCGACTGTATGACTCTGCCTGCTTTCTGCTTTCTGATCGCGTCGGCGGGTTAAAGGGTGGGTACAGGGAGCCGAGCCAGGAGTTGTGCTTCAGCAAGTTCGTGACGTCGTTGACGGGCCATGCGGCCGCCTGGGCACGCGCGGCTCGGGGCCGATGATTCAGCGTGAGGAGGAGAACGAAACCCATGAAGAGCGAAGTTCTGTACCCCGGCGCGTTTCCGATGGCGCGGGTGGCGCTGGCGGCGGGGGAGAGCGTGAAGGCCGAGTCGGGGGCGATGGTGGCCTGCTCGCCCACGGTGGACGTGGAGAGCAAGATGGAAGGCGGGTTGCTGGGCGCCCTGTCCCGCCGCGTGCTCTCGGGCGAGCACTTCTTCTTCCAGACACTCCGGGCGACGCGCGGGGCCGGGGAGGTGCTGCTCGCGCCGACCGTGCCGGGCGACATCATCCTGCTGGAGCTCGACGGGGTGACGGAATACCTCGTGCAGAAGGACGGCTTCCTGGCCGGGGCGGAGGGGATCACGATCGAGAGCCGGATGCAGAGCCTCGCGCGCGGGCTGCTCGGCGGCGAGGGGTTCTTCATCCTCCGGATCGGCGGGAACGGGGCGCTCATCCTCAACAGCTTCGGCGCGGTGCACCGGGTGGAGCTCAAGCCGGACGAAGAGTACATCGTGGACAACAGCCACCTGGTGGCCTGGACGGCGACGACGACCTACAACATCGAGAAGGCGTCGGCGGGCTGGATCGCGAGCTTCACTTCCGGGGAGGGCTTCGTCTGCCGCTTCCGGGGGCCGGGGGTCGTCTACATCCAGAGCCGAAACCCGAGCGGCTTCGGCGCGTGGATCCGGCAGTTCATCCCGACGTCGGAATAGCCGCGGTCGCCCATGGCCGCTCCTGCCAACGCGCTCTGCTTCGGGTCTGACCTGCCCGCCGCGGGCGTGCCCTGCCGCGCCGGCGTCGCGCCGGAGGGGCTCGCCGTCGAACTGCCCGGCCTCCCGCCGTCCACCGTCCCCTTCGCGGGCCTTGCCGTCGAGGCCGGCGGCTTCGACCATGACCACCTCATCGTCAAGTGGGCGGCCGACGGCGTCTCCCGCAGGCTCTACCTCAAGGACCCGGCGCTGATCCTCGCCTTCCGCGCCGCCGCGCCGCCGGAGGTGACGGGCCGGCTCGAGGAGACGGCCTCGCGAGTGCGGCGGGCGCGGACGAGGCGGCGGACGGTCCTGGTGCTGGCCGTGGCCGGCGTGATCGGCGCCGGCCTGGGCCTGTGGCTGGGGTTCGACGCCTGGGTCCGGCTGGCCGTGTCCCGGGTGCCGGTCGAGTGGGAGCAGCCGATCGGCGAGGCGGCCCAGCAGGAATTCCTCGCGGGCCAGACGGTGATCCGGGAGGGGCCGCCGGTCGAGGCGGTCAACGAGATCGTCCGGCGGCTCGTCGAGGCGGTGCCCGACAACCCCTATACCTTCCGCGTGACGGTGGTCCGCAGCGACACGGTGAACGCCTTCGCGCTGCCGGGCGGCTACGTCGTCGTGTTTACGGGGCTGCTCAAGCAGGCGGACAGCCCGGAGGAGGTGGCCGGCGTGCTGGGGCACGAGCTCACCCACGTGCTCAAGCGGCACGGCGTGGAGCGGATCGTCAAGACGCTCGGCCTCGTGGCGGTGGTGACCATCTTCACCGGCGATCAGTCCGGTCTGGTGGGGCTGGCCAAACGGCTGGGCGTCGAGCTGCTGACGCTGAAGTTCGGCCGGGAGCAGGAGACGGAAGCCGACGTCGAGGGGCTCAAGCTGCTCCACCGGGCCCGCATCCCGACCGACGGGCTGATCCGGTTCTTCGAGCGGCTATCGGACAAGGACAAGCTGCAGGTCGAACTGCTCTCGACCCACCCCATGAGCGCGGCGCGGGCGGCGCGCCTGAAGGCGGAGGCGGCGGCGCTGCCGAGGCGCGAGCCCGAGCCCTTCGCCTTCGACTGGCAGGCGGCGCGGGCGGGACTGTGAAGGGTGTCCCTCCGAGGTGAAGCGGTCCGTCGAGCGGCAGAAGAGGGCCTACCTCTCCCTTAGCGGGGGGGCGGCGCCAGCGGGTTTGCCGACATCAGCGTCCAGCACGACCAGTACGTGCACGAGAAATGGGGAGTCTTCCTTGCAGCACGCTGCGCTCCGCCGTCTTCGTCGACACCTCCGCGTTCTACGCCCTTGCCGACAAAACCGATCGGTGTCACTCCCGCGCCGTCCGGTTCGTCCAGACCAATGCGCGGCGGCTCGTCACCAGCAATCTCGTGGCCTATGAGACCATCACCTTGGTGAGGATGCGGCGGGGCTTTGGCCGGCCGTGAAAGTCGGACGGCAGTTGTTCGATGCCGGAGATACGCCGCTTAAGCGCGTGACGCCGGACGATGAACGCACGGCCCAGGACATCTTCAGACGTTATCGGGACAAGCGGTTCAGCCTCGTGGACTTGATCGAGCTTCGCCCTGATTCAGCGGTATGGAATTCCGGCCGCCTTCGCTTTCGATGACGACTTTCGCCGGGTCGGTCTCTGCATGGGTCATCCCTCGATGGACCAGCCTTGAGTTTGGGGAGAAGACGCGCCGATGCGTCTGGGCCTCATCGCGGACACGCACGGCCTGTTCGATCGGGCGATCCTGCGCGAGTTCGCCGGCGTAGCCCGCATCCTCCACGCGGGCGACATCGGCGACCGGTCGGTGCTCCGACGGTTGGAGGCGATCGCGCCGGTCACGTCCGTGTCGGGGAACGTGGACGGCTACGACGAGAGCGGGCTGCCCGTCGAGACGGTCCTGGAGCTGGCGGGCCTGCGGGTCGCGATCCGGCACGTGCTGTATGAGGGCGGGAAGCTGACGAAGGAGGGCCGGGCCTTCCTCGATCGCGTGAAGCCGGACCTCTGCGTCTTCGGTCACACGCACCAGCCGAGGATCGAGCGGCTCGGCGGGACCCTCCTGGTCAACCCCGGCTCGGCCGGCCCGCGGCGTTTTCGCCTCCCGCGCGGGGTCGGGCTCGTGACGATCGAGGGGGGCATCGCGACGCCGGTGCTCATTGCGCTGGGCAACCGGCCGGAATAGAGTTGCCGCGGCGTGCGCGGATCCGCGGCGCGCCGGGCTTGACAACCCCCCGCCGTCGCGGTACAAGCGCGAACCCGTTCCGTTCTCCCTCCGCGACGGAGCCAGGATGACGCCACCGTTCAAGTCGCTCGCCGGCGCCGGCCTCTTGCTCTGCGCGGCGCTGGCCGCCGGCGGCTGCGCCGCGGTCGGCGTCTGGCCCGTCCCCGCCACGCACGAACTTCCGCCCCAGACCAGGGTCGTGCCCATCGGCGCGGTCAAGGGCTATGCCAAGGACTGGTTCTTCACCTTCGGCGGGGTGCCGGACATCATGCACCCGGACATCGCCCAGGCCGCGACCAAGGACGCGCTAGCCGCCACGCAGGCCGACCTCCTGACCAACGCCACCTACTCGCTCTACGTCACCCGGATTCCCCTCGGCCTCTACATCGCGGGGGTGAACGCCTGGATCATCAGTTGGACGGTGGAAGGAACGGCGGCGAGGTTCGAGCCGATGCCGCCCGCGCAACCGAGCCCGCCGACGCCGGAGCCGCCCCATGGGCCGTGACCGGACGCGGCGCGCCGTCCTGGTTTCGGCCGCGGGCCTGGCGCTGGGGCTGGCCCTGGCCGGCTGCTGGACGCGGCTCGGCACCAACATCCCGACGGACACGTTCGTGCCGCCGGGCGCCGTCGTCGAGCCCCTGGGGCCGGTGTCGGCCACCAAGTCCGTCGGCCACTGGCTCTGGGCCGTGGAGGCGGACAAGGCCTTCTACGACGAGGTCAGGCGGATGGCGCTGAAGCAGAGGGGCGGGGACATCCTGATCAATCTCAAGGTCAAAACGACCCTGGGGTCCTACCTGGACCTCTACTACACGACCGAAATCACGATCGAAGGCATCGCGGCGCGGGTCGTGATGCCGGCCGCGGCCCCGCCGGGGTCGTGAAAGACGAAAAAAGCGGGGCGAGGGGGGACCACCCCCTGGTGGAACCCCCTCGCCCCCGGGAGACGGACCGCGTGGGACGGGCTGGCTACTTGTACTGAGAGGTCTGGGCCACCGTTCCTTCCGTTTCGATGCAGTCCTGGCCCCAGATGAGGGGGATCGCCCAGGACTTCATCGTCAGCACGATATCCACCATCACGTCGCCCTTCGCCTTCTCCAGGGCGTCGTCCATCGCTTCCTTCCAGTTGACCTGGCCCAGCGGGATCATCCCGAACACCTTGTTGATGCAGTGCTCGCCGGTGACCCGGTCTCCCATCCTGAGGCCCGAGACGTCCACGTTCTTCGTGCTCAACACGGTAAAATCACCCAGCCGAGTGGCGCAGCCGTCCAGCACGAGCAGGCCCAGGCCGAGCGCCAGGGCCACGACCATCCGATCTGCCGTCAGTTTCATCGGGCTCCCCCTTTGTCAGGACTCTCACCTCAAGGAATGCACGTCGGCCGCCGGCCTTACGACTTCTTCCCGAACTCGCCCCGCGCCACCTTCCCCTCGACCTTGAAGCAATGCTGGTTGAAGAGGATGGTGACGACGTGGGTTTCCCACAGGACCGCATCGGCGACCACGTCGCCCTTGGCCCGCTCCAGGGCCCGATCCATCGCGGTCTTGAAGTTCGGCATCATGGGGCCGCCCGCCGGGATGATCCCGAGGATGTTGCTGGAGCAGTCCTCGCCCTCGACGGTGTCGCCCTTCTGGGAGAGCAGGCTGATGTTTTTCGAGCTCCCCACGGTGAAATCCCCGATGCGCATGGAGCAGCCGCCCAGCCCGAGCGCCGCGCCCAGGACGACGACCGCCAACAAGCCCCCTCTTCTCCGCATAGCGTCCTCCTTGTGAAGGTCCCCGCCGCCGTGCCGCCGCCTCCGCTACTGCGCGGCACGAGTGATCCGGTACTGCCCCCGCGGCCCCAGCGCCTCGGGGGTCGGGATCAGGAGCGGCGTCTGGTCGCGGTTGAGCTTCTCCGACGCCACCCTGGTCACCTGGTCCTTGACGAAGCTGTAGAGCTCCTCGACCTGGATGGTCCCGTTCCCGTCCCGGTCCGCCTCGCCCCGCAGGCCCTTGAGCAGGAAATAGGTGAAGAGCCCGTGCCTCTCGTCGTCATAGTCCGAGCTGATCTGCGTGCCGGAGGCGGCCGACAGCACCACGGCCTTCTTGACGCTCGACGCCGTGTCCGGGGCCAGGCCCATCGGGCGGGCGCCGGAGGGCAGCACGGACCGGCCGGTCGCGCCGGAGAAGCAGGAGTCGAGCATGACGACGACCTGCTTGGAAGGAAGCTGGTCCAGCCGCTCGTAGAGCCGGTCGAGCGGGTACAGCTTGCTGGCGAAATCGGGATGGCCGTCGTAGGGGACGAGGAAGGCCTTGCCGTTCGCCAGGTTGGGCATGCCGTGTCCGGCGTAATAGACGAACACCGCCGTGTCGGGGCCGACCTGCCGGGGCAGCCACTCCTCGACGTAGGCCGCCAGGTCGCTGGACGTGGCGCCCTCGTCCAGGAGCACCTTCATCTTGGAGCGGGCCACCCCGGCGACGGACTCCAGGTAGGCGGCCATGATCTCCGCGTCGCGCCGCGCGTAGCGGACCTGCGGGATGGACTCGTCGCGGTATTGGGAGATGCCGACGATCAAGGCGACGGCGTCGCGCGCCTTGGCGCCGGCGGGCGGCTTGGGAATGTCGTCCACGTCGCTGGCCTTGACGGGAGCCTGCGTCCGCGACTTGCCGCCCTTGCCCGCCACGACCGGCTGGTCCAGCGTCCCTGGCAGGGCGGTGAGGGTGTAGAAGTAGACCGGATCCAGGCGGTTGGTCAGCCGGGCGGAATCCCAGGTCCGACGGAGCACGCGGGTCATCGGCTCGTAGCCGTCCTTGCGGATCTCGACCGTGAAGGTCTTTTCCCCGCCCGAGGGGTCCCTGAACGTGACGGGGCTCGTGCCGAGCTCCTTGCCGTCGAGGAGGATCTTGGCGCCCGAGGGCTCGGTCCTGATGGTGACGTGGACGGCGGGGTCCCCGTGGACGAGCGATACGGGCGAGAACCCCTCGGCGCACCCGCTCAACAGGGAGGCGGCGAGGAGCCCGGGCAGGAGCGCCTGGAGCCGGTGCGCGACGGAGGCGCGGCGGGACCGATGAGGGATCATGGGAGCCTCCCACCAAGACGGGAGGATCGTCGTCGCCCATCGCGGGAACGATCGTGGACGCCGCGCTCCGCCGCCCTCCGAAGGTGTTAGGGGCTGCATCGTAGGACCGAGCCGGGGGTTTGTCAAGGCGAAGCTGAGGGGGAAAGACTTTGCTTTCCCATGTCCGAGTTGCTAGATTCTGCCGTCTTGTCGCGCGCCGGGCGCGCGCACACCGGGGAGGAGCCCTGTGCGGGTCAGTGTGCGATCCGTTTGCCGAATCGCCCTGGCGGCATGGCTGCTGTTCGACCTCGGAGCGGCCTCGGCCGCGCCGCCGGTCCAACCGGAGCTCTGGGTCGAGGCGGACGGGGTCGTGTTCCTGGGCCAGGATACGACGCTGGAGGCGGCCCAGCGCGGCTCGCTGGAGGCGGCGCGGCGCGCGGCGATCGAGCAGGCGGTGGGGACCTTCGTGACGGGGTCCACGGTCGTCAGGAATTTCCAGCTCGCGGACGACCTGGTCCATGCCGTCGTCCGGGGGGTGATCGTCGAAGAAAAGATCCTGAACCGGGGGCTGGCGGACGCCAAGGACGGGGAGGGGATGCTCTATCGCACCAGGATCAAGGCCAGGGTGCGCGGCATTCCGGTCGAGCGGCGGGGCACCTTCGGCGTCAGGCTGTCGCTCAACCGCGAGGTCTACAAGGACGGCGACGAGGCGGTCATCCGGATCACGCCCACCGACGACGGGTACCTGTATCTTTTCAACGTCAGCCAGGACGAGCACGTGACGGTCCTGGCGCCCAACCGCTACGAGCCCGAGGTCCGGCTCGCCGCCGGCCGCGAATACCGGTTCCCTTCCGAGACGCTCCTCCAGCAACGCGTCCGGCTCAAGACCTGGTTGCTGCCCGGCACGCGGACCGCCGCCGAGAAGATCAAGGTGATCGTCACCCGCAGGCCGGTGGCCCTCCTCAAGGGGCAGGCGGCGGAGGCGGTCTTCCAGGAGTACGAGCCGTCGCAGACGGCCCTGCTCGTGGACCTGATGCGGGCCCTCGCCGCGCTCGACCCCGCCGACTGGGCGGAGGCGACCGCGGAGTATTCGATCCGCCGGTAGCCCTACCTCCGATCGGCTTGCCCCATCCGCCGGGGCTCTGCTACCTTTCCCCCTGTACGCACGCTGGCAAGGGACGCGGAACGGTCGCGTCTCGCGTCCCTCGACGTCAACCGGGAGGTCATCATGTTGAAACAGCTCCTCGCGCTCTCCGTTGCTCTGGCGTTCATGGTCGCGCCGTCGCACGACGCCCGGGCGGGCACCGCGGACACGGGGCCGGGCTGCGGCCTGGGCAAGGTGGCCTGGGAGGATTCCAAGCTCGGCCAGGGCATCGGCCCGCAACTGCTCATGTCCACGACGAACTCGATCACGATGCCCTTTGCGATCACGACGGGCACGCTGGGCTGCAAGAACGACGGCAAGCTGTGGTCCGAGGACAAGGCGCGGGTCTTCGCGACGCTGAACCCCGAGGACCTCTCGCAGGACATGGCGCGGGGCGAGGGCGAGCACCTGGCGTCGCTCGCGACGCTGCTCGGCGTCCCGGTCGAGCGGCGGCCGGCCTTCTTCGCGCTGGCCCAGGCGCAGTATCCGGCGCTCGCGGAGGCCGCGCGGACCTCGCCGGAAGCGATGCTGCTCGCTCTGCGCCGGGCGATGGCGGCGGACCCCGCCCTGGCCCAGGTGGCCCTCGCGCGGTGAGATCGGTCGGCTTCCGGCCCCGGGGGGCCGGAAGCCCGCCTTCCCGCCCGCGACGCTCCCCGCTTCCGCGTGCTATCCTCGCCCGTGCTCCGCCGCCGCCACGTCAAGCCTCCGCCCCTCGCCTTGGCGCTGCTGCTGGCGATCGCATCCCCCGCCGTCGCCGATGGACCGGACCCGACCTACCTCCCCGAGCTGGTCCGGCGGGCCGCCGACCTGAAGCTCGCCGAGCGGCGCGAGTGGCGCCTGCTGCTCCATGACCGGGAGAACCTGCTCGGCGGCTGGACGAGCGAGGTGGACGATCCCGGCTTCTTTCTGTCGCCGGACGGCAAGACCGACCCCGAGGCGGAGCTCGATGCCACGCTCGCCGGCTTCTTCTCGGCCGAGCCGGTGGGCCGCTCGAAGCAGCCACCGCAGTGCGCCTTCATCGCGCGGCGCGAGTGGCTGCGGGCGGAGCTGCAGTTCGACGCCCGCCGCCTGCCGCCGGACCCCTGCGAGCGGTTCGACGCCTGGTACCGGGAGATCAACCCGACTTCGCTCACGCTCATCTTCGCCGCGGCCTACCTCAACAACCCCTCCTCCATGTTCGGGCACACGTTCCTGCGCGTGGATCAGCGGGGGCAGACCGAGCAGACGCGCCTGCTGGCCTATACGATCAACTACGCGGCCGAGGTGCCGCCGAACCCCGGGCTCGAATATGCGGTCAAGGGCGTCTTCGGCGGGTACCGGGGGGCCTTCTCGATCGCGCCCTACTACCTCAAGGTCCAGGAGTACCGGGACATCGAGAACCGGGACATCTGGGAGTACCGGCTGAATCTCACGGAGGCGCAGCTCCGGCTGGTGCTGATGCACGTCTGGGAGCTGGGCCACGCCACGTTCGACTATTTCTTCTTCAAGGAGAACTGCGCCTACCACATCCTGGGGTTGCTGGACGTGGCCGACCCGTCGTGGCATCTGGTGGATCGGTTCGTGGTCTGGACCGTGCCGGCCGACACGATCCGCGCCCTGCTGGACCAAGCCGGGCTCGTGGGGGAGGTCGTCTCCCGTCCCGCGCGCAGCACGCAGATCAAGCGCAAACGCGAGACGCTCTCGGGGGAGGAGCGGTCCTGGGTGCGGCGCCTCGCCGACGACCCGGCCGCGGCGCGTGCCGCGGAGTTCACGCGGCTGGCGGTGGACCGGCAGGCCTTCGTCCTGGACCTGGTGTCCGACTACCTTCGCTACCGCGGCGCGACGGACGAGGCCGCGGCGGAACGGGACAAGGCGCGGAACCGGGAGATCCTCCTCGCCAGGAGCGCGCTCCGCGTCAGCTCGCCGCCCTTCGCCGTGGAGCCCTTCGTCCGGCCGCCGGAGGACGGCCACCGGACGTCCCGCGCCGGCGCCGGCTTCGGTTGGCGGAACGGCGGGCTGTTCGAGGAGGTGACGATCCGGGCGGGCTACCACGGCCTGCTCGACCCGGACCCCGGCTATCCCCGGGACGCGCAGCTCGAGGTCCTCGCACTCAGCCTCCGGCACTACCAGCAAGACAACAAGTACCGGCTGGAGCAGCTCCGGCTGCTGGACATCGTGTCGCTCTCCCCGATCGACGGCCTGTTCCGGGCGCCGTCCTGGAAGGTCCTGGCCGACTACGAGACGGTGCATCGGCCCGGCTGCAATTACTGCGGCAACGTCAACGTGAACGGCGGGGCCGGGGCGGCGGCGGAGTCGGCCCTGTGGCGCCGCGAGGTCTACTTCGCCTTTGCCGAGCTGGACGCGAACTACGGCCGCGCCTGGACGGACAACTACCGGATCGGCGGCGGGGGGACCGTCGGGCTGCTCGCGACGCTCTCGGACCGCTGGAAAGTCATGGCCTCGACCGGCTACCTGTACTATCCTCTCGGCGACCGCTCGGATGACTTCCGGGTCTTCGTCGGCCAGCGGTACACGCTGGCGCAGAACCTCGCGGTGCGCATGGAGTTCACCCGGCGGTATGACGACCGGCAGGTCGTCTTCTCGATCCAGGCGTTCTTCTGATGACCAGCCCGCTCGACCGGATGTTCATCTACCACCCGCAGCCCTGGGTCGAGCGGGACTGGGCCCGCGCGAGCCGCCTGCCGCTAGAGGACGTCTGGTTCCGGGCGGCCGACGGGCCGCGGCTGTTCGGCTGGTACGTCGAGGCGCCCGGCGCGGCGGCGACCCTGCTCTGGTGTCACGGCAACGCGGGCAACATCATCCACCGCCTGGAGAACCTCGGCCTGCTCCATCACCTGGGCCTCTCCGTGTTCCTCTTCGACTACCGGGGCTACGGGCGCAGCGAGGGCAGCCCGTCGGAGGAGGGCCTGTACCGCGACGCGGAGGCGGCCGCTCGCCACCTGCGGGAGGTCCGGCAAGTCCCGCCCGGACGGCTCATCCTGTTCGGCCGCTCGCTGGGCGGCGCGGTGGCGGGGGACCTCGCCGCCAAGCAGCCGGCGGCCGGCCTGATCCTGGAATCGGCCTTTCCCTCCGTCGCGGCGGTCGCCAAGCTGATGTACGGCGGCCTGCCGATGCACCTCTTCCTGCAGGCGCGGTTCGACCTCGCGGAGCGATTGGGCCGGGTCTCGATCCCCGTGCTGGTCATCCACGGGGACCAGGACGAGCTGATCCCGGCGGAGCTCGGGCGAGAGGTCTTCGCCGCGGCCCGGGAGCCCAAGCAGTTCTACCTGGTGCGCGGCGCGGGCCATAACGACCTCTACCACGTCGGCGGCGCGGCCTACTTCGAGCGCCTCGGGCGGTTCGTCGGCGAAGTCGTCCGGTGAGCCGGCCGCCCTCGCGCCGCTTCCGACGCCCACCTTGACAAGGGAGGGTGCGGCTCGTCAATAATCCGCCCGGCCGGCGGACGGGCGGCGCGCGTTGCTCCGCTCGCCGGACCGAGGAGTCCCATTCACCACCCAATCCAGGAGGTCGTATGAAGGGAGTTGTGATGGTCGTCGTGGCCGCAGCGTTCCTCTCCGGGTGTACCGGCGCCATGGTCGGCTTTCAGCCGAGCGTTTTTACGGCCGGGCCGGGATTCATCGTGACGGATGTCCAGGGCGGCAGCCTGATCGTGGACAATCGTGCCTCCATGACCAAGACCGGCAAGTCCTGCAGCAGCGAGGTGCTGGGGCTGGTCGCGACCGGCGACACGCGCGTCGAGACGGCCATGCTCCAGGGCGGGATCACGAAGGTCGCCCACGTCCAGCAGTCGCTCCGCAGCTACGTGTTCGGCATCTACGCCGAGGTCTGCACCATAGTCCGGGGAGAATAGCCCGGTCCCCGTTGGCGGCCGCGAAGCGATTCTGCTACAGTGCGCCGACCCGAGGGGCGGATCGGCGCCCCCCAGGGGGCGGCGGTGGGGGATGTGGAGGCCGGGAGGTGACGCAGTGGGGAGAGGGAAGGCGGGCGTGAAGCGGTGGGCGGGCCGGCTCGCGGGCGGCGTGCTGGCTCTGGCGTTGACCGGGTGCGCGGGGCTGGGGGAGCTGTTGCCGGAGAGCCGGCCATCCACCTGGCTGCCGGACCCGGTGGCGGGCGAAGCCGAAGCGCCGGCCTCCCCCTTCGGTTTCCCGATCGAGCCCGCGCCGCCCCTCGTGCCCACGGCCCAGGCTTCCGCCGACGCGCCCGCGCGGCCCGCCGCATCGGCCGTCGCGGAGGCGGCCGCGCCCGCGGAGGCCGGCAAGGAGCCGGCGGCGGGGCAACCGCCGGCGGAGCCGGGCGGCGGGGACAAGACGGAGGAGTTCGTCGATCCCTTTGCGCAGGCGGGCGAGGCTGGGGGCGAGTCGGCCGAGGCGTACGATCCCCTGGAGCCCTTCAACCAGGCGATGTTCACCTTCAACCGGAAGCTGGACGAATACCTCCTCAAACCCGTCGCGGAAGTCTACGACAAGGTCGTCTGGGACCCGCTGGAGTTCGGCATCCAGAACGCCTTTCACAACATCCGGACCGTGCCGCGGGTGCTGAACAACCTCTTCCAGGGCAAGTTCGAGGGGGCGGCGATCGAGGTCGGCCGGCTCGTCATCAACTCCACCTTCGGCATCGGCGGCTTCTTCGACTTCGCCGGGGAGGTCTTCGAGCTCAAGACGCCCGATGAGGACTTCGGTCAGACGCTCGGCTCCTACGACGTCAAGCCGGGCCCCTATCTGGTGATCCCCTTCCTCGGCCCCTTCACGCTGCGCGACGGGTTCGGGTTCGTCATGGACATCGCCCTCGACCCCTTCAACTGGTTGATCCTGCCCTTCGTGCAGATCCACGACGGGCCGCAGCTCGTCACCAACGACTTCACCTCCAGCATGGCCAACATCGGGGCCCGGGCTGGCGACATCGTCAACACCCGCTCGATCAACATCGACAAGACGTTCGAGGGCTTCGAGGAGGTGACCGTGAACCTCTACGGCGCGGTCCGCAGCGCCTACCTGGAGAAGCGCGCGAAGATGATCCGCGAGTAGCCGCGCGCGGGGGGCGCAGCACCCCCGCCGTCCCACCCCTCCAAACAGACGGAAGCAGTTTCGGTCCCTTCCACCCGCGGGACGCCGGGCCTCCGCTATACTGAACCCGCCCCGGCATGGGCCGAGGGCGCCCATGGTCCCGGGATCCGTCCCAGGACGGAGGGGAGGGCCCGATGGAGGCCGCGGAGCGGACGCGGGAGTCGTCCCTGTCCTCGACGGTGCACACCGCGCCGCGCGAGGTCTCGGTCAAGGACGTGGCCAGGCTCATGGCGGCGCGCGGCGTGCGCGCCGTCGTGGTCGTGGACGGCCTGGAGCCCGTCGGGCTCGTCACCCGCGGCGACCTGCTGTGCCGGGTGACCGCCTCGGGCGCCGATGCGGCCGCGGTCGACGTCGGGGCCGTCATGAGCACGCCCCTGATCACGGCGTCGCTCACCGATACCCTGCCGGACGCGGTGGACGTGATGGTCGCCCGCGGCATCCGCCAGCTTCCCGTCCTGGACGACCAGGGGCGACTCTTCACCCTGCTCACCCTGGACGACCTGCTCCGGCTCAAGCTCGTCGGCGTGGACGACCTCGCGCGGGTCCTGGCGGCGCAGGGAGCCGCGCGTGCGGCGGCGGCCGATGCTGTCTGGGCGGAGTTGGCCGCCGCCGCCCCGGACCTGCCGTCGGGGTCCGCCCGGGAGGAGCGGGGTCCGGTGCCGCCGATGGGGCGGGTGGCCCGCCGTTCCTCCGTCGTCCCGATGGTCAAGCGGCGGCGCGGCCTCCGGTTCCTCTACGCGATCCGCAGTTGGCTCAGCCGGAACCGGGGCTTCGTCTTGCTCGTGTTGCTGCTCTCGCTGCTCGGGGCGGGGGCGGCCCTCACCGCGGACTATCTGGGAGGGGTGATCGCCGGCTACCGCCCCTCTTCCTACGAGCCGAAGGACGACGAGCGGGTGCGCTATCTCGAGCGATTGCGGCAGGAACGGGCGCGCGGCGGGCAGGGTGGGCGCGCCCGGTGAGCGCCGGCGGGAGGCGACCGGCCGGCCGGACTAGCCGATGACTCCCAACTGCCGGCCGACCTTCGCGAAGGCGGCCACCGCGCGGTCGAGCTGGGCGCGGGTATGGGCGGCGGACATCTGCACGCGGATGCGCGCCTGCCCCTTCGGGACCACCGGGTAACTGAAGCCGATCACGTAGATGCCCTCCTGGAGCAGCCGGTCGGCCATCCGCGTGGCCAGGGCCGCGTCCCCGAGCAGGACGGGGATGATCGGGTGCGCGCCCGGCACGAGCCGGAACCCCAGGCTGGCGAGCTGGGCGCGGAAGAAGGCGCTGTTCTCCGCCAGCGTCGCCCGCAGGGCCTCCCCCTGCGCGACGAGCTTGACGGCCTGGAGGGCCGCGGCCGCCACCGGCGGCGGGAGCGCGTTCGAGAAGAGGTACGGCCGCGACCGCTGCCGCAGCAGCTCGACGATCTCCGCCCGTCCCGACGTGAACCCGCCGGCCGCCCCGCCCAGCGCCTTGCCGAGCGTGCTCGTGATCAGGTCCACGCGGTCCGCCACCCCGAAGTGGTCGGGCGTGCCGCGGCCGGACTTGCCCAGCACGCCGGTCGCGTGGCTGTCGTCCACGACCACCGCCGCGTCGTAGCGCTCGGCCAGCTCCACGATGCGGTCCAGCGGCGCGAGGTCGCCGTCCATCGAGAAGACCCCGTCCGTCGCGATCAGCCGCAGCCGCCTGCCCGCCGTCTCCTTGAGCGCCGCCTCCAGCTCGCCCATGTCCGCGTGCGCGTAGCGGACGCGCGTGGCCTTGCACAGGCGGATGCCGTCGATCAGGCTCGCGTGGTTGAGCGCGTCGCTGATGACCGCGTCCCGCTCGTCGAGCAGCGTCTCGAACAGGCCGCCGTTCGCGTCGAAGCAGGAGCCGTAGAGGATCGTGTCGCCCGTGCCCAGGAAGGTCGAAAGGGCCTGCTCCAGCCGCTTGTGCAGGTCCTGCGTCCCGCAGATGAAGCGGACGGAGGCCATGCCGTAGCCGTGCTGCTTGAGTCCCTCGGCCGCGGCCTGCACGAGGTCGGGGTGGTTCGCGAGCCCCAGGTAGTTGTTCGCGCAGAGGTTCAGGACCTCCGCGGGGCCGTGGGGCCGGGCGACGCGGATCAGGGCGCCCTGGGGTCCGAGGATCTGACGCTCGGTCTTGTAGAGCCCCGCCTTGCGGATCTCCTCGAGCTGCGCCTCGACCGCCTGCTTGAAGGAATGGTAGGCCATGGCGGATTGTGGCAGAGAACCACGGGGCGATCAATAGGACGCGCGGTCCAGGCCGGCGGGTTGCGCCACGCCGACCCGGCCTCGGTTGCAATGGGGGGGAGCGCAGGCCATACTAACGCCCATGGCGGAGCGGCCGACGCAGCCCCGTGCAGAACCCGAACTCACGCGGTATTGCACCCTCTTGGAGGTGTCGGAGGCCGTCGCCGCCCACCGGGACCTGCACGAGTTGTTTCGGGACCTCGCCCGGCGGCTGCCGCGGGTCGTGAACGTCAATTTCGTGGGCCTGTCCCTGCACGACCCGGAGCGCCACGTGATGCGGCTGCACACCCTGCAGGCGAACGTGCCGGCCGACATCGTCGGCGGCCACGAAGAGCCGGTCGAGGAGACCCCCTCCGGTCTGGTGTGGCGGACGCAGCAGCCGCTGCTCATCTCGGACCTGGCGGAGGAAGATCGCTGGCCGGAGATGATCCGGCGGGCGCGGGAGGACGGCATCCGGGCCCTGTGCCTGGTCCCCCTGACCACGGCCGTCCGGCGGCTCGGCGCCATGGGCTTCGGGAGCCTGCAGAAGGGTGCCTACGGGGAGGCCGACGTGGCGTTCCTGCAGCGCGTGGCCAGCCAGGTGGCCGTGGCCGTCGGCAACGTGCTGAACCATGAGCGGGCCCAGGCCGCCCAGCGACTCCTGACGCGCGAGCGGGATCGGCTGCGCCTGCTCCTGAAGATCAACAACGCCCTGGTCTCCCGATTGAATCTTCGCGAGGTCTTCGCCGCCACCACGGCCTGCCTGCGGGACGTGCTGCCCAACGACTACACCAGCCTGGCCCTCTACGAGGCCGAGCACGACCGGTTCCGTCTCTACGCCCTGGATTTTCCCGTGAGCAGGGGGCTGGTGTCCGAAGGGATGGTCGGTCCGGTCGACGGCACGCCGGCCGGCGACGCGCTCCGCTCGGGCAAGCCCTGCGTCGTCGGCGAGGTCGAGCTCCGGAATTTCTCCTCCGGGTTCGTCCACCTTCTGATCGCCGAAGGGATCAAGTCCGTCTGCTGCGTGCCCCTGCGGTCGCGCGAGCGTCCCCTCGGCACGCTGAACATCGCCAGCCTCCGCGCCGAGGCCTTCGCTCCGGAGGACGTGGACCTGTTGGTCCAGGTCGCCACCCAGATCGCGATCGCGATCGAGAACGCGCTGGCCTTTCAAGAGATCGCCGACTTGAAGGACAAATTGAGCAAGGAGAAGCTCTACCTCGAGGGGGAAATCCAGGGCGAGTACAACTTCGAGGAGATCGTCGGCGACAGCGCGGCCCTTCGAGAGGTCTTGAAGCAGGCCGAGATCGTCGCGCGCACCGATTCCACCGTGCTGATCCTCGGGGAAACCGGCACCGGCAAGGAGCTCATCGCCCGGGCCATCCACAACCGGAGCGGCCGGCGCGACCGGACGTTCGTGAAGATAAACTGCGCGGCCATCCCGACCGGTCTGTTGGAGAGCGAGCTGTTCGGCCACGAGAAGGGCGCCTTCACCGGGGCCATCGCGCAGAAGCTCGGCCGCTTCGAGCTGGCCGACGGCGGAACGCTCTTTTTGGACGAGGTCGGGGACATTCCGCTCGAGCTGCAGTCCAAGCTGCTGCGGGTCTTGCAGGAGCAGGAGTTCGAGCGGCTGGGCGGCACGAGGACGATCCGGGTTGATGTCCGCTTGATCGCGGCGACCAACCGGAACCTGGTCCGGATGGTCGCGGATCGGCAGTTCCGCGACGACCTCTACTATCGGCTCAACGTCTTCCCGCTGACGGTCCCGCCGCTCCGCGGGCGCCGGGAGGACATTCCCCTGCTCGTGCGGTACTTCGCGCAAAAGTTCGCCCGGCGGATGAACCGGCGCATCGAGAGCATCCCCTCCGACGCCATGACCGCCCTGACGCGCTACCACTGGCCGGGGAACGTTCGCGAGCTCGAAAACCTGATCGAGCGCGCGGTGATCCTCTCCCCCGGCGCGGAATTGCGCGTCCCGCTGGCCGAACTGAAAGCTCCGGCCCGGGACGAGACGCAGCCCGTCGCCACGCTGGAAGCGGCGGAGCGGGAGCACATTCTGCGCGCCCTTGCCGAAGCCGAATGGGTCATCGGCGGCCCCGCCGGCGCCGCCGCGCGTCTCGGCATGAAACGCACGACGCTGCAATCCCGCATGCAGAAGCTCGGCATCCGTCGGCCGCATCGCTAGCCTCCCCCCGGCCCGGACGCCGATATGTCGGCAGCGTGCCGGCATGTCGGCGCCGCCCCCTCGGCAGCCTTCCTCTCTGCGGCGACACATCGGCGCAGCCGCAGGGGGGACTCCGCCGTCGTTTCAATGACTTCTCCCGCCGTCTCGCCGCCGGCCGTGTCGTGGAACGGCACTTGCCCTCTCGGTCTCGCGAAGAGACGGTCCGTGAGGCGTCGGCGAGGAGGAGGCATGGGCACCGGATGCTGAAGATCACGACTCACAGAGAATCCCGGACCACGATGTTGGAGGTCGAGGGCCGGCTGACCGGTCCCTGGGTGGCGGAGCTGGATCGCAGTTGGCGGGCTCTCGCCGAGCCCGACCAAGGGCGCATCCTGGTGGACCTCACGGGGGTCACGTTCATAGACGAAGCCGGCAAGGCGTTGTTGACCAGGATGTGGCGACAGGGGGTGAAGCTTCAGGCCGCCGGCTGCCTGACCCGGTGCATCGTGGAGGAGATCTCGCGCGCCGGCTCCTCCGACTCCCCACCGCCACAGGGGAAGCGGACGCGATGAGGACGGTCATGGCTCCCCATGGCGGAAGACGTCACGCCCTGCTGTTGCTGGCCGCCCTGGCGGGTGGGGGGGCGGTCGCCTGCAAGCAGGAAGCGGCCTCCACTCCCGCCCCGGCGCTCCCGGAGGTCCGGGTGCTGACCGTGGCGACCCAGACGGTACCCGACGAGCCGGAGCTGATCGGGCAGACGGAGTCCTCCCGGCCGGTCGAGATCCGCTCGCAGGTGACGGGGATCATCAAGGAGCGCTACTTCGCCGAGGGGCGCGACGTCAGGAAGGGCGACCGGCTCTACCAGATCGACCCGGTTCCGTTCCAGGCGGCGGTGGCCAACGCCAGGGCCAAGATCGCCCAGGCGGAGGCGCGGGTGGTCCAGGCGACGCAGCACCTGGCCAGGGTCAAACCGCTCCTGGCCGAGCAAGCGGTCAGCCAGAAGGACGTGGACGATGCGGTGGCGGAAGACCTCGCCGCCAAGGCGGCGCTGGAGGCGGCCAAGGCCGACTTGGTGAAGGCCCAGTTCGATTTGAACAACACCCTGATCACCGCGCCCATCGACGGGTTGATCGAGCGGACCCGGGTCTACGAGGGGAGGCTCGTCTCCGCGCAGACCGATCTGCTCACGGTGATCCATCAGGTGGACCCCATGTACGTGATCGTGAGCACGCCGGAGAATTTCCTCCTGAAGCGGCGCCGGGAGCGGGCGGAGAAGAAGGTGCAGGGCGCGGAGACCTACGCGCTGACGGGCGTCATCACCTTCGCCGACGGCAGCACCTATCCGCACGAGGGGAAATTAGACCTCCTGGACGTAGGCCTGCGGACGGAGACGGGCACGCTGGACGCGCGGATCGTGTTCCCCAATCCCGAGCGCGTCCTGATGCCGGGGCAGTTCGTCAGGGTGCGCCTGCGGGGTGCCCTGCGAACCGCGGCGATCCTGGTGCCGCAACGGGCCGTGCAGCTCGGGCCGAAGGGGCCGGTCGTCTTCGTGGTCGGGTCGGACGACAAAGTGGAGGTCCGGGACGTCCAGGCGACGTCCTGGCACGGGGATCGCTGGCTCATCGAGGGCGGACTCCAGGCGGGCGAGCGGATCGTCGTGGAGGGCGTCCATCGGATCATGCCGGGGGCGCCCGTCAAGCCGGTGCCGTTCGAGGGCGTCGCGCCGGCCGCCGACGGCAAGGGGCCGGCTGCCAAGACCGAGGCCGGTACGTGAATCCCGTCTTTTTCATCGACCGGCCGATCTTCGCGTCGGTCCTCTCCATCGCCGTCGTCCTGGTGGGGCTGGTGGCTCTCTCCGCCCTGCCCATCGCCCAGTTTCCGGAGATCACGCCGCCGGTCGTCCAGATCGAGGCCGACTATCCGGGCGCCAGCGCGGAAGTCGTCGCGGACGCCGTGGCGCGCCCCATCGAGGTGCAGCTCCCGGGCATCGACAACCTCCTCTATTACAGTTCCACCAGCACCAACGACGGCCATATGACGATCCAGCTCACGTTCGAGATCGGGACGAACGTGGACATCGCCCAGGTCCAGACGCAGAACCGCCAGAAGCTGGCCGAGCCGCAGCTCCCGCCGGAGGTGATTCGCCAGGGCATCACCGTCAAGAAGGTCTCGCCCGACCTGCTCGCGGTCGTGGCCCTGAGCTCCAGCGACCCCACGCACGACACCGTGTATTTGTCCAACTACGCCATCCTCCGCATCGTGGACAACATCAAGCGGCTGCCCGGCGTGGGCGACGCCTACGTGTTCGGGCAGCAGAACTACAGCATGCGGCTGATCCTGGACCCGGTCCGGATGGCGCAGCTCAGCCTGACGCCGACCGACATCGCCGCCGTCGTCCGCGACCAGAACCGGGACTTTCCCGCGGGCACGGTCGGCCGGGAGCCGGCCCCCCAGGGGACCGAGCTCACCATCCCGGTCATCACGCGCGGGCGCCTGGAGGAGGTGAAGGACTTCGAGGAGCTGATCGTCCGCGCCCTCCCGAACGGCTCGATGATCCGCTTGAAGGACGTGGCGCGGGTCGAGCTGGGCGCGCAATCCTACACCCTCGAGGGGCGGTGGAACGGCAAGCCCAACGTGTTTTTGTTGACCTTCCTGTCGCCGGGCGCCAACGCCCTGGACACCGTGAAGCGGGTCCGGCGGGAGATGAAGGACCTGGCCAAGGCCTTTCCCCCCGGCGTCTCCTACGACGTGCCCTACGACACGACCCGCTTCATCGAGGTCTCCATCCAGGAGGTGGTCAAGACACTCGGCGAGGCCATGGTCGTGGTCATCCTGGTCGTGTACCTCTTTCTGCAAAGCTGGCGCGCCACGCTGATCCCGGGCGTGGCGGTGCCGGTCTCCCTGATCGGCACCTTCGCCGGCATGAGCGCCCTGGGGTTCTCGATCAACACGATCACGCTCTTCGGGATGGTCCTGGCGATCGGGATCGTCGTGGACGACGCGATCGTGGTCGTGGAGAACGTCGAGCGCCATCTCGCGAACGGGCTTGCGCCCAGGGAGGCCGCCAAGAAGGCCTTGGGCGAGGTGGCGGCGCCGGTGGTCGCGATCGTGCTGGTGCTCTGCTCCGTGTTCGTCCCCGTGGGCTTCCTCGGCGGCATCACCGGCCGGCTCTACCAGCAGTTCGCGATGACCATCGCCATGGCCGTGACCATCTCGGGTTTCGTCGCGCTCACGCTCAGCCCGGCCCTCTGCGCCCTGGTCCTCCAGCCGTCCCACGGCCCGCGCGGGGGCTTCTTCGGCGTCTTCAACCGGCTGTTCGACCGGGCGCAGCGTCGGTACACGGCCGGCGTGGCGGTCGTCATCAGGCGGTGGGCGATCGCCCTGGCGGCGTTCGGTGCGCTGGTGGCCCTCTCGGTCGGCCTGCTCCGCGTGATCCCGCCCAGCTTTCTGCCGGACGAGGATCAGGGCTACTTCATCACGATCGTGCAGCTCCCGGACGGGGCGTCCAAGCAGCGGACCGACAGGGTCTTGGACCGCGTGGAGCGGTATTTCCTCTCGGTCCCGGCGATTCATTCGACGGATGCGATGTCCGGCCTCAACTTCGTCTTCGGCACCAGGGGGTCGAATACCGCCACGATGTTCCTGCCGCTCAAGCACTGGGACGAGCGGAAGGGGCCGCACGAGCACGTGCAGGCCCTGATCGGCGCGGCGTACAAGGAGTTCGCCAAGATTCCGGAGGCGTTGATCCTGGCCTTCAACGCTCCGTCCATCCGCGGGCTCGGGGCCACGGGCGGCTTTTCCGTGCAGGTGCAGGACCCTTCCGGGGGGGACTTCAAGCCGTTCGCGGCGGTCGTCCAAGAGTTCATCGCCAAGGCCAGGCAGGACCCGGCCATCGGGGCGATCGGCACCGGCTTTCGGGTGAGCGCGCCGCGCCTCTACGCGAACGTGAACCGGGAGCGGGCCAAGGCGCTGGGCGTGCCGATCTCGGAGGTCTTCGATACCCTCCAGGCCTACTTCGGCAACCTGTACGTGAACGACTTCATCAAGTACGGCCGCGTGTACCGGGTGCAGACCGAGGCGGAGCCGCAGTACCGATCCGATCCCGGCGACCTCTCCAAGGTCTACGTGCGCGCCCTGGGCGGCCCGGACGGCCGGGGGCCGTCCATGATTCCGCTGGACACGGTGGTCACGACCGAATACACCAGCGGACCGGACCCGGTGACGCACTTCAACGGCTTCAACACGGCGCTGGTCCTCGGGGCCGCCGCGCCGGGCACCAGCTCCGGCCAGGCGCTGGCCGCCCTGGACCGGATCGCGCAGGAGGTGTTGGTCCCACGGGGCTACGGGATCGACTGGAGCGGCATCTCCTACCAGGAGCGCCGGGCGGGGAAAGAGTCGGCGCTGGCCTTCGTATTCGGGCTCGTCATGGTGTTCTTGGTGCTCGCCGCCCAGTACGAGAGCTGGTCGGTTCCGCTCGCCGTGGTCCTGGCCGTGCCGTTCGGCGTCTTCGGTGCGCTGAGCGCCGTCTGGCTCATGGGGATGAACAACGACATCTACTTCCAGATCGGCCTGGTCACCCTCATCGGCCTCGCCGCCAAGAATGCCATCCTGATCGTGGAGTTCGCCAACAAGCGCCACGCGGCCGGCCTGCCGGCGACCGAGGCGGCGATCGAAGCCGCCCGGCTCCGCTTCCGGCCGATCGTCATGACTTCCATGGCCTTCATCATGGGCGTGGTTCCGTTGGTGGTCGCGACCGGCGCCGGCGCGGCCAGTCGGCATTCCATCGGCACGGGCGTGTTCGGGGGGATGCTCTCGGCGACGTTCCTGGCCATCTTCTTCGTGCCGCTGTTCTTCGTGCTGATCAGCCGGCTGTCTCGGCGAAGCGACGGGCCGCCGGCGTTGCGGTCGGCCGCCGCGCCGGGCGGCTCCGGAAGAGAAGGAGGTGCCTGACATGCGCAACCTGGCCCTGGTGTGGCTGTCGGCGCTCCTCGCCGCCTGCGCGGTGGGACCCGACTACACCCGTCCGGCCGTGCCGCCGCACGAGGCCTTCCGCATGGCGGAGGCCGAGGGGGCGTCCATCGCGAACCTGCCCTGGTGGGAGCTGCTCCGCGACGAAGAGCTGCAGAAGCTCATCCGCATCGCGCTGGCGGAGAACAAGGACCTGAAGCGCGCCTCGGCGACGATCGAGGAGTACGAATCCAAGCTGCTCATCGCCCGGACCGACTTCGCCCCCCAGATGAACGGCACGGTCAACGCGCCCGCGTTCGGCCGGAACACCGACTTCCTGGTCCCCGGGTTTCCCAACCCCTTCAACTATTACTTGCAGGGGAACCTTTCCTGGGAGATCGACATCTGGGGACGCATCCGCCGCGCCAACGAGGCGGGGCGCGCCGAGCTGCTGGGCAAGGAGGAGGCCCGGCGCGCCGTCGTCCTGGAGCTCGTGAGCAACGTGGCGCAGGCCTACTTCGACCTCCGGCAGCTGGACCTGCAGCTGGAGATCGCCCGGCGCACGCTGACGGCGTGGGATGAGTCGGTGCGGATCGCCCGGGCGCGGCTGCGGCAGGGCCTGATCACCAAGCTGGACGCGGACCAGTTCGAGGCGGAACGGGCCAACGCCGCGGCGCGCGCCGCCGAGCTCGAGCGGCAGATGGTCCAGAAGGAAAACCAGCTCAGCGTGCTGCTGGGCAGAACCCCGGCCTCGATCCCCCGTGGGCGGCCGCTCACCGAGCAGGTGATGCCGCCCACCGTGCCGCCCGGCCTGCCGTCGGAGCTGCTCCAGCGCCGCCCGGACATCGTCCAGGCGGAGCAGGAGCTGGGTGCGGCCACGGCGCGGATCGGGATGGCCAAGGCGGATCGCTTCCCCAAGCTCTCCCTGACCGGGCTCCTCGGCGTGGCCGACCCGTCGCTCGCGAAGCTGCTCTCACGGGGCGGCGATTTCGGCGTGGCGGGGCCCTCGATCACGGGGCCGATCCTCAACGCGCAGATCCTGGGGTTCCAGCAGCGGGCCGCCGAAGCGCAGGCCAAGCAGGCGTTGGCCCAGTACGAGCAGACGATCCTCGTGGCCTTCAAGGAAGTGGAGGACGCGCTGGTGGCGGTCCGCACGGCCCGCGAGCAGCGGGAGGCGCAGGCGGAGCAGGTGGCGTCCCTGCGTTCGGCCCTCCACCTGGCCAACCTCCGCTACAAGGGCGGGCTCGCCAACTACCTGGACGTGCTCATCGCCCAGCGGAACCTGTTCGACGCGGAGCTGGCCTTGGCGGGAACCCACCGGCTCCATCTGGTGTCCATCGTCCAGCTCTACAAGGCGCTGGGCGGCGGCTGGCCCGCGGCCCGGCACGTGGCGAAGCCGGCGGGCCCCGAGAACGGGTGAGCCGCCTCCTGAGCTCAGGGGAACAGAACGACCTTGCCGCACCGGCCGGAGGAGACGAGATCGAACCCCGTCGCGAAGTCCTCCAGCGGCAGCCGGTGCGTGATGACGGGCCGGATGTCGAGGCCCGCCTTGAACAGCCCGGCCAGCCGGTACCAGGTGCCGAAGAGGCGCCGGCCGGTGACGCCGTAGACACGGATACCCTTGAAGATGATCTCGTTGGGCAGGTCGAAGCAGACGGGCCCGGCGGAGAGGCCGAACAACGTGACGCGCCCGCCGTTCTTGACGGACCGGAAGGCCAGGTGCAGCGCGCCGGGGTCGCCGGACATCTCCAGCGCCGCGTCCACCCCCTCGCCGCCCGTGGCCTCGCGGATCGCGGCGGTGACGGTCTCCGGGGCGTCGGTCTTCACGTTCAGCGTGTGGTGGACGCCGAGCTGCTTGGCGAGGCCCAGGCGGTGGTCGCTCACGTCCGTCGCGATCAAGAGGGACGCGCCGGCCACGCGGGCGACGGCGGCGGCGAACAGGCCCGTCGGGCCGCAGCCGGTGATCAGGACCGAATGGCCCGCCAGCTCCTCGGCCAGCGCCGCGTCCACGGCGTTGCCGAGCGGCTCCTGGACGCAGGCCAGCTCCGGCGGGATGTCGCGCGAGGTCTTCCAGAGGACGCGCTCGGGGAGGCTCACGTATTCGGCGTAGGAGCCGTCGCGGTCGATGCCGAGGATCTGGTACCGCTGGCAGACGTGGGCCTGGCCGGTGCGGCATTGAAAGCAGACGCCGCAGGTGAGGTGGGATTCGGCGGCGACATAGTCGCCGACCTGGACGGACGCCACGCCGGGGCCGGTCTCGACGACCTCGCCGCACAGCTCGTGGCCCAGGATGCGGGGAAGCCGGACGCGGCTGCGCGCCCACTCGTCCCAGCGGTAGATGTGCGCGTCGGTGCCGCAGAGCGAGGTGGCCTTCACGCGGACGAGGGCCTCGCCCGCGCCGGGAACCGGGTCCGGCACCTGCCGGAGCGTGAGGCCGGGCTCCGGGGCGGCTTTGACCAGCGCCCTCATGCTGGGCATTATGGCACAGCCGATCGGGGCGCGCCACGGGCTTGACCGCGCGACGGCCGAGCCGGTAGGCTGGGCCGGACCGCGGGCGAAGGGCGTTGACGAGGGAGGTGGCGAGGATGAGGCGAACGGCGGCGGCGGGCTTCGTGGCGGTGCTCGTTCTGGTCGCGCCGGCCCTGGCGCCGGCGGAGACGGCGCGCTACGACGTGGACCCGGACCACACGACGATCGAGTTCAGCGTCGCCCACATGGTGGTCTCCAAGACGACCGGCCGGTTCATGGACTACGCGGGCTTCATCGAAATGGACCCCGACGCCGGAACGGTGAAGGCCATCGAGGCGACCATCAACACGGCGTCGGTGAACACCAACCACCAGAAGCGCGACACCCACCTCCGCGGCCCCGACTTCTTCAACGTCGAGAAGTACCCCACGATGACCTACCGGATGAAGCACTACAAGAAGAGCGGGGCGGACGGGGAGTACACGGCCGTCGGCGACCTGACGCTGCTGGGGGTGACGAAGGAGATCACGCTGGTCGGGCGGCTGAACGGTGTGGCGAAAGACCCCTGGGGCAACGTCCGGGCGGGGTTCTCCGGGCGGGGAACGCTCAATCGCAAGGACTTCGGGATGAACTGGAGCAAGACCCTGGACAACGGCGGCCTGGTCGTCGGCGACGAGGTCCGGATCACGCTCGAGGTCGAGACCATCAAGGCGAAACCGTGAAGGAAGCGGGGGGGGAGCCGTCGGTTCTCGGTGTTCGGTCGTCGGTCCGGGTCCGAACGCCGAGCCCTGGCGACGGGAAGCGGGTCGCTCCGCCCCCCACCGCCTCCGTCGGGTTCGAGCCATTCACCATGAGGGTGCGACCGTTCGGCGTGACGCTCCTCGCATGGCTCCTCGGCGCGTCCGGCGCCTGGGCGCTGGAGTTCACGGCCGACCAGATCACCAAGGTCAACGGGCACAGCCGCAAGGCGAACATCTACTACCGCGACGACATGTGGCGGCTGGAGCACCACGACCCGGGGCCGGTGAACGTCACGATCGTGCGGAAGGACAAGCAGGTGATCTGGCTGCTCCTGTCCCGGATGCGGCACTTCAAGACGGTCCCCTACGACCCGGAGCAGGCGCCGAAGGTGAGCGAGCGGCTGGAGGGCGAGGTGTCGCGCGAGGTGGTCGGGACCGAGACGCTCGACGGCCACCCCACGACGCTCTACGAGGTGACCGTGCGCCGGGAACGGGGCGGGGGGGCGGACGTCTACTACCAGTGGCTGGCGACGGACATCCGGTTCCCCTTGAAGCTGGCGAGGAAGGACGGGAGCTGGCAGGTCGAATATAAACACGTCAAGATCCGGCCGGTGTCGGACCTGCTCTTTCAGCTGCCGGTGAACTTCCAGCCGCTGGAGGAGTTCGACGGGCCGCCGGCGCCGCGCGGACGACGAGGCTAGACGGAGGGACGGCGGCGTGCGGGGGGAAGGACATCACATGACGCGGCGGACGACATGGACGGCCATCCTGGCCGGCGTGCTCCTGGTCGCGGCCGGGGAGGCGGGCCGGGGCGAGGACGTGGCGGACATCACGGTCGAGTGGACGGCCGAGGGAAAGGCGCTTGCCGCCGAACGAGCGAAGCTGCCGGCGATGGACGAGATGGTGCGGGTGCCGGCCGGCTGGTTCCTCATGGGCAGCGGCAAGCAGCGGGACAAGCAGGCCTACCCGGCGGAGATGCCGGAGCGGCGCGTGTACCTCGATGCCTACGAGATCGACAAGTTCGAGGTGACCACGGTCCAGTACCTGCGGTTCGTGCTGGCCACGGGACGCCGGCCGCTGGTGGACTGGCGCTACGACGGGGGCAACTTTCAGGAGGCGATGGCCGCGCACCCGGTCATGCACGTGTCCTGGTACGACGCCGACGCCTACTGCCGCTGGGCGGGCAAGCGCCTGCCGACCGAGGCCGAGTGGGAAAAGGCGGCGCGGGGCGAGGACGGGCGGATCTACCCCTGGGGAAACCAGCCGGCCGGGCTCAGCCGCGCCAACTTCGGGCGGACGGGGCTCTCCGGTCCCGTCCGCGACCGGCCCGAGCGGCTCCTGCTGTACCCGCCGATCATCTCGGTGAACAAGTACGAGAACGGCGTGAGCCCCTACGGGCTCTTCCAGATGGCGGGCAACGTCGCCGAGTGGGTCGCGGATTGGTACGACCGCGACTATTACAAGAAGGGGCCGGACCGCAACCCCAAGGGGCCGGAGCAGGGCACGCAGAAGGCCTTCCGCGGGGGCGGGTGGATCGACAGCACCCCCAGCGTGCGCGTGACCCAGCGGAACGGGACGGACCCGAACACGAAGATGAACTGGCTGGGGTTCCGCTGCGCCCGCGATGCGGCCGGGGACGGGGCAACGCCGACCGGCTCCGCGGGGAGGTCGCCGGCTTCCACGCCGGGCGAGCCTTCCTGAGTGACCGCGGTCAGCCGGAGCCGCGCTTGCCCGCCAGCAGCTCCCGCGCCCGCTCCGCCGCCTCCTTGACGAGGGTCCCCATCCGAGGATGGCTCGGCTCGAGGTCCACGGGCCAGCCGTGGCGGCGGAGCCGCTCGCCGGCGGTCGGCCCGATGGAGCCGACGACCATCCGCGCAAGCGCCCGCCGGAACGCATCGGATCGCCGGTCCCGCTCCAGGAGTTCCATGACGTGGTCGGCCTGCGCCGCGTTGGTCACCAGCAACACGTCCACCCGTCCTGCGAGAATTTCCCCCAGCAGCGCCAGCAACGGGCCGGTGTCCTCCGGCAGGGTCCAGCGATAGACGGGCACGCGGGTGACGAGCGCGCCGCGGTCGGCGAGCCCACCAAGCAGCTCAGGGTTCGGCGCGCCGTACTCCTGGACCGCGACGCGGCGTCCCCGGACGGGGCCGCGGGCGTCCAGCGCCGCGAGCAGATCGCGCCAGGTGTTGGGCTCGGGGACGGTGACGGCGGCGGTCAGCCCCAGATCCCTGAGGACCGCGGCCGGCTTGGGACCGCGGACGACGAGGTCGGTGCGGCGGAGCGCGTCGCGGACGGCCTCGGGCGGATGGCGGCTGTCGAGCAGCTCGATCAGCGCGCGGGCGCCGACCCCCGTGAGCAGGATCAGCAGGTCGCAGCGGCCCGCCAGCAGCGCCTCGCCGAACCGGAGCGCCTCCGCGTTGTCCGCGAGCGGGACCTCGCGCAGGGCCGGGGCGACGAGGGGCTCCCCGCCGTGCCGCCGGATCAGCCCGGCCATCTCCTCCGCCATCCGGCTCTCGAAGGCCGCGACGCGCAGACCCCTCAAACCAGGAACGCTCATGGCGGACTTGAGGGATCGGGGGATGGAAGCAGGGGGGAGTGAAGGAGTGAGGCGTTGAAGCATTGAGGCATTGGATGATGGAAGAGGGAGGGGGCTGAAGCCGGGATCATTAGCGTCAATCCTCCCATGACTCGATCAGCCACGCTTCAATGGCTCATCTCCCCGTCCCGCGCGTCGGCGGCGCAGCGGAAGCCGGTGGACTCATTGCGGATCAGCGGGTCGCTCTTGACGCGCGTGAAGATGCGGACGAGCGGGGTTTCCACCTGCCAGCCGGAGCTGCGCTGCACCTTATGCGTGCCGGTGTCCGGCCCCTTCGGGTTCTTGGCCGGGCTCTTCTCGTAGTAGTGCGGGTCATACCAGTCGGCGACCCATTCCCAGACGTTGCCCGCCATGTCGTCGGCGCCGTAGGGGCTCCGGCCGGCCGGGTAGCTGCCGACGGGCATGAGGGTCTTCTCCCCCTGCCATTGCTGGTTGTAGTTGAGGTGCTTGTGGGTCGGCTCGACGTTGCCCCAGGGGAAGCGGCGATCCTCCGTGCCCTTGGCCGCCTTCTCCCACTCGGCCTCGGTCGGCAGGCGCTTGCCCGCCCAGCGGCAGTAGGCGTCCGCGTCGTACCAATCCACGTTGATGACCGGACGGTCCGCGACGGACTCCGGCATCATTCCCCCCTGCCAGAGGTTGCGCGAGGGATTCGTCGGATGCTGCGGCGGGCGATGGCCCGTCGCCCGGACGAACTCGAGGTACCGGCCGTTCGTGACCTCGTACCGGTCGATGTAGAAGGCGTCCAGGTCCACCTCGTGGCGCGGGTACTCGTCGCGGCCCCCGTCCCGGTCGCCGGCCGGCACGCCCATGGGGAAGGGTCCGGCGGGCACGAACACCATCGGCGCGCCGTCCTTGCCGACGCGCGCGGGCTCGCCGGCCTGCGACGGGCCGCCCGCCGCCGCGGGGGCGGGGGCGGGCGGCGGCAGCGTCAGGAGGGACAGCAGGGACAACGAGAGGGCGATCGGGCTGATGGTGCGCATCGGGGCTCCTCGGTTCCGGTTTCGCGGATGGACGGGCCGATCCTATCACAGCCCCGCCGCGCGGGAACAGCCGCGCGGCGGGGCCGTCCAGCCGCCGGGACAGGCCGCCAGATTCCGGTTGACGCCCCGGCGGCCGAGGCCGTACAAGTGAGACGGGCGGTAGCCGCGCCGGCGGGGCGGCGCGGCACGCCCGATCCACGGGGAGGGGCATGGGGACGCCGGGGGTACGGGGCCTGTGGCATCTGGCCCTGCGGGTGACGGACCTGAAGCGGTCTCGCGAGTTCTACGAGGGGCTCTTCGGCCTGCGCGTCGTCTGGCAGCCGGACCCGGACAATCTCTACCTGAGTTCCGGATCGGACAACCTGGCGCTCCACCAGGTCGCCGCCGACGAGCTCGCGGCCTATGCGGACCGGCGCGGCCAGTTTCTGGACCACCTCGGGTTTGTCGTGGAGACCGAGGCGGTCGTGGACCGGCTGTGCGCGGAGGCGGAGCGGCGGGGGACGCCGATCGTCCACCGGCCCCGCCGCCATCGGGACGGGAGCTACTCCTGCTATCTGGCCGACCCGGACGGCAACACGGTGCAGGTCCTCTACGAGCCGACGATCAGCCGGGCGACGGGACGCGGCGAGGCATGAGCCGTTCACGGTCGATATGACGTGCGCGGACACCGACATCCTCATCTGCGGCGGCGGCATCATCGGACTGACCCTCGCCCGGGAGCTGGTCTCACGCGGGGCGGAGGACGTCCTGATCCTGGAGAAGGAGGGCAGGGTTGGGGCCCACGCGTCCGGTCGGAACAGCGGCGTCCTCCATGCCGGCATCTATTATCCGGCCGGCAGCCTCAAGGCCGCGCTCTGCCTCCGCGGCAATCGCATGATGAAGGCCTACTGTCGGGAACGGGGGTTGCCTCTGCGCGAGGTCGGCAAAGTGGTGGTCGCGAGGCACGAAGGGGAGATCCCCGTGCTCCAGACGCTGCATCAGACAGGGCTGGGGAACGGCGCCTCGGTCGAGCTGATCGACGAGGGGCAACTGGGGGCCCGCGAGCCGTTCGCCCGGACGCACCAGGTCGCCCTGTTCTGCGCGGATACCGCCATCGTCGATCCCCAGGCCATTCTCCGGAGTCTCGTCGACGAGCTGCAGAAGACCGGCAAGGTCCGGCTCCTCACGGGGACCAGCTTCACGGGGCTCAAGGAGACGAGGACGGCGCAGACCAGCCGCGGCCCCGTCCGGTTCCGCACCTTCATCAACGCGGCGGGGGCGTACAGCGATTCGGTTGCGCACGGCTTCGGCCTGGCCCGGCAGTTCCGGTTGATCCCCTTCAAGGGCACCTACCGGGAACTGGCGCCGGAGAAGGCGTCGTTGGTGAGGGGCAACATCTATCCCGCCCCGGATCTCCGGACGCCCTTTCTGGGCGTGCACTTCACGCGGGGCATCCACGACCATGTCTATGTCGGGCCGACCGCGATCCCGGCCCTTGGACGGGAAAACTACGGGTTTTGGGAGGGGCTGAGCGGCGAGACGCTCCGGATCCTGCTCGACGACACCCGGCTCGTTCTGATGGACAGAAAGTTCAGGGCCGTCGCGCTGAGAGAGCCAAGAAAGTACTTGCCAAAGTATTTCTTCGAGGATGCCAGGAGTCTCGTGAAGGCACTCGCTCCCGGTGATCTGCTGCCGAGCGGGAAAGTCGGGATTCGGCCCCAGCTAGTGGACTGGCACAAGAAGGCGCTCGTCATGGACTTCCTCGTGTTGCGGGATCAGGAGAGCCTCCACATCCTCAACGCGATTTCTCCTGCGTTTACCAGCTCCATGGCCTTTGCCCACTACGTGGTCGAGCAGTACCTGAAGGGCGAACCGCGGGTGCCTACCACCGCCGGATGCTGAGGGTATGAGCGCGATCTGGAGCCAGCTTAAGAGCGACGTCCACGTGGGCCTGGCCCCCTGGACGTGGGTCCAGCTCGAATCGCAGGAATCGCCCGGCCCCCTGCCGTTCCTCGGAGGCGTGGCGCCCGAGGTGGTGGCGAGCCTCCACGAGGCGCACCAGTTGCTGCTGAGCGGCGTGGAGACCGCGATCAGCGACGTCTTCTCCCGCCGCGCGAGCCTCGACGACCCTGCCACCAAGCGGCGATTGGAAGATGCCTACGCCGAGCTGGTCCGGTCGCGAGCCTATCTCAGCGCCCACATCCGGTGCGGGCGCCGGCCCGACGGGTCCTTCCAGTGGGAGTACCCGCTCGATCCCACGAAGTCGGCCCGCGTGACCTACAGCGGGCTGCGGGTCTTCGATTCGGTGACCCGGCAGGTGATTCCCCTGAGCTTCGACCGGCCGATCGCCCCGGCGGTCGGCAAGTTCGTCGGCTTTCTCGACGGCTCCCACACCTGCTCCGAGCTGCGGACCGTGGCCGCCGCCGCCGGTCGGGACGTGGAGCGGCACCTGACCCGGTTGATGGAGCTTCTGAGCACGCACGGCTTCCTGACGACGGCTCCCCGCTCCTCCGTGCGCGAGCAGTGGCTGGCCGCGACGCGCGACCGCGACATCGTCCATCTCGGTCATGCGGCGCTGCTCTACCGGCAGCAGGACCGCTTCTTGCTGTTTGATCCCTGGCTGATGCCCTGGTTCGCAGAGTCGCCGGTCCCGTCGGTCTGGACCTCGCTGCTGCCCCGGCCCGCCGCCGTGTTCCTGACCCACGACCACGACGACCATGTGGACCCCCGAACCCTGTTCCACCTCCCCAAGGACATTCCGATCATCGTGCCGAGCCGGCGGAACCGGAAGGCCTTGTTCTATGACTACCTGTCCCTGCTGCGGGAGCTCGGTTTCACGCACGTCATCGAGCTGGCCCACGGGGAATCCTGGCCCTTCGACGGCGGGGCGGTCGTGTCCGTGCCCTTCTTCGGCGAGGACCCCTGCGACCTGGAGATGCCGCGGAACTGCTACCTCATCACGGACCGGGGCTACAACGTCCTGGCCCACGTGGACAGCGGGCCGACCAATGCCGGCCGCTCCGCGGTGAAGGAGGGAGTCATCGAAGGGCTGGTGAAACGATACGGCCCCATCGGGACCCTCTTCGCCTCTCAACAGCAGCTCCTGGAAGTGCGCACCTACGCCGCGCACGCTTGCCTGTCCCCGCCCGGCCGATGGCTGGACGTCGGGGAGAACGGCTACCTGACCAACGGGTACCTGGCGGAGTTGGCCGGAGCGGCCGGGGCGCGCCTCTTCGTGTCCTATGCGACGGGGGGGGCGGACTGGCTGCCGGACCACCTCTCCTTCACGTTCAGCGGGCGCAACCCCGCGCGGACGGCCCTCCTCACGGCCCATTGGGAACCCCCCGCTGCCCTGGCCGAGCTCCTGGCTCCTGGGGGGTGCGGCTACCATCTGAGCCGGGCCTTCGACCTCTTCCGGTCAAGGCCGGACGGTGGAACGGAGGTCCTGTCGGCCGCCCAGGTGCTTGATCCCCTTCAAGTCTTCCAGGCAGACCATGGCCCTCCGCCTTTTATTGCGAAGCAATGAACGGTTCGGGCCGGTTGCCTGGTTGTCCGACCACAGGCACCGGCCTGTGTGGAGCCTGGGGATAAGTTGACCTGTCCACAGGACTGCGTGATGAGAAGTGCACGAAATATCTTGACAAGTCTTGGTGACTGTGGCAAAAGCTCACCCCGAAAAGCAGGACTGGGAATGTGAGGAAGGGCTGGTCGGGCAACGGGCTTCGCTCGACCCTCGCGGCGGTGGGAAGTGGGCGTGTCGTCAACGATTGCAATCATCCTCCCTTCTTGTTGAGTGGTTGGCCCATCCTCCCCGCTCAAGCCGGCCACCCCTGGCCGTTGGTAAGGCGCTAAGCTGCCTCCCATGTCATCCATGGAGACGAGCGCGGTGATGCCCACTTGCTTGTCTTCGCTCCGGGGCCGACTCGGTCACCTGCCGATGCGCCGATTGCACAGGCGCTGTGTCATTCCGGCACCCAACTTCCGGATGCAGGCCGGCAGGACGAGCAGAACCGTCGAATCCGCCCGGTAATGGGCGTGGGCTCGGTGGTATGTCGGTTGCTCCCATCATAGTCGGGACATAGGTCCGGCCCTGTCGCGGGCTCGGATCGTCGAACAGGAATCGAGGGACTCCAGGGGGCTGGGGCCATCCCCGCACTGTAAGTGAGAGAGCGGAGCTATGCCCGAATCGAATGGAAGCCTCCGGTGGTACGCGCTCCACACCCGCTCCCGTCACGAAAAGCAGGTGCGCGACCGGCTGGTGGCGCAGGGGGTCGAGCCGCTGCTGCCGACCGTCGTGCGGCTCAGCCAGTGGAAGGACCGGAAGAAGAAGATCGAAGTCCCCCTGTTTTCCGGCTACTGCTTCGCGACCTTCACCCTGCAGGATCGGCTGACCGTGCTCAAGGTCCCCGGGGTCGTGCAGATCGTGGGCGGGGCGGAGGGCCCCGAGCCCATCCCCGAGGAGGAGATCCAGGCGCTCAAGCGGCTCATGGACAGCAGCCTGCGGTACGATGCCTACCCCTACCTCCGCGAGGGCATGGTCGTGGAGGTCGCTCGCGGACCGTTGGAGGGCATCCGCGGGATCCTACTGCGAAAGACCAAACCCTACCGGCTGGTGATCTCGGTCCATCTGATCCAGCAGGCGGCCGCCGTCGAGATCGATGCCTCCGATGTGGTTCCGGTCTCCTGAGGGCGGCTCCCTGGAGCGCGCATGTCCGTGGCGGTGACCGCCCCGGTGCTGGTGACCGGCGTCGCCGGGTTCATCGGGTTTCACGTCGCCCGCCGGCTGCTGGACCGGGGCGACGACGTCGTCGGGCTCGACAACCTGAACGACTATTACGACGTGGGCCTCAAGGAGGCGCGGCTGGCGCGCCTGGCGCCCGCGGACCGGTTCACGTTCGTCAAGCTGGACCTGGCGGACCGGCAGGGCATGGAACGGCTCTTCGCCGAGCGCCCGCCGGGGCTGGTGCTCCACATGGGGGCCCAGGCGGGGGTGCGCTACTCGCTCAGCCATCCCCACGCCTACGTGGACAGCAACGTCGTGGGCTTCCTGCACGTGCTAGAAGGCTGTCGCCGGGCCGGCGTCCGCCACCTCGTCTTCGCCTCCTCCAGCTCGGTCTACGGCGGCAACACCAAGCTGCCCTTCTCCGTGCACGACAACGTGGACCATCCCGTGTCGCTCTACGCGGCGACCAAGAAGGCCAACGAGCTGATGGCCCATACCTACGCCCATCTGTACGGGGTGCCCTGCACGGGGCTGCGCTTCTTCACGGTGTACGGGCCCTGGGGCCGGCCGGACATGGCCCTGTTCCGGTTCACGCGCGCGATCCTGGCGGGCGAGCCGATCGAGGTCTATAACGAAGGGCGCATGTCCCGCGATTTCACCTACATCGACGACATCGTCGAGGGGGTCGTGCGCGTGCTCGATCGGCCCGCCGCGCCCGACCCGGCCTGGTCCGGCGACCGGCCCGACCCCGGCACCAGCGCCGCGCCCTACCGGGTCTACAACATCGGCAATCACCGGCCGGTGGACCTGCTCCGATTCATCGAGGTACTGGAGCGGGCGCTGGGACGGACCGCCGCCAAGCGCCTCCTGCCCCTGCAGCCGGGGGATGTCCCGGCCACCTGGGCCGACGTGGAGGACCTCGACAAGGCCGTCGGCTTCAAGCCGGCCACGCCCATCGAGGAGGGCGTGCCGCGCTTCGTCCGCTGGTATCGCGAGTACTACGGGGTCTGAGCGGGTTCCCCCCGGTCGGCGCCGGGGGGGGCGTTCCTTCTTCAACGAGGTGAGCATGTCCCTACTGGACAAGATCAAGGACCATTCCGCGGTGGTCGGCATCGTGGGTCTGGGGTACGTCGGCCTGCCGCTGGCCGTCCTGCAGGCCAAGGTCGGGTTCCGAGTGATCGGGGTGGATGAGGTCGCCGGCAAGGTCGAGCGGGTGAATCGGGGGGAGAACTACATCTCGGACGTGGACGGCGCCGAGCTGGCCCAGGCCGTCGAAGCGGGCCGGCTGTCCGCGACCACGGACTTCCGGGCGCTGAAGGACTGCGACGTCGTCCTGATCTGCGTGCCGACGCCCCTGACCAGGAACAAGGAACCGGACATCACGGCCATCGTCAAGGTCACGGGGGAGCTGGCCAAGCACCTCCACCCCCAGATCCTCGTGGTCCTGGAGAGCACCACCTACCCCGGCACGACGGAGGAGGTGATGGTCCCGATCCTCACCAAGGGCGGGCTGAAGGTCGGCCAGGACCTCTACGTCGCCTTCTCGCCGGAGCGGGTGGACCCGGGCAACCGCTCGTTCAAGACGCACAACACCTTCAAGCTGGTGGGCGGCGTCACGCCCGCCTGCCTGACCCACGCCCAGACCTTCTACGAGCAGGCCATCGTGAAGATCTTCCCCGTCTCCTCGCCGCGCGTGGCGGAGATGACCAAGGTCTTCGAGAACGTGTTCCGGTCGGTGAACATCGCGCTGGTGAACGAGCTCGCGCTGCTGTGTGACCGGATGGGGCTCAATGTCTACGAGGTGATCGACGCGGCGGCGACGAAGAACTTCGGGTTCATGCCCTTCTATCCGGGGCCCGGCGTCGGCGGCCACTGCATCCCGCTGGACCCCTACTACCTGGCCTGGAAGTCGAAGGAGTACGACCTGCACACGCGGTTCATCGAGTTGGCCGGCGAGATCAACGAGGCCATGCCCTATTACGTCGCGGCCAAGCTCCAGCGCCTGCTGAACCGGCGCGGCCGCTGCCTGAACGGCGCGGACATCCTGGTCCTCGGCGTGACCTACAAGGCGGACGTGGCGGACCCCAGGGAGACGCCCGCCGCCAAGGTGATGGAGCTGCTCCAGCGCGAAGGCGCGGCGCTGAGCTACGCGGACCCCTACACGCCGACCTTCGAGGTGGAAGGCCGGGTCTACCAGGCCGTCCCCGTCACCGAGGACCGGCTCCGGAGCTGCGACGGCGTCCTGATCCTGACGGCCCATTCGGCCTTCGACTACGAGACCGTGGTCCGCCTCGCGCCGCTGGTCTTCGACACCAGGAACGCGACGCGCCACGCCAAGGGCAAGAAGACGAACGTCGTGCTGCTGTGAGCGGCGGGGCCGGATGCACGGGATCACAGGACGTCCGGAAGAGCCAGGAGGCGGTCATCTGGCTCCTCTGTCACTACCCGGACACGCTGGAGGCGGAGGAGCGGATCGATCGGGCGGTCGCGCTGCATCGAGAGTCCGGGGCGCCCATCTGGCTGTACGGGAGCAACTCCGCGCGCTATCCCGAGTCGGTGGAGCGGCTCCTGAAGGCCAAGCTCGTGCGGCGCGGCGTGCCCGCGGAGGCGGTCACCTGTTCCGGCGAGCGGCCCGGTGCCCGACCTTCGCTGGACACGGTGCAGGAGGCCTGCAACGTCGCCGCCGAGGCCAGGGCGCGGGGCGTTCGGACGCTGGTGTGTGTGTCCAACCGGCTGCAACTGGCCCAGGTGCGCGGGCTCCTGCGGAGGGAGCCCCTCTCGTTCGTCTGGGTCGCCACGCCGCTCCGCGACCGGCGCTGGTGGTACGTGGCCGGCCGGCTGGCGCTGATCCCCCTCGCCTACCTGGGGGTGGGGCCGCGGTTCGCACCCCTGATCTTCGTCCGGTGGGCGAGGGCCAGGCTGGCCGCCTGGCCCTTCTAAAGAAGGAGGAAGGCCGCGCCGTGGGCCGCTCCCTTGCCGGCTGCGTGGTCCTGGTCACCGGAGCCTCCAGCGGCATCGGTCGGGAAACCGCTCTGGCGCTGGGGCGGGCGAAAGCCCGGCTGGGCTTGGTCGCGCGCCGAGCCGAGCGGCTGAAAGCGGTTGCGGCGGCGGTTCGAGAGGCGGGAGGTGCGGCGGAAGTCTTCGCCGGCGACGTGACCGATCCGGAAACCTGCGAGCGGGGGGTAAGGGGCTGCGTGGAGCGGTTCGGTCGGCTCGATGTTCTGGTCAACAACGCGGGCGCGGGGCTGTTCGCGACGGTCGAGCAGACGACGGCCGAGGACCTGGAGGCCATGCTGGCGGTCAACCTCAAGGGGACGTTCCACGGCATCAAGGCGGCGCTGCCGGTCATGCGGCGGCAGGGCGCCGGCCACATCGTCAACGTGGCGTCGACCGCCGGCCGGCGCGGATCGCCCTACGTGGGGGCGTACTGCGCCGCGAAGTTCGCGGTGGTCGGTCTGACGGAGTCGCTCCGGACCGAGCTCCTGGGCACGGGCATCGAGGTCAGCCTGGTCCTGCCCGGGGCGACGCGGACGGACTTTTTCGAGGCGGCGCGCCGCCGGACGGAGCGGCATCGAGGGCTCGTCGGCCCGGTGGAGGATGCACGGACGGTCGCGACCCGCATCGTCACGGTGATCCGTCGGCCGCGCGCCGAGACCATGGCGCAGCCGGTCCGGCGCCGGATCATCTTGGGAGTCAACCTGGTTGCGGCAGGGGTCGTGGACCGGCTGCTCGCGCGGCTGATCGACGGTGGGTTCCCCGGACACGCCTGATTGAGCGACCGGTCCGGGGCGGCGGGGAATAGCGGGGGGACGGGCGTGAAAGCGATCGTTACCGGCGGGGCAGGGTTCATCGGCAGCCATCTGGTGGAGCTTCTGCTGTCGGGCGGCCACGAGGTCGTGGTGCTCGACAATCTGTCCACCGGCCGGCGTGAGAACCTGACCGCCTTTCAGGGCCGCTCCGGCTGGTCCTTCCATCAAGTGGACGTGGCGGATGCGCAGGCCATCCGGCCGCTCTTCGAGGGCGCGGACTGGGTCTTCCACCTCGCGGCGCTCGCGGACATCGTGCCCTCCATCCAGCGGCCGCTCGAGTATTTCCACGCCAACGTGGACGGGACGGCGGCGGTCGTGGAGGCGGCCCGCCTCGCGGGGGTCAAGCGGTTCCTGTACACGGCGTCTTCCTCCTGTTACGGGATCCCCGACGAGGTGCCGACGCCAGAAACGGCCGAGGTGCGGCCGCAGTACCCCTACGCCCTGACCAAGTACCTCGGCGAGCAACTCGCCCTGCACTGGGGGCAGGTGTACAAGCTTCCGGTCGTGTCGCTGCGGCTGTTCAACGTCTACGGGCCGAGGTCGCGGACCTCGGGAACCTACGGGGCGGTCTTCGGGGTGTTTCTCGCGCAGAAGCTGGCGGGTCAGCCCTTCACGATCGTGGGGGACGGGACTCAGACCAGGGACTTTACCTACGTCACGGACGTCGCGCGGGCGTTTCTCGCGGCGGCCGAGTCGGACGTGCGGCAGATGGTCCTGAACGTGGGCTCGGGCGGGACCTACAGCGTGAACCGCCTCGTGGCATTGCTCGGGGGGCCGGTCACGCACATCCCCAAGCGGCCGGGCGAGCCGGACTGCACCTTCGCCGACACCACGCTGATCCGCCGGTACCTGGACTGGAAGCCGGAGGTGTCGTTCGAGGAGGGCGTCGGGCGGATGCTCGCCCACATCCAGGACTGGGCGGAGGCTCCGGTCTGGACCCCGGACTCGATTTCGCGCGCGACCAAGGAATGGTTCGAGTTCCTGTCGAAATGATACGACCACGCTGAAGGAGAGCCCATGAAAGGCGTCAACGCGGCGAACAAGGTCAAGGAGCTCGAAGAGTTGGCGGGGATCCTTGCGGACCTCCGCCGGCAGGGCAAGTCGATCGTCCACTGTCACGGGGTGTTCGACCTCCTCCACCCCGGCCACATCCGGCACTTCGAGGCTGCGAAGAAGGAGGGGGACGTCTTGGTTGTGACGGTGACGCGCGACGAGCACGTGAACAAGGGACCGGGCCGGCCGGTCTTCAACCAGCGGCTGCGGGCGGAGTCGGTCGCGGCCCTGCACGCGGTGGACTTCGTCGCGATCAACCGCTGGCCGACCGCGGTCGAAACGATCGGGCTGCTCAAGCCGCAGGTCTACGTCAAGGGCGACGAGTATGCCGCCGCCGAGCGCGACGTGACGGGCGGCATCCACCGGGAGGAGGCGGCGGTCAAGGCCGCCGGCGGGCGCATCCATTTCACCAACGAAATCACCTTCAGCTCGACGGAGCTCCTGAACAGCCACTTCGACGTCTACCCTGACGAGGCCCAGGCCTTTCTCAAGGGGTTCCGGCAGCGCTACTCGGCGGAGGACGTGATCCGCAAACTCGACGCCCTGCGCAAGCTCCGGGTGCTCCTCGTCGGCGAGACGATCATCGACGAGTACCATTACTGCGCGGCGATGGGCAAATCCCCGAAAGAGCTGCTGGTGACGACCCGCTTTCTGCGGGAGGAGGCCTTCGCCGGAGGGATCCTGGCCTGCGCGAACCACGTGGCGGGGTTCTGCGAGGAAGTCCACCTGGTGACCTGCCTGGGGTCCAGGGACTCGCGCGAGGAATTCGTCCGGTCGCACCTGAAGCCGAACGTCGTGCCGCAGTTCTTCCACCGGGACGACGCGTCCACGATCGTGAAGCGGCGCTACGTGGACCATGCCTTCCTCTCCAAGATGTTCGAGGTCTGCTTCCTCGACGACAGCGCGCTCCCCTCACGGATCGAGGACGAGGTGTGTGACTACCTCAAGTCGGTCATCAGAGACTATGACCTCGTGCTGGTGGCCGACTACGGCCATGGCCTGATGGGGAGCGAGATGATCAACCTGCTGTGCGGCGGCTCCCGCTTTTTGGCCGTCAATACCCAGACGAACAGCGCCAACGCGGGCTTCAATCTGATCACCAAGTATCCGCGCGCCGACTTCATCTGCATCGACGAACCGGAGATGCGGCTGGCCTGCCACGACCGCACGGGCGACCTGCGGGAGCTGATCGCCGGGGTCGCGAGCAAGCTGGACTGCCAGCGCATCGTCGTCACGCGGGGCCACCACGGTTCCATGGCCTACGGCGCGGAGGAGGGGTTCTGCCAGATTCCCGTCTTCTCGAGCCGGGTCGTGGACCGTGTGGGGGCGGGCGACGCCTACCTGTCGGTCGCGGCGCCCTGTGTGGCGGCGGGGTTGCCGATGGACCTCGTGGCCTTCATCGGCAACGCGGTCGGCGCGCTGGCGGTCCGGATCGTCGGGAACCGATCAGCCGTCGAGCCGGTTCCCCTGTTCAAGTTCGTCACGGCTCTGCTGAAGTGATCGGGCCCACCGCGGGCGAAGGAGTCAAGACGACATGGATGCGATGTCCCGCTATTTCGACGAGCTGGCGGCCGTGCTCCGCACGGTCGAGGTCACCCGAGGAGACGGCCGATCCATCAGCCTGGGGCAGGGGCTGGAGGAGGCCATGGCCCTGATCACCGGTTGCGCCGCGGCCGGGCGGAAGGTCCTCTTCATCGGCAACGGGGGGAGCGCCGCGATCGCCTCCCATCAAGCCGTGGACTACTGGAAGAACGGAGGCATCCGAGCCCTGGCCTTCAACGACAGCTCGCTGCTCACCTGCGTCGGGAACGATTTCGGGTATCCCCACGTCTTCGAGAAACCCGTCGAGATGTTCGCGGACGCGGGCGACGTCCTGATCGCGATCAGCAGCTCGGGACGATCCGAGAACATCCAGCGCGGCGCCAAGGCCGGCCTTGCCCGCGGCTGCTCCTTGATCACGATGTCCGGCTTCAAACCGGACAATCCGCTCCGCTCCCTGGGCGCGGTCAATTTTTACGCCGACTCGGGGTCCTACGGGTACGTCGAGATCACCCACCTCGCCCTCTGCCACTGCCTCATCGACACGATCATCGAGCGCCGTGCGTAGGCGGCTCCTTCCCGGGTTCCTCCTCGGCCTTGTCCTGAGCCTCGCCTGCCTGTGGTACGCGTTCCGGGGCGTGGACTTTGGCGGCCTGGCCAGCGAGATGGGCCGGGTCGGGGTGGGGTGGTTGATCGCGAGCCTGGTCGCAGCGCTGCTGAGCCTCGTGGTCCGGGGAGTGCGCTGGCGTTACCTGCTCCCCGACGGGGAGGCGGCCTCGCTCCGGTCGCTTGTATCCGCCACCTTCATCGGGATCATGGCGAACAACGTGCTGCCCGCTCGGCTGGGCGAGGTGGTGCGGGCCTGGGTCTTTGCGCGGAACGAGGGGAGGCCTGTGCCGCTGGTGTTCGCCAGCATCGTCCTGGAGCGGATCCTCGACATGATCGCGCTCGTGGCAGTCCTGGGGATGGCTCTCTTCTTCGCCCCATCCCTGAACAGCTCGGGCGGTGATGTCTTCCGGCGGATGGGGCTCGTGGGGGTGCTGCTGAGCGCCGGCTTCATCGTCGGGCTCTTGATCGTCGTGCGCTATCAAGACCTGATCCATCGGCAAGCGGAGCGGCTGGCTCAAGGCCATCAGCCTCCCTGGAAGGTGCGGGCCCTCGACCTCTTCCGCCGGTTCATCGAGGGCCTGTGCGCACTCCGGGGCGGGGCGCAGGTGCTGCAGGTGATCTGGCTGTCCCTGCTGGTCTGGGCGATCGGGGTGTTCTCCTTCCACCTGCTGGCCGAGGGGTTCGGGCTGGGGCTGACGGGCGCGCAGACGGCGCTCGTCTTCGTGGTGGTCCTCCTCGGCATCGCGGTCCCCTCGGCGCCGGGTTTCGTCGGCACCTTCCACGGGTTCTGCGTCGCGGCGCTCACGATGGTTTCCTCGACCGATCCCACGACCGCGGCCGCCTACGCGACGTTGCTGCACGGGAGCCAGTGGCTGGCGATCAACGCGGTGGGGCTCGCCTGCCTGCTTGCCGATCGAGCCGTGACCTGGGGCGGCCTGGCCGGGCTGATGCGGGAAGCCTGATGAGGAGCCGTGGATGCTGAAGGGGCTCGTCCTCGCCCTCGGCGGTTTTCTGTTCTTCCTCGTCGCCCACGTGGCCCTTTTTCAGGTTCGGGTCCCCCGGCTGCGTTTCAAAACCATGGTCCGGATCGCCACGGCGATCGGCGTCGGGTTGTTGCTGCTGTATCCCCTCACGCCGCCGGACCTGGGTTTCTTGCCCGCTCGTTACACGGGCGCCGGCTGGGCCGTGGACCTGCTGAACGGCTTGCTGGTCTTCGCGTTTCTCTTCGTCGGCTATTGCATGTTTTACTTCCTGGTGGACCGAGGGTTTTCCGGCCGGATGATGATCGAGATCGAGGCCGCGCCGGAACGCCGGCTCCGGGCCGAGGACATCGCGGCGCGCTACTCGCTGGAGATGGTCCTACTCCGGCGGTTGGGCGAGATGCTGGAGATCGGCCGGGTCGTCGAGCGAGACGGCCGGTACGTCAACACCCCCAAGGGGAGAGCGGCGGCGGAGATGTTCGCCTTTGTCAAGCGGTTCCTGCAGCTCGGCGAGGGGGGCTGATGCGGGGCTTACTGGCCGGCATTCTGGCCTTCGGCGGGTATTTCCTGCTGCAGGGCGCCGTCTTCCACCTGATCAAGGTGGCGCGACGGGCGGTCGTCCTCGTGGGGCTCTGGGGCGCCTGCCTCCCCCTCTATTGGCTCCTCTATGCGACGATACCCGACGATCGAGAGATCTGGCCGGCGGCGCTGGCCGCCCCCTCCGACGCCGTGACGTTCCTGTGCGGGGGGCTTCTGTATTTCTTTCTGTTCATGGGCTACGCCCAGTTCTTCTACATGGCGGAGAGCTCGGTCGGGATCCGAACCATGATCGAGCTGACCGCCGCGGGCGAGCGCGGGCTGTCGCTGGAAGACCTGACCAAACGGTATCGCTACGACTGGATGCTGGATCGCCGCCTGAAGCGCCTGATCCACGCCGGCTACGTGGTAGAAGAGGACGGCTGGTACCGGACCACGGCGCGCGGCCGTCTGGCGGCGGGGCTGCTGGCTCTGTGCAAGCGTCTGCTGCGTCTCGGGCCCGGTGGATGAGAGAATAGCCTTGCAATCGTGGACCCCTGCGCAGTATCGTGAGGGCTCGCTTCCGGCCCAGGTCATTCATGGGTCCCGGATCCGGCTCGCCACCTTCCGGGGGAGTGGGAATGGACCTCTATCGGATCGACTCGCACAAGCTCATGTACCACCCGGACCGCATCGCCCAGTGGCAGGCGGCGGGGGGTGAGTGGGAACGGGCGAAGTCCGTGTACCCCCTTTACGTGGAGATTGCTCCCGCCGGCGCCTGCAACCACCGCTGCACCTTCTGCGCGGTGGACTATATCGGCTACAAAACCCGGAGTCTGGAGAAGGACCTCTTGATCCGCCGCGTCGCCGAGATGGCGGAGCGCGGCGTCAAGAGCATCATGTACGCGGGAGAGGGCGAGCCGCTCCTCCACAAGCACATCGGCGAGATCATCGTCCAGACGCAGAAGGCCGGCATCGACGTGGCGCTGACGACGAACGCCGTGGCCTTGAACGAGAAGGTCGTGCAGGAGGCCCTGGGCTCCATCACCTGGATCAAGGCCAGCGTGAACGCCGGGACCCGGGACACCTACTCCAAAGTCCACCAGACGAAGGCGGACGACTTCGATCGGGTCTTCCGCAACCTGGCCAAGGCGGTCGAGGTGCGGGACGCCAACCGGTACAAGTGCACGATCGGCGTGCAGATGGTGCTGCTGCCGGAGAACGAGGGCGAATCGCTCGCGCTCGCCGCCCGCGCGAAGGACATCGGGGCGGACTACGTCGTCATCAAGCCTTACTCCCAGCACCTGCTGAGCGTCGAGACGATGCAGAAGGGCTACAAGGATTACGATTACAGCCGACTCTTTCCGATGGAGCGGGAGCTGACGGCGCTCGAAACCGACCGGTTCCGGGTGATCTTCCGCCGGCGGACCATGGAAAAGCTGCGGGAAGGCGAGCGCTACTACTCCGTCTGCCAGGCGACCCCCTTCTTCTGGGCCTACGTCATGGCCAGCGGCGACGTCTACGGCTGTAGCGCCTACCTGGAGGATTCCCGCTTCTGCTACGGCAACCTCAACGAGCGCTCCTTTGCGGAGATTTGGGAGGGCGAGGAACGGCGACGGAGCTTCCACCACGTGCGCCATGAGCTGAACATCTCGGAGTGCCGCCAGAACTGCCGCATGGACGAGGTCAACCGCTACCTCTGGGACCTCATCCATCCCCCCGCCCACGTCAACTTCATCTGACCGCGAAAGGATTCCGTCCCCGATGGCCTCCGTCGCGCTGAGCGATCTCTACCGCCGCATGCTGCGGATTCGCCTGGTCGAAGAGAAGATCGCGGAGCTCTATCCGGAACAACAGATGCGCTGCCCGGTCCACCTCAGCGTCGGGCAGGAGGCGGCGGCGGTCGGAGCCTGCGCCGCCCTGGAGCCGGAGGACTACGCCGTCAGCACCCACCGCTCCCACGCCCACTACCTGGCCAAGGGGGGGAGCCTGAAGGCCATGCTGGGGGAACTCTATGGACGGGTGACCGGCTGCTGCCAGGGCAAGGGCGGCTCCATGCATTTGGTCGACCGGTCGGTGGGATTCCTGGGCGCCGTGCCGATCGTGGGCAGTACCATCCCCATCGGCGTGGGAGCGGCCTTCGGGACGCTGCTGCGCGGAGAGCGACGGGTGACGGTCGTGTTCCTCGGCGACGGGGCGACCGAGGAGGGGGTCTTCCACGAAGCCCTCAACTTCGCCGTGCTGAAGCAGGTGCCGGCCGTCTTCGTCTGCGAGAACAACTTTTTTTCAGTCTATTCCTCGCTCGGCGTCCGGCAGCCCGCTCATCGGGAGATCTACCGGATGGCCGAGGGGTACGGCCTCGAAAGCCGCCAGGGCGACGGCAACGACGTCGAGGCGGTGTTCGCGCTCACGAAGGCGGCGGTGGATAAGGCTCGGAGAGGCGGCGGGCCGACGTTCCTGGAGTTCAAGACGTATCGCTGGCGGGAACATTGCGGTCCCCACTATGACAACCACGCGGGCTACCGGTCGGAGCAGGAATTCGAGGAGTGGAAAGCGCGCTGCCCGATCGCGCGGACCAGGCAGCGGCTGCTGGAACGCGGATTGGTCGGGCCGGCGGAGCTCGACCGGCTCGAGGCCTCCCTCGTCGAGGAGATCGAGGGAGCGGTGGCCGCCGCCAAGGCGAGCCCCTTCCCCGAACCCGGGCTGCTGGCGGAGCACCTCTACGCGCCATGACCAGGGACCTGAAATTCTTCCAAGCGGTCCATGAGGCGACGGACCTCTGTCTCGCACGAGACCCCTCCGTTTACCTGATGGGGTTGCACGTGCCGGCCGACCCGAAGGGCGTCTTCGGCACGGTCCTGGGGCTGCAGAAGAAGTACGGCACAAGCCGGGTCATGGACATGCCGACCTCGGAGAACGGCATGACGGGGGTGGCCATCGGCTCGGCGCTCGTCGGGATGCGACCGATCATGGTCCATCAACGGATCGAGTTCGCGCTCCTCGCGGTCGAGCAGATCATCAACCAGGCCGCCAACTGGCACTATATGTTCGGCGGGCAGGCTGCGATGCCGTTGGTCATCCGCATGATGATCGGGCGCGGCTGGGGCCAGGGGCCGCAGCATTCGCAGAGCCTCCAGGCGATGTTCGCCCACGTCCCGGGCCTCAAGGTCGTGATGCCCGTGACGCCGCATGACGCCAAAGGCCTCCTGATCGCCGCCGTCGAGGACAACAATCCCGTCATCTACCTGGAGCACCGGTGGCTCCACAACATCTTCGGGCCGGTGCCCGAGGGCCACTACACGGTGCCGATCGGCAAGGCCAGGACGGCGCGGCCGGGCCGGGACGTCACGATCGTCGCGACCTCCTACATGGTCCTGGAATCCCTGCGCGCGGCCGACCTGCTGGTCCGGGACGGCATCGAGGCTGAAGTGGTGGACGTGCGGAGCCTCCGCCCCCTCGACGCGGACCACATCCTGGCATCGGTCCGGAAGACCGGTCGGCTGGTCGCGGTGGATGGTGCCTGGCGGACCGTGGGCTTTGCGGCGGAGATCGTCGCGTTGGCGGCCGAGCGGACCCACGGGACTCTGAAGGCCCCCCCCGCACGAGTCACGTTCCCCGATCTGCCCTCGCCGAGCACGCCGGCCCTCGCGCAGCACTTCTACCCGCGCGCCGTGCATATCGTGAACGCGGCCCGGGCCATGCTGGGGCTCGCGGAGGTGACCGAGGAGCGACTGGGCATCCAGCACGAAACCCCGCTGGACGTGCCGGACAAGGCCTTCACCGGACCCTTTTAATGAGCGAGCGCACCCTCTCCGTCATCATTCCAGCCCTGAACGAGGAGGGCAACTTGGCCGCAGCGGTGGCGACGGTGATCGGGGCCGTCGGCGACCGGTTTGCCGACTACGAGGTGCTCATCTTCGATGACGGGAGCACCGATCGCACGGGTGCCATCGCCGACGGGCTGGCGGCCGAGAACCCGCGCATCCGGGTCATCCATAATGAGCGGACCAGGGGGTTCGGCTACAACTACACCCGCGGTGTGGAGCTGGCCCGCATGGAGTACGTGACGATGTTCCCCGGGGACAACGAGATCCCTGCGGAGGCGATCCGCACGATCCTGGACGCCGTGGGGAACGCGGACATCGTCGTGCCCTATATCTCCACACCAGCCGTGCGGTCGCGCCGTCGTCAGATCATCTCCGCCGCCTTCGTGGGGCTGGTTAACTTGCTCTTCGGGTTGAGCCTCCGCTACTATAACGGCCCCTGCGTGCATCGCCGGATGTTGCTGCAAGCCGTACCCATGCGGACCCACGGGTTCGCCTACATGGCGGCGATCCTGGTCCGGCTGATCCGATCCGGCCGCAGTTACATCGAGGTGCCGATGCCCTTGCAGGCGAGGCAGCACGGCCGGTCCAAGGCCTTCAAGTTCAAGAACATCCTGAGCGTGCTCCGGACCCTGGCCGAGCTCTTTTGGGAAGTCCGGATCGCGGAGCGCGGCAAGTACCGCGGCGCGGTGCGGCGGGTCGAATCGCGGGCCTAAGCCCGCCGGGACGAAGCTGCAGAGGACGTCGCCATGAAAATCATGTTCGTCATGGTCAAGGAAGACTACATTGACCCGATGAACATCGAGCTGTTGTCGGCCCTGGCCAAGCGGGAAGGACACGATACTTTCCTGAACGTACTCGAGCACGACAACCTCATGGACGAGGTCCGGGCGATCGGGCCGGACGTCGTGGCCTACAGCGCGAAGACCGGCGAGAGCAATGTGATGTTCCGCGCCAACCGGGCGATCAAGGCGACCTACCGGGACCGTGTCTTCACGGTGATGGGCGGGCCGCACCCGACCTTCAACTCGATGCGCATGCAGCTCTACGGGGAGTGCCTGAAGCTGCCGCTGACCTTCTCGGGCCCCGCCATGCCGCGCGTGGTGGAGGACACGCAACTGGACGCGCTGGTGGTGGGGGAGGGCGACGAGGCCTGGCCCGCGATGCTGCGGGCGCTGTCGAGCGGCGGCGGCCTCGACGACATCCCCAACGTCGTCACGCGAGCCAACCGCAAGCCGGACGGCAGCGTGACCCTGCGCGAGCGCAACATGGCGCTCGACGACCTCCCCTACCTGGACCGCGACGTGGTGTACGCGAAGACCCGGCTCAAAGAGTTCGGCATGCGCAGCCTGATGGCCGGGCGCGGCTGTCCCTTCCCGTGCACGTACTGCTTCAACGCCAAGTACAACGCGATGTACAAGGGCAAGGGGAAGATGCTCAACCGCTACAGCGTGGACCGGCTCATCGCCGAGCTGGAGGACATGGTGCGGCGGCATCGTACCCAGTTCATCAAGTTCTACGACGACGTCTTCGTCTTCCGGACGGACGACTGGCTGATCGAGTTCGCAGACAAGTACCCCCGGACGATCGGGCTGCCCTTCCACTGTTTGGTCCGCTCCGACCTCGTCCGGCGCGACCCCGACATCCTGAGCTACCTCAAGAAGGCGGGCATCAAGTCCATTAGCATGTCCATCGAGTCGGGGAATCCCTTCATCCGCGAGCAGATCTTCAAGCGGGGGATGGACGCCGAGGACATCCGCTTCGCCTTCGCCCTGTGCCACAAGCACGGCATCCACACCTTCTCGAACACGATCTTGGCCGTGCCGGTCCCGACCATCCCCGACCCGGACGACCCGGAGTTCCAGCGGAAGGCGAACGACCTCTGCGCCCATCTGGAGTCTTACCACCGCATGAACCTGGGGACGCTTCGCGCGGAGGTGAACCTCGACGGACCCCTGGACGCGCCGGCTCGGAAGAAGGTCGTCGAGTTTCTGGAAGGGGTGGGTCTGCGGCGCCGCGTGCTCGACTACGACATCGAGTCCGTGGACATCAACATCCAAAACGGGGTGGTGTTCGGAGAGTTTCCCGAACTCCATCCCTACCCGGGCACGCCGGTGTCGCAGTATACGATCGACATCGGCGCCTTCGACGGGGACTTCGAGAAGCTCCACCAAAACTACCAGACCGAGTCACCGTTCACCTGCTTCACCCCGCAGGAGAAGCTGGAGCAGGTGAACCTGTCGCTGCTGGGGCTCGTCCTGCTGGTCTTCCCGTCGTGGCGCAACCTCGTCGTGAACCACCTGATCAAGCGGCGCTGGACCAAGCTCTACTTCATCATGTATTACCTGGCCAAGGCCTACTTGATCGGGACCAAGATCTACCCGATGAAGTACTCGGCGCGGCACATCCTGCGGACGATCAAGGAGAGCTTCTTCTCGGAGCTCCTGAAGCATTCCCGCGAGGAGGGCGAGAAGTTCTACCGGACGCGCAAGGGGCTGAGCCAGCCGCCGAGCGAAGTTCTCGGAGGCCCATGGCAGAGCTAGCCGGAGGATTTCTCGCGGAACGGTTGAACTCACGCCAGTTGCTCGCGCTGCTGTTCGTGTGCGAGTGCCGGCGCAAGAAGACCCTGGCAGGCCTGTCCGTCGAGCCCGGCCGGAAACCGGCCGCCTGGATCGAGTTCGTGGACCGTTTCGGTGCCCGTCTGAGCAAGCTGCCCGAAGCCGAGCGGACCTACCTGATCGGCTCCCACCTGCAGTCCGCGGAGGAGGTGGACATCTACTCCAATGAGGAACTCAGCGGGCTGCTGGAGGAGCACCGGGACCTGATCGCCGCGCTCGTGCACGAGCTGGAGCAGGACCGCCGCTTCACCTGACCGCTCGACCTTTCCGCCGCCCCCCTTCCTCTTGCCCCCTTGGCCGCGCCTGGCCCTCCCACGACCCCGGTCTGACCGCACACCCCGCCCCGCGATCCGCTCCGTGCTGGAACAAACCCCGATGAGCCCTGAGCTGACGGACAAAGACCGGTCCGGGCAGGTCTTAGCCGCCTACGCCCTGCTCGGGCTGGCGGCTCCCGGTACCCTCTTTGCTTTCCTGTTGCTGTTCGGCCAGGACAGCTACCAGTACTGGGCAGACCGCTACCACGTCGACCTCACCAACAAGTATCTCTTTGCCAGGCTGGGCGACGGAGGCCTGCTGGGCCCCCTGTGGCGGGAGGAGACTCTGGCGGGCTACCTTTGGATCGTCAGCCTCGTATCGAGCCCTTTGGCCCTCGACGTCCTGGCCGCGCGATGGCTCCACCTGTCTCCGCTGGGCATCGAGGTCGTGGGCGCGCTGCTGCTCTACTACCTCTCAGCCATCTCCCTGTACCTGTACCTGCGGCGGGCCCTCTCGCTGTCACGAGAGGCTGCAGTCTCGGCCGCTGCGACGTTCGCCTGCGCCACCTATTGGGACTACAACCTCAACACCAACCCGAACGTGCCCATGGCCGTGGCCTGGCTGCCCGCGCTGCTCACGGTGGCCCATGGCCTGGAGGCAACCGTCGGGCGGGGAGGCGACGTCTGGTGGCCCTTCGCCGGGCTCGCTCTCCTGTTCGCCGCCTGCGCCCTGCACGGGTCCCTCTCGACGTTGCCGGTGACGCTGCTTCTGGTCTCGACCTACGCCGTCGCCGTCCTCCGGCCGCGGCGCTCCGGGTTCTGGGTGGCGGTGGCGCTCGGCACGGGCCTGCTGTTGTATGCGCCGTTCCTGTGGCTCTTCGTCGAAGCGGCGAGCCTCTCCCACCGCAACGCCGGACCAGGCTTTTACCCGGTACAAGCCCTCGACCTCCCCGCCTGGGTGGCGCATGGGAAACTAATGGCCGCCCAATTCGCCGTCGGCGTGAACCGCTACGGCATCTTCCTGGTCGTGCTCCTTGGCGTTCTGTGGTGGGGCGGCCAAGGGGAGGGATGGGGGGGGGAGTCGGCGGGGCGCCGGAGGGTCCTGCGTTATGCGGCTGTGGTCTCGCTGGCCATCCCGCTGATCGAGTTGTTCCACGAGGCCATCAATGCGGCCAAGGGATCGCTGCCGCTCGTGCGGGGATGGAACGTCCAGCGGTTCGCCGATTTCGGCTCGTTCGGCGTTGCGATCCTCGTCGGGTGGATGTGGGACCGATCGCTGTTCGGCGCTCGGCCCTCCGCTCCCTCGCCGACCAAGAGCTGGGTGTTGCGGGGTGCCATCGCTGCCGTCGGCCTGTTGGGGAGCCTGCAGATCGGCCATGCCGCCTACCGTCTGCGGGACGTACCCCCAAGCGTCGGTCCGCAACGACTGTTCCTATACGGGTTCCTGGCCGCATACGCGATCGTGCTGGGCGGTCTCCTGGTCAGGCTGTGGCTCCGGTCGGCCCAGGCCGTCGGCGCCCCGGCGGGAGGGGGGGGCTGGGGGGGGCGGCTCGCCGATGCCGCCCATCTCGTGGCGGCCGTGGCCCTGGTCACGTCCGTCCATGCCTACCGGAGCGGTCTAGTTCGGCCGCAGGGCATCGAAGCGCCGTCCGGGGCGGTGCCGATTATGACCTATGCACAGCGGTACGCCCTGCCGGAGGAGATCTTGGCGCTCAAACGGCTCATCGAACGGGAGGGGCGGGTGCTGGACCTTACCAGACCGTTGAACAGCGCGACCTGGATGTTCGGCAGTGAGATCACCCTGCTGCCCCTGGCCGGGGTGAGAGTCCTCTCCGGTTACAACAATCTGTTGCCGGCGTGGTACGGGCGTCTCATCCATGTCGGGATCAACGGGAATCCGGGGAGCCCGTGGAACATCGTCCAAGTCGAAGATACGGACCGCACGAATTTCGGAATCCTTCCCCTTCTGGACGTGGAATATATCCTGGCGCCCCGGGGCAAGGTGCTGCCGGGATACCGACCCGTCGCGGAGTTGGCGCCCGGCGGCAAGACCGTCTTTCAGGTAGAAGCGGACAGTCGGCTCGGCCCTGCCTTTGTGGCGACGGCTCTTCGGTGTTTTGCGCGCGAGGAGGACGCCTTGCTCGCCATCCACGCCGCCACGCTCTCGGAGCTCAAGGCCCGCGCCGTGCTGCTGGAGGAAGACCCGGCGGCCGGGGCCATCTGCGGACGCGAGGCGGGCGTCGTGGCCCAGACCACCCCCGCCACGATTCGCACGGCGCGCGGGCAGGACCGCATCATGGTCGAGGTCGAAGACGGCCCGGGCGGCATCCTGACCCTCTCCGACACCTACTACCCGGGCTGGCGGGTCTACGTGAACGGCGTCGAGCGACCGCTCCTTCGTACCTACGCGGCATTGCGCGGCGTCGCCATCGAGCCCGGTCGGCAGACCGTGGAGTTCGTCTTCGCACCGCCCATGTTCTACCGGTTGCTGAGGGTGTCCGCCGTCGTGTCGGGGGGCTTGGTGCTCGTGTCGCTGGTGTTGTGGGGGCGTCGTTGGAGGGGGCGGCTCACCCCGGTCTGACCGGCGAAATGCCGAGTGGGCCGCGCCCCCGCTTGTTGACGGCTATGGAGAGGCCTTGGCATACTGAGCGGCCCGGCACCGGGCCGTCGTCCGGTAAGTGGGGGTGGCCTGCAGCGGGAGCAGGGGGATGGGTTGCGTGAGGCGTGGCGGCCGATGACGGCATGGGAATCCTTGAACGACTCGTTGGGCCGCGACTCGCGCCGGTGGCTCGTCACTGGCGCAGCCGGGTTCATCGGTTCCCATCTCGTCGAGGCGCTCCTCAGAGCCGGCCAACGGGTCGTGGGGATGGACAACTTTGCCACCGGGACGCGGGAGAACCTCGAGGATGTGCGGGGGCGGGTTGGCCCCGATTGCTGGACGCGGTTCAGCTTGATCGAAGGGGACATTACCCGGGAGGCCGATTGCGCCAAGGCCTGCGCCGGCGTGGACTATGTCCTGCATCAGGCAGCCCTCGGCTCCGTACCGCGGTCGCTGGCGGACCCGCTGGGCAGCCACCGGGCCAATGTCGACGGTTTCCTCAACATGCTGGTCGCGGCCAGGGACGCCGGGGTGAAGCGGTTCGTGTACGCGAGCTCCGGCTCGGTGTACGGCGATCACCCGGGCTTGCCGAAGGTCGAGGGCGTCGAGGGCGTCCCCCTTTCTCCCTACGCGGTCACCAAGCAGGTCAACGAGCTCTACGCCGGCGTCTTCGCCCGCTGCTATGGACTCGCCTGTATCGGCTTGCGCTACTTCAACGTCTTCGGGCCTCGACAGAATCCCCGTGGCCCCTACGCCGCGGTCATCCCGACCTGGGTGAGCAATCTGCTGGCCGGGCGACCGTGCATCGTGAACGGGGATGGACGGACGAGTCGGGACTTCTGCTATGTGGAGAACGTCGTGCGAGCGAACCTCCTGGCCGCCCTCACGACGAACGAGCAGGCCGTCAACACGGTCTACAACATCGCCGTCGGTCAGCAGACGACCCTCCTGGACCTCTACGGGTTGATCCGGGAGCGTCTGGTTCCCTTTGGGCCCGCGGTGCGGGACGCGGTCCCGCAATTCGGTCCCTTCCGGAGCGGCGACATCCGGCACTCGCTGGCCGATATCGCGAAGGCCGTGCGGCTGCTCGGCTATGCGCCGAGCCACACGGTAGCCCAGGGGCTGGACGTGACGGTCCCATGGTTCGCGGAGCGCGGGCGGGCATGAACGTCCTCATCACGGGCGGGACCGGACTCCTCGGACAGGCGATCGTGGCGACGGCGGGGGACGGGGCGCGCCTCTGCGTGCTGCACCGGCGGAACTACCGCTCGTCGTCCGACGGCGTCGAGGAGATCGTGCTCGACGTCCTCGACCAGCCACGACTGGCTGAGCTGTTCACGGCCCGCCGGTTCGACGTCGTCGTGCACGCGGCCGGCATGGCCAGCGTGGACGAGGTCGAGCGTCGGCCGGAGGAGGCCTGGCGCTCGAACGTCGTGGGCACGCAGAACGTGGCGGAACTGGCCAGGAAGTCGGACAGCCGGTTGATCTACGTTTCCTCCAACGCGGTCTTCGACGGCCGGCATGCGCCCTACCGCGAAACGGACGACACGAACCCCGTCAACACCTACGGCCGGATCAAGGTGGAATGCGAAACCCTCGTCCGGCGCACCTGTCCCGACGCCGCGATCGTGCGGCCGATCCTGATGTACGGCTGGCATCGACCGGAGGGACGCGCCAACCCGGCGACGTGGCTGCTCGATCGGCTCCGGCGGGGCGAGACGACGCACCTGGTCACCGATGTCTACGAGAACCCCCTGTGGTCCCTCCACTGCGGCGAGGTGATCTGGCGGGTCATCGGGCTCGCGAAGGGCGGGCTGTTCCACGTCGCCGGACGGGATGTCGTGAATCGGTACGAGTTGGGGCGGCTCGTGGCCCAGGTCTTCGACCTCGACGCCTCGCTCCTGCATCCCGTGGACAGCAGCTTCTTCCCCTCCCTTGCACCCCGCCCCCGCAACACCTCCTTCGTGACCGAGCGGATGCACGACGAGCTGGGCATCGCCTCCCTCCCCCTGCAGGAGGGCCTTCGGCGCATGAGGGCGCTTGGCGACTTGGCCGTCGGCTCCCATCCCGGCGATCCGCGGTGAAGTACCGCCTCGTCGACCTCCTCCAGTGTCCACGGTGCCGAGGCGACCTGAGGCTCACCGGGGCCACCACCCGACCGGCCGAAGTGCGCGGCGTCTGCTTTCCCTGCACACGCTCCTGCGCGAAGGGCGAAGCCGTCGTACCGCCGCCGCGGGAGCGCTGTCTCGCCTGTTGGAACGAGGAAGTCGTTTCCGGAACCCTGGTCTGCACGGGCTGCGGGCGGGACTTTCCCGTCGTGGACGGTGTCCCCTGGCTGTTTGAGCCGGAGGCCGGCGCCCGGGGGCGGCGGCTCCGCGAGACAGTCGGCCTCTACAGCCACCTGTGGCAGGCGGTCGAGCCGGCGGAACGGCAGGGGGCGACCCATGCGGAGGGGGTGGAAGCGGCGCTGGGCGAGCCGATCGTCCGCGGCGCCGTCGGGCTGGAAGCTGGCTCGGGGGCCGGCACCGACACGGCCGCGCTGGCGAGGCGGCATCCGTCCGTCGAGCTCCTGAGCGTGGAGATCAGCGAGGGGATCCACCGGACGCAGGCCGCCACAGCCACGCTGCCGAACGTCCACCCGATCCGCGCCTCCGTCCTCGCGTTGCCGATTCGAGCCGGTTGCTGCGACTTCGGCTACTCCTTCGGCGTGCTGCACCACACGACCGATCCACGCAGGGGGCTCGGCGAGATGGTCCGGGTTCAGCGGGGCGGGGCCCGCCTCGTCCTCTATCTGTACGAGGATCATGCGGACAATCCCTGGAAGGCGGTCCCGCTGCGGCTGGTGACGGCGATCCGAGCCGTGACGACCAAGCTGCCGCCGCGGGCGCTGAGCGTCCTCTGTTACCTGCTCTCGCCCTTCGTCGTGCTGACCTTCTCGATCCCGGCGCGGATCATGGCCCGGTTCGGGCCGACGCGGGCGCTGGCCGATCAGATGCCGTTCAACTTCGGAACCTCGCTCTTCTCGGTGCACGGGGACCTGCTCGACCGGTTCGGTGCGCCGATCGAGGTCCGGTACAGCCGCGAGGGAGTCGTCGCGCTACTCCGGTCCTGCGGGCTGGCGGAGGTCCGCGTGGAGCGGCTGAAGACCTCGGCCGGCTGGGTCGTGCGCGGGGTCGTGCCGGCCGACGGCTGAGGGGGCGGGTCAGGCCGTGGGCGGCGTCGAGCCGGCCGGCTCGTGGCCCGCGCAGTGCAGGACCGGCAGGGGCGGGTACTTGGGAAAGCGGGTGTCGGTCTCGGAGAGACGGCAGCGGTAAAAGAGGCTGCCCGAGCGACTGGTGGAAGTCGCCGCGTGGCGACAATCGCGACAGAGGCCGATGGGATGGGGCGGGGGCATGGCGCGGAGCGTCTCCTGGCTCAGATCCACTTGATGCGCCTCAGAGCGAAGATGGTCATCTTCAGGAGCAGCCAGCCGTGCTGAAACCGGCTGATCTGGGTCGTGCCGTAGGTCCGGTCCCGGTAGTGGACGGGGATTTCCACGATCTTGAGGTTCAGCTTGGCGGCGCCGAACAGCAGGTCGAAATCGCCGAACGGATCGAAGTCGCCGAAGTACGAGCGTCCGGCGGCGATTCTCTCATAATCGGTGCGCCAGAGAACCTTCGTCCCGCAGAGCGTGTCCCGGAGGCGCTGCTCCAGCAGATAGGTGAAGGCACGGCTGAAAAACTTGTTGCCCAGATAGTTTAAGAACCGCATGGCGCCCTCCTCCATCGGGTACACCATGCGGGAGCCGTTGATGAACTCCCCCTTGCCCTCGGCGATCGCGTCGAAGAACTTCGTCAGGTCCTCGGGCGGCACGCTCAGGTCCGCATCGAGGATCATCAGCACATCCCCCCGCGCCGCCGCGAACCCCTTCCGCACGGCGTCCCCCTTGCCGACTCCATCCTGCACGAGGAGGCTGATCGCCCGCTCCGGGTAGGCCGCCCGCACCCGCCGACACTCCTCCAGCGTCCCATCGCGCGAATGTCCTTCGACGAAGATGATTTCCGTCGCCGCGCCCAGGGGCGGAAGGCGCCGGACGGCCGGTTCGATGTTGCCGCGCTCGTTCCGGCAGGGAATGATCACCGACACGGTGACGGATTCCCGCGACTTGCGCCGCGCCGCCGGTTTGGCGATCACGACTTCGTCGAGACACAGCTTCCAGAGCACCGGCAGGTTGACGGCGACATGGTTCAGGAAGCCCGAGAGGAGCGGGATCGGCAGAGGCATGAGGTTCCGATAGGTCTTCCGAACGACCTCGAAGTCATTGAGCCGGAGGAGGTTCTCGATCTCGTCCAGGGGGAGCCAGTGCAGCTCCGGCTGCGCCATCCGAAGCCCGAGCCGCTCCGCCACCTTGAACAGCGGAGCCCACAGGTAATTGATGTAGGTGACGATGATCCGGGTGTCGGGACGGCACACCCGGTGGAGCCGGCCGATGGCCCGCTGCACGTCGTCCGCGTAGCCCAGCACGTTGGAAAGGACCACGTAGTCGAACGGGTCGGCGGTTTCGAGGGTCTCGAAGTCTTCGACGCGAAATTCCAGGTCGGGATAGCGGTCCCGGGCGATTTCGACCATTCGCGGGCTGAGATCGATCCCGAGTCCCCGCGTGGGACGCACGGCGGCCAGCAGGTCCCCGGTGCCGCAGCCGATTTCCAGGACCGACGAGCCGGGCGGGATGAGATAGCGGAAATAGTCCTCGGTGAGTCGGTAGTAGTAGCGGTACCGCCGACGCCACCGGGCCCGGTCGGGTGCGAGCCGGTCGAAGTGGTCTCGGATCCGTCCCTTGCGGGGCGAGAGGGCGGGAGGGGCTCCGAGGTCCGGTGCGTGCTCCGCTTCGTCAACAGGGGGGGGCTTCACGAATTACGCGGGTCCGCCGCCGAGGGTGGCGCGGTACCACTGAATGGTCCGCGCCAACCCCTCCTCGAAGGGGGTCTTCGCCGTGAAGCCGAAACAAGCTTCCGCCTTGGCCGTGTCCACGCAGCGGCGGGGCTGACCGTTCGGCCGGGCCACGTCCCAGCGGACCTCGCCGCGATAACCGGTCTGACGCGCCACGAGCCCGGCCAGTTCCTTGATGCTGATCTCCTGCCCTGCCGCGCCGAGGTTGACCGGCTCGCTCTCGTTGTAGCGCTCGGCGGCCAGAATGATGCCCTCCGCGCAATCTTCCACGTACAGGAAGCTGCGCGTCGCGCGGCCGTCTCCCCACAGCGTGATGGCCGGCTCGCGGCGGGCGGCGGCCTCGAGGCACTTGCGGATGAGGGCGGGGATTACATGGGAGCTCTCGGCAGCGAAGTTGTCGCGCGGCCCGTAGAGGTTGGTCGGCAACAGGAAGATCGCGTTGAAGCCGTACTGGGCCCGGTAGGCTTGCGCCTGGACGAGGAGCATCTTCTTGGCTAGCCCGTAAGGGGCGTTCGTTTCCTCCGGGTACCCGTTCCAGAGGTCTTCCTCGCGGAAGGGTACGGGCGCATGCTTGGGGTAGGCGCAGACGGTGCCGATCGCGACGAACTTTTCGATGCCGCGAAGCCGTCCGACCTCCATCATCTGGGCACCCATCATCAGGTTGTCGTAGAAAAATTCCCCCGGGCAACGCTGGTTGATGCCGATGCCGCCGACCTTGGCGGCGAGGTGGATGACGATGTCCGGCCTGGCGTCCGCATACAGTCGCATGACGGCGTCCCGGTCCACGAGGTTGTAGTCCTTGCTTCGGGGCACCACGACCTGCCGACAGCCGCGCTCGACCAGCTTCTCGACCACAAAGGAGCCGAGGAAGCCGGCCCCGCCGGTGACCGTCACTCGCTTATCGGTCCAAAATCCCATCGGGCTTCACTCCGCCGCCCACCGACCCGCCATCGGGCGAGGCCGCATTCTAAGCCAAACCGTGGAGGGACCGCAAAAGGATTCCTCGACCTGGGCGGCGCCCCCTTGGGCTTCCGCCGGCCGCGCCGGAGATCGGTGCCGCCTCCATGGTTCAGCCCATTGAGTCGGGACGCCGCGTCGCGGTGTCCTATCTGACGCCCCGCCGGTCATCGGGATCAGTCGCCTGACGAAGGACGAGGTCGCGCGACGGACCCAAGAGCACGGCGAAGTCGCCATCGCGCGGCAAGGGCCACAACCCCGTGAGCTGAAAACATCAGGAACAGGGGCATCACCAAGACTCTGTGCCGACCCTCGAGGAAGTAGACGCTGTGAATGAGCACGATGGCCATGATCGTGGCCATCGCGGACCAAACCGGGAGCCGGTTCCGGACGTCGTCGTTCCGCCAGGCTGCCGCCGACCCTACGATCGCGAGCGCCAGCAGGACGGCATACAAGGCCTTGTAGGCGTCGCGCAGGCCCCCGAGGTCTTTGTAATAGAGCCCATAGGTCGGCGCGAACCACCAGAAATAAAAGAACTTGCGGGTGGTCTGGCGGAGGAAGCCGATCGGGTCCGCCAGGATCGTGCGGACCGCGTCGGCGAGGAAGGCGTCGTTCTGCTCCAGTTCTGTTCCGTGGGCAATGGCCTCGCGGAGTGAGGCGGGCGCGATTTGCAGGTAGGCGGCTCTCGCCGAGGGATCCGGGGTCCCGGTCGAGCCCGGATAGTTGCCGATCCACAGTTGCTCGCCTGCCGTCGTGGTCAGCAGAACTCGGCCATGCAAGGCGTAGTTGCGCGCGAGCCACGGCGTGAGCACCAGCAGCGTCATTCCGGCGGCAAGCAGGCCGTGCAGCAGAATCCTCCGGCGGGAGGTGCCGCCCAGTGCGAGCCATAGGCCATAGGGAGCCAGGATGGTGATCAAGTCCAGGCGGGTCAACATGGCGATCCCGACCAGGCTCCCAAGCAATGCTGACCAGCGGTATCGTCCGGTAGTCGCGATGCGCTCGAACACCGCTAACCCGACCAGCAGGAGGCACGTTGCCAGGGTTATGACATCCACCTTGTAAGAGTTGTACACGATGAGCCCGGGCTCCAGTGCCGCAAGCAAGCCGGCGAGGGTCCCGGTTTCCCTGGAAAACCATGCGGATGCGAGCCGGTAGGTCAGCCAGATGGTCGTGAGGGAGACGGAGAGGTGAAACACGGCGTACAGGAACAAACTCTTACCCCCGACCAAGTGCAGCACGTAACCGATGAAGGGGAACACGGGGCCAACGTACGAACGGTAGTCGTTCCCGAGATAGGGGTAGGAGAATTCGCCTTTGTTCAGGAGGTTGAGCGCGAGAACTTCATATTCCCAGGTCTCCAGGGTCCATCCGTGCGCGCTCAGATACCAGAACAGCATGCCCAACCGGGCAAGCAGCCCGATGCCGAGCAGTGCCGGCAGGGGGCCTATCCGGCGCCACGCGGTCGGTGCGTTGCCGGGCGCAGCCGCATGTCCAGAAGCCGTCGCTTTTCGCATCAATGTGCGGTGTGTGGCGATGAGGTGAGCAATGACATGGCTAGCCTGCGCCTAGACAAGCTCCGATCGGAACAGAGAGGTCATGAGGCCGTCTTCAATCGTGTTCGTTAACCCCTATCACTTTAGCGGGGATACCCGCGCAGATAGAGTCAGGGGGGATGTTCTTAGTCACCACCGATCCGGCGGCCACCACAGAATTTCTGCCGACAGTCACACCCTTTAAGATCGTGCAGTTCATCCCGATCCAAACATTATCCTCTATGCGGATTTCCCTTTTACCGACGTTTTCCATATCGGCGCAATCCCTTACCTTCGCGAAGACGGGGTGGAAATCCGTATCGATGATTATTGAGTTCGCGCCGATCATGACGTTGTTCCCGATCGTGATGCGCTTGGCCGCATATAAGGTGCTGCCGGAAGCTTCGAAATAATCGCCTATTTGGATAAGGCTCTCTTTGCTCTCGGTTTGAAACATCATCGGATGAGCGAAGCCGACCCGACTCAGATACCACAGACTCTGGATCGTAAAATAATCCCCTATCTCAATCGTGCTGCCGATCGCCTTGTCGATGAACGGCCTGCCGAAGAAGACCCCGCCCCGTCCGAACTTCACCCCCATGCACCTGGCGTATGCCTTGGCGAGAGGAGCCAGAGCGAGAGCCCGCATGCCAAGCAAGGCTCGGTGAGGGTGGCTGAAGGCGAACGTACGATAGCGCCTGATCGTCCGCATGAACATCGCTCGGATGAGTACCCGCCATCACGGGTTGTGAAATAGCCGTTACCGGTGCGCGGTCGGCAGCATGCCCCTCTCAACGATGTTGCTCACGATACATTGAGCGATCCTACGCGAGGTCCCGCCCGAATAGTGCACGCCATCCACATAGACTGGATCCGGGACATCCGCGCACCATACGAAATTTGGTCCCAATGCACCTTCACGGTGCAGGTTCGCCATCTTGGGGTAGCCGAACGCCGCGAAAGTGGCCTGGTCGGGGACAGGCTGCCAGACGAAGACGACCGGAACGTTATACGCCTTGAAAGCATTCTCGATGAGCGTCTTATTGCGCCTATACCGCTCGAGAATGCGATCGACTAGCCCGGGATCCGTGTAGCGGTTCTTAAGGTACTCCCCATTCTCTTGAGATCGTATCTCGGCGACCAGCCGGGTCGCTTCGCGAATGCTGCCGGCCGATACATCGGCCCCCAGGGGGAGCATCAACCGAATCATCGGAATCGCTTTGACGAGCTCCCAGCCCTCGACGAACAACTCGAGTCGAGAGGATAACCTCGGACGATCCTCCGCATAATGGAATTCATTGAGGCCGTCGATAAATACCGCTAGATCGGGAACAACGCCGGAGACAAGCAGCGCCTCCGATAGAATGCGTTCCTGCGATGAAAAATAAAAGCCGCGTCCCCAATTGTAGACCCGAACGGTTTGGGGGGAGGGGAGCAGTTCCTGCACATATGACGGGATGGTGGAATCGTTTGGCAACCCGTACCCGAAGGTCGTCGAGCCTCCGAAGACGAACACGTTGAAATATTCCTCGGAGGGCGGGTAAGGCCCTTGATTGCGGGAGACTCGAAAGCCTCGCGGATCGACGGTTACCCAGGTGCCCTGGAAAGGTCGCTCTCGAAATTCCGTGTAAGGCTCGTACGTCAAATGCAAGGACCAAGTCTCCGCCAGCAGCTCTTGGACCTGCTCCCCGTTCAATTCGGGATACCGGCTCGTCACCCACGCAGCGCCGTATTTCTCAAAGACCACATTGCTGTTCGTGTCTCTACGGGAGACCTGGAAATACACGAAAAGGACGACGTTCACGACCAACAGAAGGATGGAGGTATTGAGGAGGATGAGCGCCGCCGTCCGATACGCGTCGCGCAATGTTGTAGGGATTCTCACAGGCATCTAGCGGGCTGTTGAAAAACTCTTTTCGGCCTTGACAGACACCACGGCACAGGATTCCAGGCGGAACCGGAATCGCTCGCAGGATGGTCAAACAGGCCGTCCAGCAAGGCCGCCTGCCCGTCGGCGGGCAGGCGGCGAGCGAAGGGGCGAGGCGTACTCTTTGCCGTACGTTGAGTCCCTGAGCGACGCGAGCACGCCGCTGGCGGACCTGTTCTAATGGGATGGACTCCCCCGCATTCTGTACCGTGGGCTCCTGCTAGGGTCCGGCCTCTGAACATCGCGGCAGAAGTCCGGCACGAGACCAGCGGCGGGAGCGTGGCTCCCCGACTTCGCCGGAGGAGCGGAGCGCCACCGCGGGCTTGTCGAGCCGGAACGGGGAAACTGACCGATGCACTGCGGTCCCGACAGACCGCACCCGAGGAAATTTCCGAAGACTTCCGCGGTGAGCCTTCGTGACTGTGCAAGGACGAGGATGCCCGCTGCGGCACTCCCGCGGCACTCGCCGGCGTGCTCCTGTGAATACCCATGCGAACTCCGCGAGCGAAAAGCTCGATCACCAGGTCTTCTCGATCACGATGAACGAGTGGAAGGCACTCAGCCTGTTGGCGAGCCTCCAGCGACCGATCCGGCAGAGCCACTCGGCCCATCGCTCCGGTACCAGGGCGGGGTGGCTGAATCCCCCGGTGAGCGGCCACACCCAGTCGAACGCCTCGCGCGTCAGGATGCGCAAGCGCGGGAATCGGCGCTCGAACCGCGCGCGGTGCTTCCAGAACAGGATCGTGGCCGCAGCTTGGTTCGCGTCCCAAGGGTCCTTGCCGAGTGACCCGGCCGCCTCGGGGTCGGCGAACAAGTCCGCGGTCAAATCCACCGGTTCGTGGTGAAGCAGCTTGAAGATGACGAACGACATCGGGGAGATGTAGGGGTCCACGAGCAGAATGCGTCCGCCGAAGCGCAGGCAGCGTTCGGCCTCGCAGAAAAATCGGAGCGGGCGCGCGAGATGGTGTAGCACATCCACCGCGACGAATGCATCAATCTGGCCGTTGGGGAAGGGCATAGCATGGGCGTCCAGGACGGCGTCCAACCAGTCACAGGCCACCAGATCCGTAGAGATAACGGCCGGAAAGTCGCTCTTGATGTTTCCGCTGCCGCTTCCCAGTTCGACGATGCGTCGGGCATCCGGCGGAAGGGAAGCTTCGATGCGCCGATAATACTCTCGATAGAGTCGCCGCAGCACGGGCTTTCGCTCCCAAGCCTGGCGAAGGGCGGTGAGTTTCTCCCGGGCTGACGGGGCGTGATTCATGGAATGGTTTCGATGCGGGGTGTGCCTGCCTGGCCAGGCGCGCCTCAGTCTATCCGGCCGGATGAAAGGATCTCGCGCTGCTTCCGGGAGGTCGGAAAACCGAGTTCCTCCCTCACGACGTACAGCGGCCGCCGCTTCACCTCGCTGTACATCCGCCCGAGGTATTCCCCGATGATCCCCATGCCGATGAGCTGGACGCCGCCCAGGAACAGAACCACAAGGATGAGGGAGGTCCAGCCCGGCGTGTCGGCGGGCTTCACCCCGAAGAGGCTGATGTCGAAGACCCGGGAGACGACGGAGTAGATCATGCCGGCGAAGGCCAGTCCTGCGATCGCAAAGCCGGTCACGGACAGGAGCTGCAGCGGTCGTTCCGAGAAATTCACCAGACCGTCGAGGGCCAGCTTGAGCAGTTTCGTGAAGGTGTACTTCACCTCGCCGGCGAAGCGGGCGTTGCGCTCACACTCGATCCCGATCTGGCGGAAACCGACCCAACTGCGCAGCCCGCGCACGAAGCGGCTCCGCTCCGGCATGGCCACCAAGGCGTCCACGACCCGGCGGTCCATGACGGAGAAGTCCCCACTGTCCAGCGGAATGCGCACGGAGGAGGCCCAGGCCAGGAGACGGTAAAAAGCCCAGTAGGCCGCTTGCTTGAAGAGGTTCTCCTTCCGCTTGCGCCGGACGGCATAGACCACCTCGTAGCCCTCCCGCCACTTGGCGAGCAGTTGGGTCAACTCGTCCGGCCCATCCTGCAGGTCCGCATCCATCACGGCCACCGCATCCCCGGAGGCGTATTCCAACCCGGCGCTGATCGCCACCTGATGGCCGAAGTTCCGAGACAATCGGACCACCTTGAAACGGGGATCCTCCTGGTTGAAACCGCGCAGAATGGCCGGTGTGCGGTCGGTACTCCCGTCGTCCACGAGGATGATCTCGAAGCTCTCGCCCCAGGCCTCGGCACTCTTGAGGAGGCGGCTGCGGAGCTCGGGGAGGTTGTCCTCCTCGTTGAGGACGGGGATCACGATGGAAATCATGGGTGGCGTCCAGGCTCCGGCCGCCCGGCAGCGACCAGGTTGGCTTGCGGGTTGATGCTCAAATGGAACCCTCGGCCAAGGCGGGGAGAGCGCTTGAAACCATAGGTGTGAGGGGTCGTATCTTAGGCACCTCGCCTAGGGGTGTCAAGGGTGCGGTCTTCCGCTGGGCGGAGTGGCCGTTTGGGGGATCTTAGGCGATCCGGTTTCGGCTCCTGGCCTGGCCTCGTCTTGCCCATGAGAGTTTTTTCTCTTGACGCAGCGGGGTTAAGTGTTCAAAATTCGAACCTCGTTTGAAAAGGCCTTGCTCTTCCATGAACTTACAAGCACAGCGCGATCTCCAACTTCTGAACGAAGTCGAGAAGGACGCCTGTGTCACCCAACGGACCCTGTCCCAAAAATTGGGCGTGGCCCTCGGCCTGACCAATCTCTACCTCAAGCGGTTGGCCAGGAAGGGCTATATCAAGATCACCACGATTCCGCGGAATCGGATCAAGTACCTGCTGACCCCCAGCGGCGTCGCGGAAAAATCCCGCCTCACCTATGAGTACATGCAGTACTCGCTCTGCTACTACCGGGAGATCCGGCAGCGGCTCAAGGCCGTCCTTGACGGTCTTGCGGAGGCCGGATTGAAGCGCGTGATGATTTACGGCACGGGCGAGCTAGCCGAGTTGGCATACCTGAGCTTGAAGGAGACTCCCCTGGTCTTGGTAGGGTTCGTGGACGGCCGGGGCGACCGGACCTTCCTGTCCTATCCGCGCGTGCCGGTCGAGCTGCTGGCGGAGTGGGATTTTGACGCGGTTCTGATCGCCCAATTGGAAGAGGTGGAGCGGGTCCGCGAGCAACTCGCCCGTGCATCGGTCCCGCTCGGTCGGATCTGGACGCTCTGCCCGGTCGAGGAGTCTTCCTCACAAGCCTCCGCCCCGGTCTGAACGGGCTTCAGGCTTCGGACGGCGGCAGGCGGGAGGGTGCGTGTAAGTGACGAGGCGGAGCTATGTCTATAGGCGGCGGGGTGGTGCGGGGCCCCGACGCCAGCAAGCGGGTCCCTTCTCCCTTCGATCCCCAGGCTTCTCAAGCAACCATGCTGATTCGTGAGGCCCTCCGTGTGGTGAGGACTGCTTCCTACGATGGGAGCCGGGTCGCTCTCCTCTGCTCGTTCGAGCCGCTCCACCTGAAAACCTACCTGCAGGCGGTTCTGGCCGAGCGGTTTCCCGGCCGTACCCCGGAGGTCGAGACCTTCGGCTACGACCAGTTGCGGGCGGGGCTCGACGCGACGGCCTCGCGGCTCAGGATCTTCCCCGCCCTCCTCTGCCTCTCCTGGGAGGACATCCATCCCGCGCTGTCCTGGCGAGGGCGCGGGAAGGATCGCGTGGAAGCCGCGGCCCTCATCGAGGGGGCGGCCAAGCTGAAGGAGGAGCTGAGTCTGTGGCTCCGGTCCCGTCAGGGAGCGGAGACCTACCTCGCGCTCCCGCCAGCACGGTATCTTCCCCTGCTCGACGCCTGTTCGCCGATGGCGATCGGGCCCGTCGCGGTGGAGGCCTCCGCGCTGATGTGGGATATCGCTCGAGAGGCCAGCCGGCAGGGAGGGCGCCTGCTCGATCTCCCCCCCTGCGAGTTGGACTATCGGGAGCTGCTCCTAGCAGGGTGTCCCCTCTCACCGGAGCGGAGCGAGACGATCGCTCGGCATTTCGTCGAGGTGGCCTTCCCCGTTCGGCTCCGTAAGAAGGCGCTGGTGGTCGATCTGGACGGCACCCTCTGGAGCGGGGTGATCGGCGAGGAAGGGCCCGAGGGGCTTCAGTACCGGCCGGATGGCCGAGGCTATCCCTTCCACGTGTTCCAAGAGTTTCTTCTGAAACTGAAAAACGAAGGGGTCCTCTTAGCCTTCTGCTCGAAGAACAACCCCGGCGACGTCCTCCCCTTCCTGGACGACATGAATATGCCGCTGGGGCTGTCGGACTTTGCGGCCCACCGCTGCAACTGGGATCCCAAGTCGGACAACCTCCGTGCGATCGCGACCGAGCTGAACATCCGACCCGACTCGATGGTCCTGGTCGACGACGATCCGCTGGAGCTGGCGGAGATCGAGGAACGGCTGCCGGACGTCGTGACCTTCAGGACACCGCGGGAAGGACGGGAGTGGCAGGCCTTGTTCGCTTCGCTTCAGGAGCTGTTCGCCGCGTGGCGCGTGAGCGAAGAGGACCGGCTTCGGGCAGAACGGCTGGCGGAGGACCGGCACCGGGCGGCCTCTCTCGCGGCGGAGCCGAGGCGGGAAGGGGCGGCCACGGCCAGCGGCCCCTGCGCGCGCCTTCGTGATCTGCATCTCGAAGTGATCCTCACGGCCGACGCATTTCGCGATCCTCGCTCGCTGGAGCTGATCAACAAGACCAACCAATTCAATCTCACCGGAGAGCGATTTCTACAGCACGAATGGGCGGCGTGGGCGGAGACCCCCGGCGCGTTCTGCTGGTCGGCCAAGCTGCGCGATCGCTTCGGGGAGTTCGGAACGGTCTGCGTCGTGACGGGGAGCCTGGAAACGGATCGGTCAATCCGTCTCCGCCAGCTCGTCCTGAGTTGCCGTGCCTTCGGTCGCGGGGTCGAGGTTGTGATCCTGTCGGAGCTGGCGAGGCGGACCGCCTGCGAGTGGGTGCGCATCCCTCTGCGCGACACGGGGAAAAATGAGCCGGCCAGGCGGTTCGTCCAGGATCTCGGGTGCTGCCTTGAGCCCGACGGGCACTGGCGACTCAGCGGACGAGAGGCGGTCGCCGCGGGCGAGGCGCTCATCCGCGAGGCCGGTTCCGTGGTCCGCGAGGCGCGCGAGCCGTCGCGCGCCTCGGTGGGGCGGGGGCTCCATGACTGACGTCGCCGGCCGCCTTGAGGCGATCTTCGCCGATCTCATGCCGGGGGAGGCCGTACCGGTCGCCCGACGGAGCAGGTTCAATTGCGTGGGATGGGACAGTCTGTTCCACCTGAACCTCATCGTGGCGATCGAGCAGGAATTCCAGGTGCGTCTGACGGACGACGACGTCGTGGACCTGGCCTCGTTCGAGGCAGCGGTCAAGATCATCGAAGAGCGACAGGCCCTGCGCCGTGGATAGGACCTGTTCCTTCACCGTCGAGGTCACCGAGAAGGACGTCGCCGATTTCGCACGCCTCAGCGGCGATCTCAACCCGCTGCACACGGACCGAGAGTACGCCCGGGGGACGGAATACGGCCGGCCCCTCGTTCACGGGGCCTTCCTCGTCGGCCTCGTGTCGCGGGTCGTGGGAATGCACATCCCCGGTCCGCGGAGCCTGATTCTCTCGGTGAAAGCCCGTTTCCCGAAACCGCTGTATTACCCCGCGCAGGTGCAGGTGACCGGCGAGCTCACGCACTTGAACGAGGCGCAGGGCCTCGGTTCGGTGTCGGTCACGGTCACGGACTTGGCCCGCCAGTGGTCGGTGTTGAGTTCGGAAGTCGCCTTTGCTCTCCACGCGACGCAGCCCCAAGCGGGCTCCGGCTCGGCTGACTGGGCCGGCGAAGCGCGGCGGCCGGTCGCGCGCCGGGAGGATGAACGGGACGCCTCCCCCGGCGGAGAATCCTGTCTGTTGGTCACCGGGGGGACCGGGGGGCTCGGAGCGCAGGTCACGCAGGACCTTGCGAGCCGGTACCGTCTCCATTGCTTGACGCGTCGCGCGGCGAGGCTCGAAGGGTCCGACCGGGTCCGGTACGAGCAGGTGGACCTGGATCAGCCCGGCGCCCTTGAGGGCTTCCTCGCCCGGACTGCTCCCGACGGGTTCTACGGGCTCTTGCATATGAGCGTCCCTCCTCTCGTGCGCAGCTTCGCCAGCGACGACCTGCCCGGCGTGGCGCGGCACTGGCGTCATGCGGTGGAAGTGCCCCTGCTGCTCGCCCGATGGGCGCGTCGACCTGGCTCCCGAGTCAGGCGGATGGTTCTGGTGGGGTCCACCGCCGGCTCGCGGCGCCCCCAGCCGCAGTTCGGCGCCTATTCCCTGGGCAAGGCGGCCATGGAGCAGGTCGCACGACTGCTCACCGCCGACCTAGCCGCGCAGGGGGCCACCGTGAACGTGGTGGTGCCCACGATGGTCCCGGTCGGGCTCAACGAAGGCCTGTCCGAGCGCGGCCGCCTGGTGATGGCGGCCAGGATGCCGACCGGCCGCCTGGTCGAGCCGCAGGATGTGGCCGCGGTCGTGTCGTTCCTGCTCTCGCCCGCGGCCGCGCAGGTCAACGGCGTCTCCGTCGCCGTGGACGGCGGGGCGGGCGAGTGATCGGGCCGATGCGGGTCGCCGAGGTGAGGATGGCCGCGAAACGGGGTGTCAGCCGCCTCTATCGGGCCTGTGGCGGCGGCGCGCCGGCCGATGCGGCCCGCGTCCTCATGTACCACTCGATCGTCCCCGAGCCTCGTCATGATCCCGAACAGATGACCACGCCGCTCCCCCTCTTCCGGGAGCAGATGGCCTACCTGGCGGCGAAGGGCTATCGGGTCGTGGGGGCCTTGGATCTGGTGGAGCGGCTGAGGGACGGCCAGCCGATCGCGCGCGGGACCATCGTCCTGACCTTCGATGACGGCTATGCCGACAATCTGGAGCTGGCCCTACCGGTCTTGCAGCAGCACCGCTTTCCGGCGACGGTCTTCTTTGTGACCTCGGCGTTGGCCGGCCGGCGGGACCTGGTCTACACCGGGTGGGGGGGGAGCTATCTGGGGTGGGAGCAGGCTCGGGAGCTGGTGGCGAGCGGCCTGATCACGGCGGGGTGCCATAGCGCCACGCACCGGCGACTGGCTGGACTCGACCCGGGCAGCCTTGCGGTGGAAACGCAAGGCGCCAGGCGGAGCCTGGAGGACGGCCTGGGCGCGCCGGTCGAGCTGTTCGCCTACCCCTTCGGTGCCTTCGATGCCTGGGACGCTGCGGCGCGCGCCGCGGTGGAAGCGGCGGGCTTTGCCGGGGCGTTCACCACGGTTTTCGGCTCCAACGGTGCCGGCGCCGACCGGTTCCTGCTCCGCCGGTCACGGATCTCCTGGTGCGAAGGGATCAGCGAGTTCGAGTTGCTGTTGCAGGGCGGCTACGACTGGTACGTCGTCGTGCAGCGATGGCAGGCCCGCCGGCATCCTGCCGGCCCCTCGGCGGGTGAGCGGGTGTCGGCATGAGCACGGTTCCCGCCGCGTCTCCGCCGCAAGTTGCCCTCCTCCGGCGGTTCTCCTCGTCCCTGCCCGTCGAACGCGTGCGGCCGGACGAGGTCGGAGAGCTGTGTGACTTTTTCCAGCAGGCCTATGCGGACCAATCCTTGGCGGAGAGCTTCCGAGACCGGTCCCTGGTCGAGCGCCGGTGGCGCTGGTTGTACGAGCGCAGCCCGGTCCCCATGGAGGGCGGGCCGCCAGCTTGGGTCTGCCGGCACAGAAACCGGATCGTCGGCCACCTGGGCCTGCTGCCCGCCGAAGCCGTGGTTGGCGGACGGCCGACTCCGGTGGCCTGGGCGCGCGACCTGATCGTGGCCGCGGAGGCCCGCAGTCTGGGCGTCGGCGCTCTGCTCGTGCTGGCGGCGCGGGAGGCTGCAGGGTGTCCCCTGCTCGTCGCGGGGATGAACGAACAGTCAGCCTCCCTTTTTCACCGGTTGGGGTTTCGGGACGCCGGAACTCTGCCCGTCTACGTCAGGCTCTACGAATCCGCCCGGGTGCTTGATACCCTGCCGTGGAGCCCGCTGCACCGGCGGCTGATCGGTGCGGCAATCCGGGCCAGGCAATCCGTCGGACGGTTGGCCGGCTTCGTCGGGCGGGGAAACGACGGGGTCGAGGTGGTTCTCCTCGACCGGTTCGATGAGCGCTTCAATCGTTGGTGGGCCGACATCGAGCCGCGCCTGCCCTGCGTGATCCGCCGCACGGCCGACACAATGCGCTGGAGATACGAAGAGCATCCCACGCATCGCTATCAGATGCTCATGGCGAGGACCGGAACCGAGGTGCGTGGGGTGGCGGTTCTGCGTCTCGGCCGCTCGCGCGGTCTGCCAGCCGGGTTCATCACGGAGGTGTTGACCCGTCCCGCAGACCACGCGGCCGTTGATGCCCTGATCGCGGAGGCCGAGCGGCGACTGACGGGGACGCCGGGGGACCGGCCCGCGTTCATCCGATGCACCGTCCGCCAGCCGGCGGTCGAGCGGCAACTGGCGCGGTCCGGCTTTCTGAGAGCCCCGAGCCCCATCCGCTGGATGATGTCGGCCGGCGGGGAGGGGCGGGGCGGCGCCGGCGTGGAAGCCCCAGAGCGGTGGGTCCTCAACGGCGGGGACTCTGACCTCGATGTGTTCTGAACCGGTGGTAGGGAGGCGCGATGGGACTCGACGGGAAGACAATTCTGGTCACCGGCGGGACGGGGTCGTTCGGGAAACAGTTCATCGAGTTCGTCTTGGCCGAATACCAACCCAAGAAGCTGATCGTCTTCAGCCGGGACGAGCTCAAGCAGCACGAGATGAGGTTGAAGTATCCGGATACCGGCAACTCGCCCGTCCGCTACTTCATCGGGGATGTGCGCGACCGCGACCGGCTGAATCGGGCCTTCTATGGAGTGGACATCGTGGTCCACGCCGCCGCCCTCAAGCAGGTACCGTCCTGCGAGTACAACCCCTTCGAGGCCGTGCAAACGAACATCCTGGGGGCGAAGAACGTCATCGACGCGGCCATCGACAACGGCGTCCAGCGGGTCTTGGCGCTCTCGACGGACAAGGCCGTGAACCCCGTGAACCTGTACGGGGCGACCAAGCAGGTCGCCGAGAAGCTCTTTGTCCAAGGCAACTCTTACGTCGGCCGGCGCCTCACCAGGCTAGCCTGCGTCCGTTACGGCAACGTGATGGGCAGCCGCGGCAGCGTCATCCCCCTGTTCCAGGAGCAGCGCCGGAAGGGCGTTTTGACGATTACGGACAAGCGGATGACGCGTTTCTGGATCACGCTCGATCAGGTCGTCCGCTTCGTCGTCCGCTGTGCGGACCTGGCCATGGGCGGCGAGATATTCGTGCCGAAGATTCCGAGCATGCGGATCACCGACTTGGCGGAGGCGGTGGCCCCCGGGTGTAGGGTGGAGGTCACCGGCATCCGGCCGGGCGAGAAACTGCACGAGATGTTGATCTCGGCCGACGAGGCGCGCAACGCCGTCGAGTTCGACGACATGTACGTCGTCCAGCCCATGTTCCCCTGGTGGGGTGGCGACCATCTCCAGGGCGGCAAGGCACTCCCCGACGGGTTCAGCTTCGAGAGCCACACCAACGCGCGGTGGCTCTCGTCCGGTGAGTTGCGAGCCCTGATCGGAGAGGCCTGACCATGGCCCATCGGCTGCTGGTGACGGGGAGCATGGGGCTGGTCGGGGCCACGCTCGTCCTCGCCGCCTCGAAGCGGTACGAGGTCGTGGCTGGCTCCCGGCGGCCCATAATCGAATTCCCCTGCGTGGAGTCGGTGGAACTCGACCTCGCCAGCGACGAGTCGATCGCCGCGGCGGTGTCGGCGGCGCGGCCGACCGTTGTGGTCCATTGCGCGGCCGAAACCCGCGTGGACTGGTGCGAGGACCATCCGGACGAGACGATACGGGTGAACGTCGAGGGTACGGCGCGGCTCGGCCGCGCGGCCGCCTTGGTCAACGCCCGCCTGGTCTACATCTCCACCGACTCGGTCTTCGACGGCACGCGAGGGGCCTACGTGGAGGAGGACGAGCCCCGGCCGCTCAACGTCTACGCGCGCTCCAAATGGCTGGGGGAGCAAGCCGTCCGGCGAGAGGCACCGGACCATCTCATCGTCCGCACCAATCTCTACGGCTGGAACGTGTCTCCCAAGGTCAGCCTCGCCGAATGGATCCTCGGCAGGCTGCGGCGGGGCGAAGAGGTGCCGGGGTTTCGGGACGTGATCTTCTCCCCCTTGCTCGTGGACGACCTCGCGGACATCCTGCTGCACATGATCGCACGGGACCTGAAGGGGCTCTACCACCTCGGCGCGCCGGACGCCGTGAGCAAGTATGAGTTCGCCCGCGCGCTGGCCCGGGAATTCGGCCTTGACCGGAACTTGGTCCGTCCCGCCTCGATCGCCTCGGCGGGGTTGCGGGCGGCGCGCCCCCTGGTGACGAACCTGAATCCGGCCAAGGCGGAGGCTGCGCTCGGGAGGGCCATGCCCCCCGTCGCGAAGGGCCTGCGGCGTCTTCGGCGGTTGGAGGAGAGCGGCGAGGTCGCCGCGCGTCGGGCCCTGTGTCCGGCCCCGGTGTCGTCCGGCGCGGCGCCGGGAAGCGGAGCGCGGGCGTGACCCGGCTGCCGATCGGCCGTCGGTGGATCGGTGACGGCGAGCCGACCTACTTCGTCGCCGACATCTCCGCGAACCACGACGGCGATCTCGGCCGTGCCAAGCTCCTCATCCGGCTGGCGAAGGACGCCGGGGCCGACGCCGCCAAGTTCCAGAATTTCCGGGCGCCCCAGATTGTGAGCCGACAGGGGTTCGAGGCGCTCGGCGCGCAACTCGCCCACCAGGCCTCGTGGAAGAAGTCGGTTTACCAGGTCTACGAGGCGGCGTCGCTGCCCTGGGAGTGGACGAAGGTGCTCAAGGAGGAGTGCGACCGCGTCGGCATCGACTATTTCTCCGCCCCCTACGACCTCGCCGCCGTGGACATGCTCGATCCCTTCGTCGAGGTCTACAAGATCGGCTCCGGCGACATCACCTGGCCGGAGATGTTGGAGCACGTGGCGCGCAAGGGCAAGCCGGTCATGCTGGCGACCGGGGCCTCGAGCATCGGAGACGTGCAGCGGGCCGTCGAGGCGATTCTGGCCTTGAACCCCCGCCTCGTGCTGATGCAGTGCAACACCAACTACACCGGCGACCCGGGGAATTTCCGGCACATCCACCTGAACGTGCTCAAGACCTACCGGGCGATGTTCCCCTCGGTGCTCCTGGGCCTGTCGGACCATACGCCCGGCCACGCCACAGTCCTCGGCGCCGTGGCCCTGGGCGCCCGCGTCATCGAGAAGCATTTCACCGACGATACAAGGCGGGAGGGACCGGATCATGCCTTCTCCATGGACCCCGGTACGTGGATGGAAATGGTCGCCCGTACCAGGGAGCTGGAGGCGGCCCTGGGCGGGGGCAGCAAGGCCATCGAGGAGAACGAGCGGGCCTCGGCCGTCGTCCAGCGCCGGTGCCTACGCGCCGCGCGGGACCTTGCGCCGGCCACGGCCCTCACGCGCCAGATGATCGACGTCCTGCGGCCGGCGCCCGAGGACGCCATCCCGCCGTTCGAACTGCCCCGGGTGGTCGGCCGGCGGACGCGCGTCGGGCTGCGGGCCGGGGAGCATCTCACCTGGAGCAAGCTGGAGTAGGGCGGACGGCACGGTGCGCGTTCTCTACTTCTCCCGCGACTACACGACCCACGACCGGCGCTACCTGGAGAGCCTGGCCGCCGCCGGCTACGACGTGGGGTTCCTGCGCCTGGAGCAAAGGGCGGTGGCCTACGAGGGGCGGGAGCTGCCGCCCGGCGTCAAGTTGCTGGTCTGGGCCGGGGGCCGGTCCCGGGTCAGGTCTTGGATGTGGCCGCGCCTCGTCGTCGGCCTGCGGCGCGTGCTTCGCGAGTTCGCGCCCGACCTTGTCCATGCCGGACCTGTGCCGTCCTGCGCCTTCCTGGCCGCGCTGGCCGGCGCGAGGCCGCTGGTAGCGATGGCCTGGGGGTCGGACCTGCTGGTGGACGCGGAGCGGAGCCCGGTGGTCCGTCGGCTGGCGCGGTACGCGCTCCGGAAGGCCGAGGTGGTCATCGGCGACTGCCGCGCGGTCCGCGAGCAGGTCCGGGCCCTGGCCGGCGTCCCCGACGAGCGCATCGTAACTTACCCCTGGGGCATCGACCTGGAGGTGTTTCGGCCCCGTCGCTCCGCGCTGGACTTGCGCGAGCGCCTCGGGTGGGGCCGCTCGTGCGTCTTCCTCTCAACGCGGTCCTGGGAGCCGGAATACGGGATCAATGTCCTTGTCTCCGCCTTCCACCGCGTGGCGGAGTGCCACCGCGACGCCCGCCTGATCCTGCTCGGCGCCGGCTCGATGGCTCGGCGGATCAGGAACATGGTCGAGACGGGCGGCCACGCGGACCGGATCCATCTCGCCGGACAGGTTCCGCAAAGCGCCCTGCCCGACTACTACAACCTGGCCGACCTCTACGTCAGCAGCGTCCCCAGCGATGGGACGTCCATCTCTCTCCTGGAGGCGATGGCCTGCGGACTGCCGGTGATTGTGGCGGACGCCCCCGGTAATCGCGAATGGGTGACGCCCGGACGGAACGGCTGGCTGTTCGAGCCGGGCAGCGTGGAGGCCCTCGCCGGCGCGATGGCGGCGGCGCTCGACGCGGCCGACTCCCATTCTCGGATGCGCGAGGCCAACGTGGCGCTCGCTGGACAGCGGGCGGATTGGAGCAAGAACGTGCAGTTCCTGCTCTCGGCCTACGACACGGCGCTCCGGTCGACGAGGCAGGGCGCGATGGAATTGGCCGGATGATGGCCGACGCGGCCGGCGCGCGCTCCTGGGTAGTTGCGATCGTCCAGGCGCGCATGGGCTCTTCCCGGTTGCCGGGCAAGGCCATGTCGGACCTCCGCGGCCGGCCGCTGCTGGCTCGCGTGATCGAGCGGGCCAAGCGCATCCGCGGCGTGGACCGGGTGATCGTGGCCACGACCGCCGACCCCTGCGACGGGGTGCTGCTGCGTCTGGCTCAGGACTGCGGGGTGGAGGGGTTCGCCGGCGCCGCCGATGACGTCCTCGATCGCTACTATCAGGCCGCGCAGCGGTGGGACGCGTCCGTCGTCGTCCGGCTCACGGGCGATTGCCCGCTCTTGGACCCGGAGGTGTCGGGCCGGGTGGTGGGCGAATTTCTTCAGGGTCGGTTCGATTACGTGAGCAACGTCCATCCCCCGACCTTCCCGGACGGGCTCGACACGGAGGTCGTGTCCTTCCCTGCCTTGGAGCGGGCCTGGCGCGAGGCCGTCCTGCCCTCGGAGCGCGAGCACGTCACACCGTTCATCTGGAAGCGAGGGGATCAATTCCGCCTCGGCAACGTCGACCACGGCTGCGACCTCTCCGCGCACCGGTGGACCGTGGATCAGGAGGAAGACCTGGCGTTCGTCCGGGCCGTCTACGACCGGTTGAGCCATGCGGGGCCGGTCTTCGGGATGGACGAAGTCCTGGCTCTTGTGACGCGCGAGCCGCAGCTTGCGGCGCTGAATCGCGGTCTGACCAGGGACGAGGGGTACCGCCGCTCGCTGTCCAGGGACCGGGATGCGGAGGGCGCGCACCGGGCCGCGTCCGGGTAGGCGCCGCACGCGAAACCTGCAAGCCATGTCGCCCGCTGCTCCTCGGGACCCCAAGGAATTCGGCATCCGCGCCCACCGGGCGATCCCCGGCGGCGCGCACACCTATTCCAAGGGAGACGACCAGTTTCCGGCCAACGCGCCGCGGGCCTTCGTGCGGGGCAAGGGGGCCAGGGTCTGGGACCTCGAGGGCCGGGAGTTTGTGGACTGGGGGATGGGTATCCACAACGTGCTGATCGGCCACGCGGAGGACGCGATCGACGAGGCCGCCATCGCGGCACTCCGCGCCGGCCAGAATTTCTCACGGCCGACGGATCTGGAAGTCCAGACGGCCGAGGCCCTCCTGTCCCTCTTCGACGGCCTCGACATGGTGAAGTTCGGCAAGAACGGCTCGGACGCCAATTCCGCCGCGCTGCGGCTGGCCCGGGCCGTGACCGGTCGCGACCGCGTGGCCTACGACGAGAGCGCCCCCTTCTTCAGCATCCACGACTGGTTCATCGGGACCACGGTGATGAACGCGGGGATTCCCGAGTCGGCCGTCCGGCACATGGTGCCGTTTCGGTACAACGATGTGGAGAGCGTTGAACGCCTCTTCGCCGAGCATCCCCGCAAGCTGGCCGCGGTGATCCTGGAGCCCTGCCGGGAGACCAGGCCGTCGTCCGGCTTCCTGGAGCGGCTGCGCGCGCTCTGTGACGAGCAGGGGACCTTGCTCATCTTCGACGAGATCATCACCGGGTTCCGCTACGCGCTCCGCGGCGCGCACTCGCTGTTCGGCGTCCGGCCCGACCTGCTCGCGCTTGGGAAGGGAATGGCCAACGGGTATGCGCTCACGGCCCTGGTCGGCCGGCGGGAATACATGGCCCGGGGCGGGCTGGATCATCGGGAGCCGCGGTGCTTCCTGCTCTCCACGACGAACGGGGCCGAGCGATCGGCCCTGGCCGCCGGCCTGGCCACCATCCGCTTTTATCAGGTGCATGACGTGATCGGGGGCCTGTACCGGACGGGCCAGCGGCTCATGGACGGGCTGAACCAGGCGGCCGGACGGCACGGCGTGGCGCATCACGTGGCGGCGGCCGGCGATTTTGCGTGCCGGCCCGTGCTGACGTTCCTGGATCACGAGGGACGGCCCTCGATGGCGCACCGCACGCTGTTCATGCAGGAGCTGATCCGCCGGGGCGTCTTTCTCAACTGGGTCTGTCCCTCGTTCCGCCACGGTGACTCGGAAATCGCGCAGACCCTGGATGCCTGCGAAGCCGCCTGCGCCGTATACCGGCGGGCGCTGGAGCAGAAGTCCGTCGAGGGGCTGCTGGAAGGGAGGCCGGCCAGGCCGGTCTTTCGCACCTACAACCGGTGCCTCCAGAGCCGGTGCGGGCGGCTGCACGCGGATGCGCCGAGACTGGCCTGCTGCCTGGACGAGGGCAGCGAGCCGCAGGGGCGCCCATGAGCCGGGACGCCGGCAAGGTCGAGGCGGCGTTGGTGGTCGGGTGTGGCTCCATCGGGCGGCGGCACCTGCGGAACCTGCGGGCCCTCGGCGTGCCGACCCTCCTCGGGGTGGATCCGCGGGAGGACCGGCGGCGGCAGGCTGCGGATGAGGCCGGCGCGGTCGGGTTCGCGAACCTGGAAGAGGCCCTCGATCACAAGCCGACCGCCGCCATCATCGCGACGCCGACGGCGCTGCATGTCCCTGCGGCCCTCGAGGCGGCCCGACGAGGCTGCCATCTGTTCATCGAGAAGCCCCTGTCCCACAGCTTAGAGGGGGTGGAGGAGCTGATCGCGGTGGCGGCGCAACGGCGCCTGGTGACCATGGTCGGGTGTAACTACCGCTTCGACCGGAGCCTCAACCTGGTCAAGCGCCTGATCGAGGAGGGCGCGGTCGGGACAGTGGCCTCGGTCCGCGCGGAGTTCGGCCTGTTCCTGCCGGCCATGCATCCCTACGAGGATTACCGGGACTTCTACGCCTCGCGCGCCTCGCTCGGGGGCGGCGTCATCCTGGACCGGACGCATGAGCTGGACTACCTGCGCTGGATGTTCGGCGAGGTCACGGACGGGACCTGCCTGCACGCCAAGCGGAGCGACTTGGACATCGACACCGAGGACGTGGCCGAAATGCTGGTCAGGTTCAAGTCCGGGGTGATCGGCGCGATCCACCTGGATTTTCTCCAGGCAGAATACCGGTGCGTCGCCCGCGTCGTCGGCGACCGCGGCGTCATCGAGTGGAGCTTCAATCCCCAATTGGTTCGGGCCTACGCCCACGCTTCCGGGGGATGGAAGACGCTCCTCGACCATCCCGAGCCGGACGTCAACGAGATGTATGTGGAAGAGATCCGGTACTTCCTGGAGGCCGTCGCAAAGGGCGGGCCGACCTGCAACGACCTCGCCGAGGGGAAGAAACTGATCGAGTTGCTCCTCTCGCTCAGGCAGGCGCCGCGCCCGACGCCGGCCGCCTGAGCAATCCGTCTGCAGACCACGCATGTCCCGCCCGCTGAAGCCCCTGGTCGAGGAACTCTACCCGCTCCACCGGACCCTTGTGTCCGATGGGACGGATACGGCCTTGAGCATCATCGCCGCCCACTTCCCGAAGGAAGGGGGGTTTGCCGTCGAAACCTACGCGCCCGGCGCGGAGGCCTGGACCTGGAGGATTCCGGAGCGGTACCAGGTGCACGAGGCCTATCTCGAGACGGAAGACGGGCGGAGAATCCTCGACTTCAAGGATCACCCGCTGCACCTGGTCTCCTACTCCAAGCCGATCGACCGTCTCCTGACCTGGGCCGAGCTGGAGCCGCACCTCCATTACTCAGCCAAGCGACCCGATGCTATTCCCTGGGAGTTCAAGTACTACGAGCGCGACTGGGGGTTCTGCCTGAGCAAGAGCCGATTCGACACACTGGACCGGGCGATCCGCTACCGCGCCGTCATCCGGTCGGAGTTCGTGAGCGACCCGCTGCAGGGCCTGCGGGTCGGCTGCGGCCTGCTGCAGCCGACCGGCGGGGCGCGGCCGGGATTCGGAGAATTCCTCATCGTCGCGGACGTCTGCCACCCCTTCCAGGCGAACGACAGTATCACGGGCGTCGCCGTCGCGATTGAGCTGGCGCGGCGGTTAGCGGAACGTCCCCTGCCGGCCCATTCCATGGCGGTCCGGTTCCTGTTCTGCCCGGAGACCGTCGGCAGCATCGCCTATCTCTCGCGGCACGAGGACCTCATCCCCGGGTTCCGCGGGGGGCTGTACTGCGAGATGTGCGGGCATCGGGAGAGCCTGATTCTGCAGCGGACCCTGCAGGACGATCACCTGCTGGACCGCGTCGCCCGTTCGGTCCTGGCGGCGATGGGCAGGCCCTTCCGGGAGGGGCCCTTCGCGCGGGTCGTGGTCAACGACGAGTTCGTACTGAGCTGCCCTGGCGTCGAGGTCCCTGCGATCGGGCTGAGCCGCTGGCCCTATGACGAATACCATACCAGCGACGACAATCTCTCCATCATCCAGGAGGACATGCTCCAAGAGACGGCCGACGCGGTCGAGCGGATCGTCCGCATCTATGCCTCGAACTTCGTGCCGCGCAGCCGAGTGAAGGGTCCGATCTTCCTGAGCCGGTATGGTTTATGGGTGGACTGGCGAGTCAATCCGCCGCTCAACGCCGCCATGGATCAGATCTTGGTCCGGCTCAGCGGGCGCGAGTCCGTCTTCGACATCGCCGAGCGGACGGGCCTGGACTACTGGGACGTGCGCGGGTATGTGATGCGCTTCGTGTCGCTGGACCTGGTCGAAGTCCTGCCGTGGCGGGAGGGGGCTGGGTCCGTATGACGCGCGTGACCTCCCCCGTGGTCGTGTTCCTCGCCGATCTGCAGAACTCCTACTACCGATACATCCGCAATTCCGTTCCGATCGGGATGGGCTACGTCGCGGCCTACCTCAACAAGGTCTTCGGCCGCGACATCGAGATCCATCAGTTCAGGAAGTTCGAGGAGCTCCACGAGGCGCTCAAGTCCAGGACCCCGCGGCTCGTGGCGTTTGGCTCCTACAGTTGGAACACGCAACTGACCGTCAAGGCCGCGCGGTATCTGCGGTCCAGGCTGCCGGCGGCGATCATCGCGGTAGGAGGGCCCGATGTCTCTGAAGTCGTGTCGCTTACGGCCGAGGAACTCCGGGCCCATCCGGAGGTGGACTTCTACTTGCCCAACGAGGGCGAGGCCCCCACGCGCAATCTCGTGGAGGCGCTGCTGGGGAGCGACGCGGTCGAGGTGAGACGCCGGGACGTCCACGGCTGCCTGTCGCTCGACCCCGAGACCGGCGAGGTCCGCGGCGACGTCATCGCCCGCTTCGAGGGGGACATCAACGACATTCCTTCGCCCTACTGCGACGGGTTGATGGACCGGTTCCTGGCCGAGCCGGACTACCTGCCCATCATCCAGACCGCCCGAGGCTGTCCCTACCAGTGCACCTTCTGCGTGTCCGGCAAGGACAGTTGGAACAAGGTCAAGGCCTTCGCGATGGAGCGGGTCAAGGCCGAGATCGACTACATCGAGAAGCGGGCGGTCAACCGCTATCTCCGGTTGGCCGACGAGAACTTCGGCATCCTGCATCGCGATATCGAGATCGCCGACTACCTGGCGCGCAAACGGAAGGATTCCGGGTTCCCGACCGCGGTATCCGTCTACACAGACAAGCATCCGACGGACCGGGTGAAGAGCATCAACCTCCTGATGCGCGACCTGCTACCGTTCAACATCAGCTATCAATCCATGACCGACGAGGTGCTGACCAACATCAAGCGCGTGAACCTGAAGGACTGCCGGGTCGCCGAAGCGGTGGCGTTCGCGCGGGCCAACGACCTGATGCTGGTCAGCGAGCTGATCTTCGCGCTGCCGGGGGAGACACTCCAGTCGTTCCTCGCCTCGATCGACCGGCTGGTCGAACTCCGCTTCGAGAGCATCGCGTTGCATCAACTGCGGATTCTCAAGGGCACGGAGATGGACCTGCCCGAGGATCGGCGCAGGTACGGGGTCAGGACACAGTTCGCCATGTCCGAGAACGGCTACACCAACCACCCGGAGCTGGAGAACATCGAGATCGACGAGTGGGTGGTCGAGAACAAGACCCTGACCCGCGAGGACTATTTCCGCGCCAACGGCTTCATCTTCCTCTTCGACTTCGGCCACTACCGCGGCATGCTGCGCGAGGCGCTGTTCTTCTTCGAGGCGCTGGGCGTGCGGACTACCGAAGTGCTCTGGCGCGTGGCCCAGGACCCCGCCCGATACCCGACGGCCGGCCGTTATGCCGGGCGCTTCGTCTCCGCCATGCAGCAGTTCTTGTTCGACACCCCGGACGCCGTCGAGGCCTTCGTGCGAAAGAAGATGGCCACCAACCCCTCGGAGCTCGAAGGCATCTATCGCCTCAAGGACCGGCTGATGATCGAGCTGCTGATGGCCGGGCATCTCCCGCAAGTCGTGGACGAAGTGGCGGATGCCGGCCGGGAGATCTATCGGCAGCGGCACGGGGACTTCGACGCCGCCCTCCTGGATCAACTGGAGCTCATCAAGCAAATCGTGATCCACTGCCACATCCCGCTCGACCGGCAGAGTCCGGAAGAGCTGGCCGTGGTCGGAGCGTACGACGTAGCGTCGTGGGCCCAGGATCGGTATCTACGCCCACTCGGCGAATACCGGCGCGCGGCGCCGATCCGGATCGGGCTCCGTATCAGAAACCCGGAAAACTATCATGCCCTGTGGGGCAACACCGACACGCTCTTGGAACGGTACAAGCGGCATTTTTTGACGATCAACTCCTCCAACCGCCGCCGGATCATCGTGCCGGCTTCCGAAGGCGAGGTGCCCGCGTCGGACGATCATGGTTCAGCGCCAGTCCGCCGCGGGGCCACGGTTTCTTGGCGCGGCGCCACATGATCATCCTCGGCATCCATGACGGGCACAATGCGACTGCCGCCGTCATGGTGGACGGCAGGGTCAAGGCTTGCGCGAGCGAGGAGCGTTTCACGCGCGTGAAGATGGACGCGGGCTATCCCGTGCATGCCATCGACTACTGCCTGCGGGAGGCCGGCGTGCGGGGGCGGGACGTGGACGAGATCGCCTTCGCCACCTGCACCCACGACCCGTTGTTTCTCTGGGTCAAGAGCCATGCGACCTTCACGATCGAGGACTGGCTGACCCAGGAGCGCGAGGTCTGGCGGCCTCTCCTGTACGACGGCGTGGACCGCTGGTCCGAGTACCGGCGCCAGCTCCTGAAGGATGAGCGGTTCCGCGGGCTGGCCCATTACTATGATTTCTCGCTCGTGGACCTGGACGGGCCGCCGGCCGGCCGGGCGGATGCCACCCGCCGACTCCGGCATGACGCCGTACGCCGGCACCTGGGGTGCCCGACCGACCGGGTACGCTGCTACAACCATCACCGCGCCCACGCGGCCTATGCCTACTATGCCAACCCGAACCGCCGGCCGGACACGCTGGTCTACGCCCTGGACGGGGGCGGCGACGGGAGCACCGCGGCGCTATTCCGCTCGACGCCGCAGGGCCTCAAGGAGTTGGCCCGCTCCAACGACTGTCACGTGGCCCGGCTCTACCGGAGCATGACGCTCCTGCTCGGGATGAAGCTCGGCCACGACGAGCACAAGCTGATGGGTCTGGCCCCCTACGCCACCGAGCGGGAGTTCGAACGGAGCTGGACGGTCTTCAAGGATCAGTTCGCGGTCGTTGACGGCGTCAGCGTCTTCAAGGCCGGGAAGCCGCGCGACCTCTTCTTCCACTACCAGCGCGCCTTCGAGGGCCACCGGTTCGATGGGATCGCCGCGGCGACCCAGCGGATGGCGGAGAACTGCGTCACGGAATGGATGCGTGTCACAGCCGAGCGGCAGGCCTGCCGCGCCCTGGCCTTCTGCGGCGGCGTGGCCATGAACGTGGTGCTCAACGGGAAGCTGGGCGCGGCGCCGTTCCTGGATGATTTCTACGTGCCGGCGAGCCCGGCGGACGAGTCGCTCGCGATCGGCGCTTGCTACCTCGCGGGCGAGCGCGGGGAGGGGCCGGAGGGACTGGCGCCCATCACGGACATCTACCTCGGCCCCGACCTTGACGCGGGGGCGGTTCGCCGGATGGTCGAGCGCCGGGACCTCCGCGGACGACTCGAGGTGACCGAGGGCGTCTCCCCCGAGGACGTCGCGGCGCGGCTGGCGGAGGGCGCGGTCGTCGCGCGCTGTGCGGGCCGGATGGAGTTCGGGCAGCGGGCACTGGGCAACCGCTCGATCCTCGCCGATCCGCGCCGGCCGGAGGTCGTCGAGACGATCAACCGGCAGGTCAAGTATCGGGACTTCTGGATGCCCTTCGCGCCGATGGTACGGCGCGAGCGGCTGGCGGAGTACTTCGTGCTGCCGCCCGGCAAGGTTGTCGGGTCACCCTACATGATGTTCGTCTGGCCCTCGACCGAGCGGGCCCGGCGGGACTTGCCCGCGGCGCTCCACCCCTCGGACAAGAGCGGGCGGCCCCAGGTCCTCGCACGGGAGGACAACCGAGCCTGCGCGGACCTGCTCGAGGCCTTCGAGCGTCGGACCGGGGTCGGCGCGCTGCTGAACACCTCCTTCAACCTGCACGGCGAGCCCATCTGCCTTACGCCGGAGGACGCCCTCTCCACCTTCGAGCGGTCGGACCTCGATCTTCTGTGGCTCGGCGACGTGCTGATCGGCCGGCGCGGACGCCGCCGGGGAGAACGGCCATGAGCGAGGACAGGGGCTGCGCGTTCGGGTTCATCCGGCTGCCGGCGCGGACCGAGAAGCCGCGGTCGGCCGGTCTCACCCTGGTCCTGGACAAGGGGCTGACGATTCCGGAGACGCGGGAGCAGGCGGCGTTCGCCGGTCCCTACATCGACGTGGTCAAGCTGGGTTGGGGCACGGCGCGTCTGTTGGACCGGCGGCTCGTGCGCGAGAAGATCGAGGTCTACCGGGGGCAGGGGATCGGGGTCTGCCCCGGCGGGACCTTCCTGGAGATCGCGGCGGCCCAGGGGCAGGCGGACGAATTCCTGACGGAAGCCCGCGACCTGGGCTTCACTCACATCGAAGTGTCCGACGGCGTGGTGTCGCTCGGCGCCCGGAAGCTCGATCTGATCGGGCGCGCGGTGGCCCTGGGCTTTCAGGTCCTCTCCGAGGTGGGGCGCAAGTCCAGCGTCGAGGACGAGCGGCTGGACATCGGCCAGCGCATCGAGGCGATCCGCCGGGAGTTGGCCGCCGGCTCCTGGAAGGTCGTCATCGAGGGCCGCGAATCGGGCGACGTGGGCATCTACGACGCAACCGGCCGGGTCAAGCCGGAGATGGTCGGGCGGATCTCCGAGGCGGCGGACCCCTCGGCCGTCGTCTGGGAGGCGCCGCAGAAGAGCCAGCAGGTGTGGCTCATCCGGCACTTCGGGCCCAACGTGAACCTCGCCAACATCTCGCCCGCCGACGTGATCTCGGTCGAGAGCCTGCGGGTGGGGCTGCGCGGCGACACGGTCCGCGACTACCACGTGGACCAGACCGCCATCACCATCGAGCTGGGCCCGCAAGGCGCCCTGGCCGCCGGCGCGCGCGGCGACGTCATCGTGGTGATCGACGTCCTGCGCGCAAGCACCACGATCGTGACCGCGCTCGCCCACGGCATGCGGGCCGTCGTGCCGACGACTTCGGTCGAAGAATGTCGCGGCGAGGTGACGGCGGGCGAACGCGGTGGCAAGACGGTCGCGGGGCTCATGCACGACAACTCGCCGGTCGTCTTCGCCCACAAGGACTACCGCGGCAAGGAACTGGTGTTGACGACGACGAACGGGACGGAGTGCATCAAGGCGGCGGCGGCCGGTCGAGGACTCGTGCTGATCGGCGCACTCGTGAACGCACGGGCCGTGGCAGCGCAGGCCTACCGGCTGGCCCGGGAGACGAACCGCAACATCACGCTTCTGGTGGCCGGACGCAACAACAAGATGGCGGTGGAGGACCTCCTCTGCGCCGGTGAGATCGCGCTGGCCTTGCCGAACTGCGCGGTGCGGGGGGAGATCCCGCTGCAGCAGAGCGCGGACCTGCTCAGTGACCTGCTGGCCTCCGAATCGGGCGCGAACCTCGTCTCGCTGGGTAAGCGGGCCGACGTGATGTTCTGCGCCGAGCAGAACGTCTACGACGTGGTTCCGGTCTGGGAACGGGGCCGCTTGGTGCCTTTGAAGGACGGGACGGCCCCCGCCTCGCCCTGAGCGACGCCCGGCCTCCGCCTCGCATGGACGATCTGCACGACTGCCTGGTCGAGGTGTTCCGCCTGGACCCCGAGCATCCCCTCTCCGACGATATGGGCCCCTCGGACGTGACGGGCTGGGACTCCCTCGGCTGGCTGGCGCTCCTGAACGCGGTAGAGGCCCGGTACGGCATCACGCTGTCGCTCGACGAGGCGGCCGCCACGAAGACCATCGGCGACCTCCGCCGTCTGATCGAGGCCAAGGTTCCCGGACGGCTCCCGGCCCGCTGACGGGCTCGTCGCGATCTCCATGGGACAGCTCACCACGATTGCCGATCTCCTGACCGCCGGGGCCGAACGCTTCGGTCTCACGCCGGCGTTCGTCGGGTCGCAGAGCGCCGTGACCTATCGCGAAGTCGCGGAGCGCGCCGGTCAGATCGCCCGGACGCTGGCGCGGCACATCCCGTCCGGTTCCCCCGGCCGGATCGCGGTGTATGTCGCGGGCAAGGCGTCCCTCTGCCTGGCTTTCTACGGCATCGCGGGCCATGGTCGGTCGGCCATGGTCTGCCCGGAGGAGTTGACGCCCGAGCAGTTGAACGGGGTGCTGGCGAAGTACCGACCGGACGGCGTGATCTTGGACGAGGGCACGGTCGCGCGGACGGCCGGCGCGCTCAGCGGCTACGAAGGCCGGCGCTTCGCGCTGGCGCGCTCCGGCGCGCTCGAATTGCTCTCGGGGCCGCCGCTGGAACGGTCGGACGGTGGCGCGACGGCATGGTCGCCCGACCCGGATGACGAGGCGCTGGTCCTGTTCACCTCCGGCACGACCGGCGACAAAAAGGCGGTCCCCATCAGTCATCGGAATCTGATCGAGACCGCGCTGATGATCAACCGGTTCATGGGCGTGGAGCGGCCGGTCACCGAATTCGTGACCGTTCCCTTGAGCCATGCCTTCGGGCTGCGGCGAGTCGTCTGCGATCACCTGCTCGGCGGAACGGTGGTCGTGGAGGATGGGCCCTTCAACCCGGCTCTGGCGCTTCGGCGGCTGAGGGACCGCGCCTGCACCGGCCTCTCGGCGGTTCCCGGCGTGCTTGCGGTGATGCAGGCGGCCTTCGCCCAGGCCCTCCGCGAGGTGGGACCGCGCATCGAGTTTATCGAGCTCGGGAGCGCGCCGCTCTCCGCCCAGGGCAAGGCCGAGTTGTGCGAGCTGTTTCCCAAGGCGCAGATCTCCATGCACTACGGCCTCACCGAGGCGTCGAAAGTGACGTTCCTCCACTTTGCCCGGGACGCACACAAGCTGCACACGGTCGGCAAGCCCTCGCCCGGCCTCGAGGTCAAGCTGGCCGACGACGAGGGGACGGAAGTTCCGCGTGGGGCCGTGGGGGAGGTCTGGGTCAGGGGCTACAGCGTCGCGGCCGGCTACCTGCAGGACGAGGCCCTGACCAGGGAGCGGTTCGTGGACGGCTGGTTCCGGACGGGCGACCTGGCCCGCAAGGACGCGGAAGGTTACCTGGAACTGGTCGGGCGGGCCGACGACCAGATCAACGTCGGCGGCAAGAAGCTCTATCCGCTGGAAGTCGAGCAGCGGATCAGGGACGCCTTTCCTGAGTTGGACTGCGCGGTCGGTGCGGAGCCGCACGCGCTGCTCGGCGCCAGGCCGGTCCTCTATTACAGCCAGGCCACGCCGGTCGGCCCGGCGCTCTTCCGAGAGGTGGTGGCGCGGCTGTCGGCCTGCGTCGAGCCCTATAAGGTTCCGGTCCGTGCAGTCTCGGTGCCGACGATTCCGAGGACCGGCAACGGCAAGGTTCTTCGGCGCGACCTTGCACGGCTGGCCCGGGAGGTGGCGTCATGAGCCGACCTGCTCAGGAAGGTTCCTTCACCGTCAAGGGCGTCGCCTCGGCGCTGCGGTCGCTCGGGCTGGGGCGCGGCGACCAAGTCATGGTTCACAGCGACCTGCGGCGGTTCGGCGTGGTGAGGGACGAAACCGGCCGACTCGCGCTGGCGCTGCCCCCCGCCCTGCTCTACGAGGCGCTGCGCGAGGTGCTCGGCGATGAGGGGACGGTCGTCGTCCCGACTTTCAGCTACAGTTGGACAAGAGGGGAGGTCTACAACCCGGCCACGAGCCCGTCGTTCGAGGGCAGCTTCAGTGAGTATGTCCGCACGCTCCCGGGCGCGAAACGGAGCCCGCATCCGTTGATGTCAGTGGCCGCAGTGGGACCGGCGGCCGGCGCGCTCCTCGACGGCGTGGACGACACCTCCTTCGGCGAGGGCTCGCCCTTCGGCCGCATGCACCGGGCCGACACGAAGCACCTGACGGTCGGCGTCTCCGTCTGTTCGTTCTCCGACTACGTCCAGTGGGCCTGCCGGGTGCCCTACCGGTATCCCAAGCGGTTCCGCGGCTGGGTCGAGACCGGCGGGGCGATCAGGGAGGATGTTTGCGAGCATTGGGTCCGGTACCTGAACCGGGGGCTTGAGCCGAGGCCCTTGTTTGACGTGCTCGATCATGATCGGCAGGGGCACTTCACCCTCACCTCGCTCGCGGGGCTTCCGCTTCGACTGGCCTCGAGCAGGGCGCTGTTCCACCTAATGAGAGCGAGAATCGACGCCGATCCCTATGCCTTCTCGTCCAGGCCGAATGCTGAGTCTACGATCGACCGGGTTGCAGGGCTTCTTTCGGCCGGATCTCCTCACGGTTTCCGTCTCTATGCCGTAAACCAGGACGGCATCGAGCGATGGGTCTGGGTTGTGCCGGCATGGCTCGTGCGCGTGGAGGCATCGATCCGGGACTCGGATGGCCGGAGCCTTGCGACGTCGGCGGGCGGTGCCCTTGAAGTGTTCCTCGATTCCTCGCGCGGTCTGTGCGTGGATGAGCGCCTGAGCGGAGCGGATCTGGCCGGCCGGCTCGTCGCCGACCGAGGAGAGGTCACCGCCGGGCGTCTGGCGCGGAGCGGCTGGCTGATTCGGCTCCCTCGCGGCGAGACGGCCCCCTTGTCGGTCCGAGCCGTCTATCATGTGCATATCGAAGCGGAGGCAAGGCGTACCGGCGATCCTGACGGTGTCGCGCGGGTCGTGGTTCTGGTCACGAGGGGTAAGCGCCCTGGGGCCGTGGAGGCGATGGACTGCGCAACCCAGCTGGTAGGGCTTGGCGAATTCGAGAGTCAGGCGCGCGCGTTCGTCGCATCCCTGCTTCGCGGGGCACCCATCATCGCCGCGCTCGGCGACGGCGCCGCCGCCGCCGCGATTCCGGCTTTAGCGCCGGACTTGGCCGGCGGTGTCCGTTCCACCGAGCCGGTCCAGCCTGAGAAGGTGTGCTGACGTGGGCGGTACCCTGCTGATCGCCGAGCATCCAGGGCACGTGGCAGCCTTGGAGGCGGCCGGCTTGCCGGGCCGGCCGGGAACGGAGGTTCTCGCAGTCACCGCGCTGGCGCAGCACGCGCTCGAACGGGTCGGTCGCACGTCGGTGACACCCGACGACTTCTGCACCCAGGAAGTCATCAACGGAGCGGGCGACTGGGTGACCCGGCTCCTCGGCGTGCTGGAGTCCAAACTCGATCCGTTGTTGATCGACCGGTTGCCCGACCTCAAGCGCCTGGAGGGGGCGGGCCCGGTGGCTCTGGCCTGGTGGGAGGTGCACCGCCTCCTCTCGCCCTATGCCGCCGCGACCGCCGTGCTCGTCCGCGTGCTCGATGGGCTGCGACCGTCGCGCGTCCTCTGTTTTGCGGGTGCTTCCCTAGGGGCAACGGTCCTTGAACGGAGACTCACTTCCCCGTGGCCGATAACCCTGTCGGCGCTGGCGGCGTCACGAGGGTTGCGCATCCAGATCATCCGGGAGCCTGCGGGCCAGCCCGACCGGCGGATTTCCCTGCCCCTCCGTGAGCGCATTCCGCTGTGGTGGAGGGGCGTTCGCGCAGCTCTGACCGCTTTCCGGGGCACCCGGCTGCTGCTGGGACACGGAGCAGGAATCTCGAAGGGGCCCGTACTGGTTCTGGGACCCCGAGGGGACGAGCTGTCGCATCTCCTGCCGGTGGCAAGCCGCCGGAACGAGTCCGGCATCTGGACCTGGAACTTCCTGACACCGCCCCTACGGATTTCCCCGCTACCGCGCCGCCGCCTCGATCGACCGGCTCCAACGGCATCGCCACCGCATCCCGGCTCGTTGTGGTCGGAGGTCTGGACCGACGCCGACCTTGCGGAGGCGACGACCTTCGAGGGGGTCGGGTTGGACCGGGTCCTAGCTCCTGAGCTGGAGCATCTCTGCGACCGGATCGCGCCCGAGTTGGCGACCTTGACCACCGCGGCGGAGGTCATGCTCGACCGACTCCAGCCATCGGTGGTGTTGACGGAGTTTTCGCATCGGCGCGAGCATGTGGTCCAGCGACTCGCGAGCTTACGGAATATCCCCGCGGTCGAGTACAACCACGGCGTCGGGCTCATGGCCTCTTCCTTTGAAACAAGGGGGGCACCCCTGGCGTTTCACCGCGGATGGCGGTGGGCGACGCGGGTGCTTGCCCAGGGACCCGGCGTCGTGGCCTACATGGAGAAGTGGCATCGGGTCGGGCACAAGACCCTTCCCGTGGGCTCGGCCCATCTCGACGGCTTCCGCCGGGCCAGCCGGCGCCCCTGGGCCAGAATGCTGGCTCGGGCGTGGCTGGGCGTGGACGACTCCACTCGCGTCGCGCTCTACGTCCAGAATCTGGGAGAGGGCGTTATTCGCCAGCCTCCGCACCGAGGCCGTTCAACGGGGCAGCAATGGAGACTGGAACAACATCTCCTTCGCGCAGCGGCGGCCTGCCCCCAGGTCCGTTTGTTCATCAAAAGCTATCCCCATCACCAGGTTCTGTCGGACCGAACGCCGATCGAGGAAGTTCTAGAGGAGCACGGTCCCTCGAATTGCCGCATCGTCCGCGCTCCGATCGAGGCGATTCTAGCCGGTGCGGACCTGTTGGTCGCGGACACCCCTACCTTCTCGTTCTTCCAGATGCTCGCGACCGACCTGCCGGTCGTCCTCTGTGGCTGGGAGATGCCGTGGCCGTTCCAGCCGGAGCGGTGGCATCCGGCGATCACGCCGATGTGGCGCGACAGGGTGATATACCTAGAGACGCTCGACGACCTCGATCGTCGGCTGCCGGAGATCTTTCGCCATCTTCCCCTGCCACGGGTGGGCGACAGTACCTTGCTGCGCGAGTTCGGCACTCATCTGGACGACGGGGACAGCGTAGAGCGGGCGTGGCAGGCCCTCGCGAACCTTTCCGTGTGACGGTGTCCGCGACCTACTCCCCGGCCGGCGATCACGAGAGGCCCGCATGATCCTGTTCTTTCAGACGAGGTCATGGTGGAGCGTAGCGTTGGCTTGGCGGCATGTAAGGCGGGCCTCGCGCGTGGTCTTCCATCATCGTGCCCCCTTGGGCGAGTTGCCTCTTCGTCCCGCGCCGGACCCGGGGATGCGCCTCGTCCGGCTGCTCAACAGAGACGCGCTGATCGAGGAGGTGAATCAAGAGCAACTCTACGCGCTCGGCTTCTACCAAAATAACTTCGAATCGGATGTCTTGGTCGAGAGAGTTTTCGAGCGGGTCGAGCGGTCGGGCGCGTATTCGCTGGTACGCGAGGTCGTAGGGGACCAACGAGTCGCCAATTTTTTTAAGATGCGGCTCCTTGACCCCATCCGAGAGCAGGCCTGTTTTTGGCGGGCAGTTCCCACGGTCCTGAGAGGGAGGGGCACCGGTGCCGCTGTTCCTGCAACGAACGACTCCTACGGCCTGACGGACATCCTTGATTCCGGTGGGCAGGTGCGACGTTTGGTGCCCTGGGGTGTGCGTGCGGCGCGGTCCGCTCGTAGGACCGCGACGCGATGGCTGGCCGTTGTCAGCCTATGGAACCCACTCCGACTCGCCGCGTTGCCGCTGGCGTATCTCACGTGGTTAATCCTGCGCCGTGGGATCGCGTTCAAGAGCGTGCCGTTCCGCACGGATGTCGCCATGCCCTTGATCTGGGGATTCGGCAAAGACGGAGTGGTTCGGGGACGACGACGGCACGACAACGGATATCTGGCGAACGAGAGCCTCCCGCTGGATCGTTTTCTTTTCTTCTTCTCCGACTGGACCTTCGAGCCGGAGGAGAGGAGGACGCTGGAAACGTTCATGGAGAGGCAAGGGATACGGTATTGCGACCCTCGGGAATTTTCTCCCACGCCGGGGTATCTGCGCGAGGCGTTCGTCCTATGTGTCCGACTCTGGTGGGGCCTGGCCCGACGCCCGTGGATTCTCTGGGACGATCCCTGGTTCGTGGCGATCGCCGCGGCACTCCTCTACCACTACCTGCAGGAGATGCTCTTCACTCGCTCGGTCGAATACCGGGTCCTTCTGGAGTATCAGGACTATCTGTCGGCTCACGTGCTCCGCACGATCCTGGCCGAGCGGAGCGGACGCGTGACCGTCGGTCTGCATCATAACGAGCCGGATGGCCCCTATCTCTTGCCCGCGCTGCGGTATGTGCGGGTCAGCCGGTATTGTCTTTGGGGAGAGGCATTCCGCCGCCTCTACGCGCCTTATTGGGAGGATCTCGGATTGGAAGCGGTCGGAGCCCCCCGCCTGGATTACGTCGTGAACGCCCTGGCGAGCGACGGATGCAACGAGCTCGATCGCCGCTTCGCGGAGCGCTACGGCGGCCGTCGCCCGCTGATCGTTCTCCTGTTCCCCGGCCTTTCTCGTCTCAACGTCCCGGCCCGAGTGACGGCGATGCTCGATGGCCTGAGCCGGGTGCTCGAGGTCGGCGGGGATTTGACGATCGTCTGCCGGTTCAAGGCGCCCGCCCACCTGGAGGCCTTCCTGGAGAAGGGCCTTGCCGGGATCATGAAGGCCGACCCAAGGATCGTGGTGGACATGACGGACTTCACCACGTACGAATGGTTTGCGCTGAGCGATGCGGTCATCGTGAACAGTGCCTCGACCGGGATGATCGAGGCAGCGGCCGCGGGGAAGCCGTGCTTCACGTTCGATTATCAAATGATCGCTGAAATCGTCTACGCCAGGTTTGGGACCGATCTCATACTCCGGACGGCGGACGATCTCGTGCGGGTCGTCAAGCAGGTCCGCCAGGGGTTCATTGGCTGGGATTGCCGGTGGGACCAGCTGGCGAAGGACTATTGTTATTTCGCGGACGGCCGCAACCTGGACCGCTTCCGGCGGGTCATCCTCGACGCCCTCGCCGAGGTGGAGGGCCGGCGCCTCAGGGAGGAGACAGCGGGATGAGGATTCTGGTGTTGGGCGGCGACGGATACCTCGGGTGGCCGACGGCCATGTACTTCTCCAGCCGCGGCCACGAGGTCATGATCGCGGACAGCCTCGCCAAGCGGCTCTGGGAGGCCGAGTGCGAGGCCCTGCCCCTCTGGCCGGTTCCGACGTTGCACCAGCGCGTCCGCCACTGGAAGGAGGTCACGGGCCGGGCGATCGAAGCGCGGATCGTGGACATCGCGACGAACGATCGCCGGCTTTACGAAGTCCTGGAAGAGTTCCGGCCGGAGGCGATCGTCCACTACGCCGAGCAGCCGTCGGCGCCCTTTTCCATGATCAGCCGGCAGAAGGCGGTGCTCACGCAGCAGAACAACGTGCTCGGCACGATGAACTTGCTGTTCGCCATGAAGAGCCGCTGCCCGGAGGCGCACCTGGTCAAACTCGGCACGATGGGCGAGTACGGCACCCCGAACATCGACATCGAAGAGGGGTTCCTCACGATCATCCACAACGGCCGGACGGATACGCTACCCTTCCCTAAGCAGCCGGGCTCCTTCTATCACCTCTCCAAGGTCCACGACAGCCACAACATCATGTTCGCCTGCAAGGTGTGGGGCCTGCGGGCGACCGATCTCAACCAGGGCGTGGTCTACGGGATCGAAACGGACGAGACGAGGTTGCATCCGGAGTTCCTGCGCACCAGCTTCCACTACGACGCGATCTTCGGCACGGCGCTGAACCGGTTTTGTGTGCAGGCTGCGATCGGCGCACCGCTGACCGTCTACGGCAAGGGCGGCCAGACACGCGGCTTCCTGAACATCATGGACACGCTGCAGTGCGTAGACCTGACGGTTCGCAACGTCCCCAAGCCCGGCGAGTACCGGGTCTTCAATCAGTTCACGGAGGTCTTCACGGTCCTGGACCTCGCCGAGCGGGTCAAGCAGGCCGCGGCGCACTTGGGCCTGCGGGCGGCGATCGACCACATCCCGAACCCACGCGCCGAGCTGGAGCAGCACTACTACAACCCCAAGCACACGAAGCTGGCCGACCTGGGCCTCAAGCCCCGGTTGCTCAGCGACGTGCTGATCGAGGAGATGCTGGGGGCGGTGATGACGGCCAAAGGGCAGGTGGACGGCCAGGTGCTCTATCCCACCGTGAAATGGCGGGAGGAGTAGCGATGGCCGCGAACCGAGCCGAGCTCATCCGGGCGTTTGCGGCGGCCGAGCGGTCGTCCGAGGCGTTGACGGCGGTCGAGCCGGCGTTCGAGCACGCCAAGGTCAAGCTCACGGACAATTGCAACAGCAAGTGCGTCACCTGCGACTACTGGAAGACGACGCACGAGAACGAGTTGACGCTGGACGAGCTGCTGTCCGTCGTGGAGCAGCTTGGGGCGCTCGGCGTGCGGGAAGTGATGTTCACGGGTGGGGAACCGACCATGCGCGCGGAGTTGCCGGCCGTGGTGCGCCGGGCCGCGCAGGCGGGCTTCGAGACGATCGGCCTGACGACCAACGGGCTGTCCCTGACCCAGGACAAGCTCACGGCGCTGCACGAGGCGGGGCTGACGCAACTCGTGCTCTCGCTGGAGGGGCTCACGCTGCACGACGAGATCCGGGGCGTCCCGGGCAACACGGCGAAGATTCTGCGGCACCTGGACCGTCTATCCGAGCGGCGGGCTCGGGGCTGGCGGCTGTCGGTCAAGCTCGCCGCGACGCTGATGGAGAAGACCTTCGGCGAGGTCGGTGGCCTGATCGAGCTGGCCCGCGCACACCGCGCCGTCCTGTTCGTGAACCTGATCGACCGCGGCACCTACTTCTTCCGGGGCGCGCCGGCGGACCTGATGACGGTGCGGGATCGCGCCCGGCTCCAGGCGGTGATCGACACGCTCGTCGCGGCGAAGGAGCGGGACCCCGTCCTGATCGGCAACACCTTTTCCTCGCTGGAGTACGCCCGGCGCTACTTCGACGATCCGAAGCAGGCGGCCATCCCCTGCCACCTGGGCTACATCGGCGTGGACGTGGACGCCAACGGCGACGTTTACTCCAACTGCTGGGGACTGCCGCCGGTGGGCAACGTCCGGCGGGCGCCGCTGGCCGACATCCTGAAGTCCGCGGCGTACCGTCTCCGCTGCCAGGCCATGTTTCGGAAGGAATGCCCCGGCTGCTCCTGCGGCTACATCCTGAACCTGGCCTACCACAAGCCGTCGGTCGAGCTGGATGCGCGGTACGGGCCGGCGGCGGCCGCCGCGGTCGGCTACGCCGGCACTCAATCGTGAAGGACGGGCGCGCGTGAAGATCGGGGACATGGAGATCGGCGAGCGGACGCTCATCATCGCGGAGGTCGGCAGCAACCACTGCGGGGATCCGGACCTGGCCCGCCGCACGCTGCTCGCCGCGGCCGAGAGCGGCGCGGACGCGGTCAAGTTCCAGATGTACGACCCGGACACTCTCGTGGACCCGACGATGCCGGTGCTGCGGTACATCGCGCAGACCCACAAGACGCAGCGGGAGCGCTTTCGGAGCCTGGCCCTGCCGCGGGAGACGTTCCTGGAACTGGCGGACCTTGCCCGCAGGGCAGGGGTCCTGTTCCTGGTCACGCCCTTCGACGAGCGGGCGGTGGACTTCCTCGACCCGCTCGTGCCGGCCTTCAAGATCGCTTCCGGCGACCTGACCCACGTGCGGCTTCTGGATCGTGTGGCCGGGACGGGTAAGCCGGTGCTCCTCTCGACCGGCTTTGCGACGGTGGATGAGATTGATTGGGCGGCCACGCGCATCCCCCGCGAGCGGCTTTGCCTGTTGCACTGCGTGGGGGCGTATCCGACGCCGCCGGAGGAGGTGCACCTTGGTGCGATCCGGTTCCTCGCCGACCGGTACGGCGTGCCTGTCGGGTTCTCAGATCACACCGTTGGAATCAACGCGGCGATGGCAGCCGTTTCCGTGGGAGCGCAGGTGATCGAGAAGCACGTGATGCTCTCTCGCGATGTGCCGGCGGCGGACGCCGCCTTGTCCATCGTCCCGGAGGAGCTGACGGAGCTGGTCCGTGTGATCCGGCAGGTTGAGCGCATGGTCGGTCGCTATGGTAAATCGGTGCAGCCGTCGGAGGAGTACTTCAGGGCCCGACTGCGACGGTCCGTCTATGCCGCGCATGACCTTGAGCCCGGCCGGGTGCTGCGAGAGGCGGACCTGCTGCCGCTGCGACCGCTCGTGGCGGGAGGGATTGACGCGAGCCGAATCGATGAGCTTGTGGGGCGGCGTGTGCGCAAGCCGGTCTCGATGCACTGTCCGCTCCTGCCGGGGGCGGTGGAGTGAGCCCGATGGCCCGAAGCACGACACCCCTGACCGTTTGGTTCGCTGATCTTACGTATACCCAGCAGACCATCTCGTCCGAAACGATGCCTGCTGCGGTCGGCGGTATCGCCGCCTTCCTGCTCAAGCACGGGCCGCCGGACGTCCGTGTGCGCCTCTTCAAGTATCCTGACGGCCTGCTTGAGGCGTTGCAGGTCCAGACGCCGAAAGTCCTCGCCCTCAGCAATTACGTGTGGAATCTGCACCTGAGTTACACCGTGGCGGAAGCCGTCAAGAGACGTTCACCCGGCAGCGTGACGGTGTTCGGCGGCCCCAACTTCCCCGTCGAGCCGGGGGAACAGGAGTCCTTCCTCCGAGCCCATCCCGCCATCGACTTCTATATCTTGAAGGAAGGCGAGGCGGCGTTCACGGAGCTCATCAAGAGACTGATCGGGGTTTCCATGGAGCCAGAGAGGCTCGCTACGTCGCTGCCGAGCGTGGCCTATGTGTCGCGCGCCGATGGCCGCTTTTACCGAGGCGAGATCCTCCCGCGCATTCGGGACCTGTCCGAAATCCCGTCCCCTTACCTGGAAGGACTGCTCGATCAGTTCTTCGACGGTATGCTCCAGCCCATCATTCAGACGAACCGGGGCTGTCCGTTCGAATGCACCTTCTGCATCGAGGGCCTGGGCTACTACACAAAAGTCTACAAGAGCAACAGGGAGAAGGTCGGCGCCGAGATCGAGTACATCGCCGGGAAGATGGCGAGCCTCCGCGACAGGGGGGGGCGGAACGATCTCTTCATCGCGGATTCCAATTTCGGGATGTTCAAGGAAGATATCGAGACCTGCCGGGAGCTGGCCGCGGCCAGGAAGCGCTATCAGTGGCCCGACTATATCAGCGTGGCGACGGGCAAGAACAATCGCGAGCGTGTACTGGAAGGCGCGGCCCTCCTGAGCGGGGCGATGCGGCTGGCCGGGTCGGTCCAAAGCCTGACCCCCCAGGTCCTCACCAACATCAAGAGAGGGAACATCTCCGCCGAAGGTCTAATGGACGTAGCGCTCAAGGCGAACGCCCTGGGCACGAACAGCTACACCGAGGTCATCATCGCCCTGCCGGGCGAAACGCTGGAGAGTTATTACCGGACGCTGGAAGCGGTGCTGGATGCAGGGTTTCTCACCGTGCAGATCTACCAGTTGATGTTGCTGCCCGGGACGGAGATGGCGACCCGGGAGTCGCGTGCCAAGTACGGCATGCGGACGCGGTTCCGCGTACTTCCTCGGTGCTACGGGTGCTACGACTTCGATGGTCGCGAGCTGAATGCGGCCGAGATAGAAGAGATCTGCGTCGCGACGGACACCTTCTCCTATGCAGACTACCTGGAAGCGTGCCGCCTGCGGTTCTTCGTGAGCACCTTCTACGACAACGGCGTCTTCGTTGGAGTGACGAAGCTGCTCAAGTTGCTCGGGCTGTCCGTCTTCGAGTGGCTGCGCGACCTGTCGGACCATCCGTACGAAGGAGCGGTCAAGCATCTCCTGGGGGAGTTGATGCGCGAAGTGGAAAGCGAGTTGTGGGAGGATAGGGAGGCGTTGCGCGCCCACCTTCGAAACCGCGCCACGTTGCAGCGGTATCTCAACGGCGAGTTGGGGAGCAATCTACTCTTTAAATACCGGGCCCTGGCCTATTTGCATCATGTGGACGAGTTTTGCAGAGTCGCCGCCCGGGTCGCCGAGGAGCAGATCCGTACGCTCGGCGGTGACGTCGACTTGGCGCTGGCGCTCCTCAACGAGATCGTGGAATACCACCGGTGCGAGCGCACGGCGATGCTCGACATCGGGAGGAGCTTCAGCGCCCGATTCCGGTTCGACGTCGTGGGCTTCCTGTCGTCCCCGAATGGCGTTGGACGGATTGAAGACTTAGTCCTGCCGGAGCCGCGTGAAGTTCGATTCTTCCACTCTGAGGCGCAGCGGGACGCCATCCGCCGCCACGTGAACGTCTTCGGGAGCAGCCTCACAGGCCAGACCAGGATGCTCGCCAAGGTCTTTGTGAAACGGCTCTTCCGGTCGGCTGAGTACGTAGCATAGCCGAGCGATGCGATTCATCCACGCAACACAGACCAGCGCCGCACGCATTCGCAAGACGGTGAGTGTCCCACTACTGAGTCTGTTCGGGGCGCTCGTGGGGCTGCTGTCCGCCGAGTTCGGTCTGCGCATGGCGGTGGCGGTGTTCCCCTCCTGGTCCCATCCCGTTGCCAAGTCCTGGCGGCTCAACGCTGAACGGCCACCCATTCCGACGGCAACCGGACTCGACGATTGGACCTACGGAGCACGATATGTCCCCGGACTTAAGCGGTACCCTGAGGCCTTTGAAGATGGGGTATTTCATGTGTCCACGTCGAACCGGTTTAGCGACGCCGGGTTTCGGGACGACCGGGATTCGGGCGAAGCTCCCCTCCTGGCGCTCGGAGATTCATTTACCGGGTGCTTCGGAGTGGAGAGCGACGACTGCTGGGTTACCCTCTTGGCCCGGGCGTTAGGCGTTGAATTTGCCAACCTCGGCATGTGGGGGGGGAGGACTCGAGCAAGTCCGCCGGCTGGAGAAGTGGGGAAGGGCATACCATCCTCGCCTGATCATCTGGGGGTTTTATGGGAACGACCTGGTAGAGAACTGGCGCTTTGTCCACTACGGTCCTGCCTGGGGCACCGGACGGCGGGGCCTGAAGTTGTGGCTCTATAATTCTTCGATTCTCTGGAGGGTGTTGCTGCGCATGCGTGCGCGTGCCACCAGTCGGCAGTTGGACGAGCGGGTTTGGTATCGGGCCGGTGGCTTGACTGTGCGGTTCGACAATCGGTGTCAGGAAACGGACCTGGGCAGGGCCCAGGTCCGTGAGGGGCTGGAGATTCAGAAAGCCGCCATGGCTCAGGCCAAGACATTCTCGGAGGAACACGACGCCACGCTGGTTGTGGCGCTCTTTCCGACCAAGGAGATCACCTACTTAAAACAGCTACAAGAGACTACAAGCGGTGGGCCGCCTTGGCTTGTCGGGTGCGATATGGTCGCGCCGTATCGCGTCATTTCCGACCTGGCCCATGGTCTGGGCATTCCCATCATCGATCTGATTCCTGCATTTAGGGCCAGCGCGGCGCGGAAGGAGCAGGTGTATTTTCCTCGAGACGACCATTGGAACTCCGCCGGCAACCGGCTGGCTTTCTCCGTCATCTATGATGCGCTGCTTGAGCGGAATGTGGTGAAAGGGCTGTCCGGGTTCAACAGCAGACAGCGAGACGGTCTTCAGCGTGCAAGGCTTAATGAGGTGCTGACCGATGATCGTTAAAGATTGTCCGTTCTGTCACCACAGCCGGGCCGTGCTGTATCGCGCCCGGCAGAAGGAAAAGTACGGCGGCCGGTGCCGCGATGTCCTGGAGTGTCAAGAATGTGGCTTGTTTTATCCAGAGAGCCGCATGGATGAGGACGAGGCCGTCGGCTACGCGAGATGGGTTTCCGCTCAATGGGCGAAGTCCTACGATTATGATACCAGCCCGGGCGTCGTCGGGAAGCGAGAATGTCTGTACCGGCTGATCCGGTCGCGGATTCCGGAGCGAGGCCCCGCATTGGATATCGGAACCTCGACCGGGCAATTCTGTCATGTCCTGAATGTCCTCGGCTTCGACGCTTGTGGCGTCGATCCCGATCCCAACGCTGTCGCGATTGCCCAAGGCAACGGGCTCAAGGTGTACCAGGGGGCGTTCCCTAACGACCTGCCGTTCGAGGTCACGGCGCGGGACTACCGGCTGATTACGATCAACGAGTGCGCCGGGTTTTTCACCGACATGCGCGAAGCCTTCCGCCTCCTCCGCAAGATGTTGACACCCGGCGGGCATCTGTTGATCAAGATGGCGCAAGCCACGAGCGCCTTCTACGACGATCCCGGCAAATCGCTCTTCAGCCGGCATGGCGACAGCATCCAGGCTTTCTTCACCGGCACCTCCCTCCGCCATATTCTCGTGCGTTCGGGATTCGATGTCCTTGCTCTGAAAGCCTATCCGGGCACCAACCTCAAATACCGGCTTGGCTGGGATCTTCCCCGGATGCTCGGCAAGCTCGGGATGGCCATGGAGTACGCGTATAGCGCGTGGCTCCTTGACCTTGGACGGGCGGATCGTGTGGTTGTCCTCGGGCGGAAGCCCCTGCTCAGCCCTGTCTGAACCAAGTGCCGGCGAGAGCGGTGTCCATGTGAGTCCGTCAAGGAAGATCGTCGCGACCATCGAAGCGCGCATGGCGTCCACGCGTCTGCCGGCCAAGGTGATGGCCCTTATCCTGGGGCGGCCTTTGCTGGAGCTGCTGATCGAGCGCGTTGCGGCGGCCTCCAGCGTTGATCAGATTGTGGTGGCGACGACGGTCAATCCGGCGGACGACGAGATTGAGGCGTTGGCCGCCCGTCTCGGCGTCGGGTGTCACCGCGGCAGCGTGGACGATGTCGTGGGACGGGTCCTGGGCGCGGCGGAAGCATTCGGCGCCGACGACATCGTGGCGCTGACGGGTGACAACCCGTTGGTGGATCCGCAGTTGATCGATGACGTCGTCGAGTTCTATCGAGCGGGTGGGTTTGACTACGTCACGACGACGCACATGCATCACAGCCTGAACTGGAAGGCCGAGCGGACCTTCCCAGTCGGGGTATCGGTCCAGGTCTTCTCCCGCCACGCGCTCGCCGACGCCGCTGGGTCGGACGACGATCCCGCGGTTCGCGAGCACACGGCCTTCGCCATCTATGACCACCCTGAACGGTACCGGCTCGGCGCCTTCGAGGCGGCCGGTCCTTATGCCTCCTGGCGCCGGCCGGATCTCCGCATGACGGTGGACACTGCCGAGGACCTCGCCGTGATCAGGGAAATCTTCGAGACGTTGGGAGGGCGTGACATCCGGTTCAGTACGGGGGAGGCGATTCGCCTTCTAGCGGAAACGCCCCGACTGAGGGCGCTGAATGGGCACGTGCGCCAGCGAATCGTTTCCGAGCGACGGGCGTCGCGTGGCTAGGCCGTACCGAGTCGCTGTCCTGGGGTGCGGCAGGATCGGAGGGCGAAACGATTCCTTGCGCAGGTGGACACCCGGGTGTCCTCCGTTGAGCCACGCGGGCGCCTACCGGACCACGGAGGGCGTCCTGTTGGTCGCCGCCGCCGACCGGGATGATGGGCGTCTGGAGGAGTTCGGACGATTCTGGAACGTCCGTGCCCTGTACCGGGATGCGGGGGAATTGCTCGAACGGGAGGCCGTTGACATCGTCAGCATCTGTACGCCCACCCAGACCCACGCTCCGTTGATCGAAGAGGCCGCGCGCCGAGGTGTGCGGGCGATATTTTGTGAAAAGCCGTTGGCCCTTGACCTCTCGGAAGGAATGCGGGCGCTGGCAGTATCGGCCGAGCGAGGGACCGTTGTGCAGGTCCATTACGGGCGGCGATGGGTCGGCGCGCTCGGGAAATTGGCTGACGAGCTCCATCGTGGCGAGTGGGGGATCATCAGGCGGGTGTCGGCCTATTATCCGGGGGGTGTTGTCGGCAATGGGACTCACGCCATTGACCTCATCCGCTGGATGGTCGGGGACCTTGAGTCCGTGCGGGCATTGACTCCAGCCGGAGGGGATGATCCCGATCCGCAGCTCGATGCCTGGTGCCGGACAAAGAGCGATGCCCCGTGCCTGCTCCAGAGTTGCGATCCCGGGGCGTACTCTCTATTGGAGATCGACATCCTGGCAGATCGGGGACGGATCCGTGTAACCGGGAACGGACGGCGCATCGAGCGGGTCCGCGCCGTTGCGGATGCGCATTTCCCCGGCTATCGGTTGTTGGCGCCGGAAGGCGAGGCGCGCGATACCGACTGGGAGACTTCCCTTTCCCGTTCGGTGAGCGACCTCATCGCCTGCATCGAGACCGGGCAACGTCCACGATGCGGAGGGGCGGAGGCGATCGAAGCTCTGCGGGTTGCGGAAGCGATCAGGCTGTCGGCGCGCGAAGGCTGTCGAGAGGTGTTGCTCGGGCCGGTGGCCACGGACCTGCCTGCGGGTGGAAGGAATCGATCGTGAGCCTGACGCGGTTGGCATTGCTCGGTGGGGAACCGGTGCGGCGCAAGCCGTATCCGGCCCACAATACGATCGGCGAGGAGGAGCGGGCTGCGGTCACCTCCGTCCTGGATTCCGGTCTCCTCTCCGGCTTCGTCGCTGGCGGCAGCGAGGAATTCCTCGGCGGCCCGGAGGTACGCAGGCTGGAGGCGGCCTATTGCGCGAAGTTCCGCGCCAAGCATGCCGTGGCGTTCAATTCGGCGACGTCGGCCCTTCACGCCTGCGTGGCCGCCGCCGGCATCGGCCCGGGCGACGAGGTCATCACTTCGCCCTATTCCATGTCGGCGTCGGCGACCTGTGTGCTCATGCAGAACGCCGTGCCCGTCTTCGCCGACGTCGAGGAGCGCACCTTCTGCCTCGATCCCGACAGCGTGGTGAAGCTGATCACCCCCCGTACTCGGGCGATCGTCGCCGTGAATCTACTCGGACAGCCGGCCGAGCTGGGAGCCTTGCGCGAGATCGCACGGCGACACGCTCTCCGTCTCATCGAAGACAACGCCCAAGCCCCCGGCGCGACCTATCGTGGCCGATATACGGGGACCATCGGCGACATGGGTGTGTTCAGCCTGAACCGGCACAAGACCATACAGTGCGGCGAGGGCGGGATCGCCGTGGTTGATGACTCGAACCTGGCCTTGCGGTTGCAACTCCTCCGCAACCATGGCGAGACCGTTGTCGAAAGCCACGGCGACCCGACGTTGTACGGGATGATCGGCTGGAACTACCGGATGACTGAGCTGCAGGCTGCGGTGGCGAGAGCCCAGGTCCAGAAACTTGATTGGCTGAACGCGTGGCGCGTCCGACTGGCCGAGCACCTGACGAAGCGTCTCCGTGGGTGCGAATATCTCGAGCCGCCAGCGGTTCGGGCCGAATGCTCTCACGTCTACTACAGCTATGCCATGCGCATCAGGAGTGATCTCTGGGGCGTGCCGCGCGATAGCGTCGTTAAGGCCCTTGTTGCCGAGGGAATTCCGGTCGGACGCGGCTATGCGAAACCGCTGCACCTGCTCCCCCTCTTTCGGCGCGGTCGTCATGTGGGTGGCCGTGGATGCGGGCCGGCGTGCCCGGCCTACCAGGGGAACGTTGACTACCGGGAAGGCCTGTGTCCCGTGGCCGAGCGGTTGTACCGGGATGAGGTGCTGACCACGAATATCTGCCGGTATCCCGCGGTCGAGGCCGACGTGGACGATCTAGTCGCTGCAGTGGAGAAAGTTTTCGCCAATCGTGATGCGCTGCGGGGTTGGTCCGAAGGCTGAGATGCAACCGAGGCTGCTCGTTTACGGACAGGACATCGGGGGAGCGCGCGTACTTCTTCCCGTCGTCAAGCGTCTGAGGCGGGAACGAACCACCTCCGTGACCGTGCTGGGGACCGAGTCGGCCTGCGACGTCTTTCGTCTGGCGGGTATCCCGTGCCAGACGCTGAAGGCCGCGGGACTGGGACCGCCGGTTCGGGACCGGCAGGTGATACGGTGGGTGGCTGCGCTGTCTCCGGACCTCTACATCAGCGATGCCGGCCATTTGCGCGACCGAACGGCGGTCCACTTGTTGTCCGCGTGCCGGCGGCTGGGAGTCCCGACGGTGGCCCTCCTCGACCATTGGAAGAACCTCGACCGATTCCGTGGACGGAACGGAGACGGGTTCCGGCATGCACCGGACGTGCTGGGGGTCATGGACCAGAACACCTCGCGCATGTTGGAGCGTCTGGGTCTGAAAAGGGATCGCATCCGCGTGGTTGGCCACCCCTACCTGGAAGAAATGCACAGGACTCGGCGACGGCTGCTCGCTCGGCGACGGGTCGCCTCGCTCCGGCGACGGATCGGAGTGCCGGACGATGGGGTGCTCGTGCTCTGCTGTTCGGAGGTGCTGCATGTCCACGGCCCGGACTCTCCGTGTACGCAGTCATGTCATTCTCTGTTCCAAGGCGCAACCCCTGAAGGAACTCTCTTGGACACCGTCAGGCTTGCGGTGGAACGCACCTCGACTCGGACCGGACGTCAGGTCGTCATCGCACTGCGCCCGCATCCCTATGAAGGTCGGATGTACGCTGCGGGGGGCGAGGTCCCGGTCCCGATGCTCCACGACGGCTTGTGTTCGGACGTCGAAGCCGTGGCCGCGGCGGACATCGTGATGGGGCTGACCGCCATGCCGTTGATCCAAGCCTACGTCCTCGGCAAGCCCGTCGTCGGCTTGACCTTGCCCACGATTGTCGAAGGCGAGCGGGATCCTATGCGGCGGTTCCATTGGGACACTGCCAGGACCTTCATCCTCGTGAAGGACGAGAGGGCTTTGACGAGCAAGCTGACGGCTCTGATCAGAGGTCGCCGTCCCGGCTCCATGAACCACCGGGTCAGAGCGGTCCTGCGTGACGCCACGCTCCGCGTGCTCCGCCAGATCCGGCTGCTTCTCGGGCGGCGAGCTGAGTTTTCGGGACACCGCCGGGCGGCCATGGTGGCTGGATGTCGATGAAGGTGGCCGTGGTCGTGACCGCGCACAATTACGGGCGCTTCCTGGACCAGTGCATCCGGAGTGTGCTGGACCAGACGCTCCGCGATTTCAAGGTCATCGTCGTCGACGATGGCAGCACGGACGATACGGCCCAGGTGGTGGCGCGTTATGCCGGGGATTCGAGATTGTCGGTGCATCGTCTACACGGGGTGGGCCTTGCCGCGGCGGCCAACGAGGGGATTATGCGCGCCACGGCCGAATATGTGATGCGACTCGACGCCGACGACTATCTGGACCGCCACGCCTTGGCCGTGCTTGCCGGGTACCTGGACGATCATCCCGCGGCGGCCATGGTCTACCCGGATTATTTCACGGTCCGCGAAGACGGGATACTGCTTGGGTACACCCGGACACTGGATTTTAGCCGCTCCGTGGCCGGAACGGGGCGCTCTCCTCTGCCGGGTGGCTCGATGTGGAGAAGGGCCTGCTTGGAGGCACTGGGCGGATTTGACGAGACGCTGCGGTACCAAGAAGACTACGATCTGTGGCTCCGACTGGTCGGTCGATATGAGGTGGGAACCGTGCACCTCCCGTTGCTGTATTACCGCCAGCATGCTCGCTCCATGTCGCGGAACCTCGTGAGCCGATCCGCAGCACGGCGACACGTCAAGCGTGTTCATGCCGGACGGGTCGCGAACCGCAGCGCCTGGTCGGGCCTGATCGCCGTTCCGACCGACTGGCCGGGAGAATCTGCTAGGGCGCAGGCTTGGCTGACCGAACCGTTCGGCGACGCGACACTCCTGGACTTCAGCCTTGGCCAGATTCGCGCACAGGCCTCAGGCCGCGACCGAATCATTGTAATAGGTGCCGAAGAGGCGCTGTCACGGGCTTGCGCGGAGCGGGAGATTGCGTGTGCCCCGTGGCCGGAGCCCGACACCGGCGTGCCGGGCTGGCCGCCGGTTCTCGCCTTCATGCGGGCCCTGGTACTCGCGAACGGTGCGAAGCACGACTACGTCGCGCTCCTCTCCCCGTACTGTCCGTTCCGGGACCATGGGCGGCTGGAGGAAGCCGTTAATACGCTCGCCCTCCATCAGTGTGATGTCGTGCTCTCGGTGGACGCGGAAGCGGCAAGGGTTTGGACAGAGGGCGAAGGGGGACTTCGTCCGGGCATGGGGTACGGCACGGGCGCCGGAAGCGGGCGCGTTGTGCGTGAGGCTGGCGAGATGATGGTTGCCCGCACGGATGTGCTCGTGGAAGGGCGGCCGCTCGACCGTTGCCGCGTGGGATACGTGGAGTTGCTGGGGCCTGAACTGCTCACCGTGAAGGATGAGCTTTCCGCCGGTATGATCGCCGACTTGCTGGGGGGCGGGCTGCGGAAGCGCCTGATGCCAGGGCCATTTCTCCGTACTCCCGGGTGATGTGAATCGAATGGAACTTCGTTCGGGATCACGGGATCGGGAGGCTTATGGGTACCTGGCGCTTGCGCTGTACCCGCATCGGTGGGCTGTGGCCGGCGTATTGGCCCTCATCCTCGCGACCTCGGCGCTGGAGGGAGTGTCCTATGGTCTCATCGTACCGGTGGTGCAGATGCTCACCGGCGCGTCGCAAGGAGAACCGCCCGCTCCGATTACCGGGCCGTTCAAAGGGGTCTGGAGCTTCGTATCGTCTTACCCAACCGATCTGGCCTTGGCGTTCCTCGGTGCGGGCATGGTCGGACTGTTTGTGCTCAAGAATGTTCTCCAGTACTTGCGCGGCGCCGTTTCGGCTCGACTCTGGCTCAGTATCAGCGCCGCGACGAGACGGCAAGTGCTCGCACGGACGCTGGATCGTCCTTACGGGTATTTCCTGGATAAGAAACAGGGCCGGCTGGTGGAGTTGCTTTACCATGAGCCGAACCATTTCTCCTATGCGGTTCAGGCGGCGATCGAGCAATTGTCGAACATGCTTACGATGGTCGTGCTCCTGGGGCTCCTTCTGGCCGTCTCGTGGAAAGTGATGCTCCTGCTGGCGGCGTTCGGTGTCGTCTATGCCGGGGTCATGGCCTCCTTCTCCAAGCTGACGCATGCAGACGGTCCCGTGCGCCAGGAGGCGGAGGGCGAGGCGCTGGCCATACTCGCCGAATCCATCGCGGGAATCCGCCAGCTTAAGATATTCTCCGCCACTGAACGTATCCATGACCTGTACGGGGCCGCCATCCAACGGTTGCAGCGTGTGCTGGCCAGGCACTGGGTGATCAGTCTGCTGCCGGCGCGCATCAATGAAGTGTTCTGGGTAGGGGTACTGGGCCTTCTCCTTTGCCTCCCGGCCCTGGGGTTCGTTGAGGACCCGCGGACGATCATGCCCGTCCTGGCGCTGTCGGCCGCGATCGGGTTCCGCGTCGGCCCCTATTTTTCTCAGATGGGACAGGGGTGGCTGACGCTCAAGTTCTTCCTCCCCGCCGCCCGCGTCGTCGGCGAGCTTGCGGCGTCCGATGAGCCGAGCCAGGCGAGCCAGGCGGGCCGGGTCCCGTTCAACGGACTGCGGGAAGGAATTCGCTTCGAGCGGGTAAGCTTCGCGTATGGCCGTAGGACGCCCGCGCTCCAGGACATCACGGTCGAGATTCGAGAAGGTGAGATGACGGCCATCGTTGGTCCATCCGGTGCTGGAAAGTCCACGCTGGTGGACTTGCTGATCAGGTTCTACGAACCGGGCGAGGGACGGATCGTGGTCGACGGACTGGACCTCCGGGATTACGACCGAGACTCCTGGCTTGGGGCCATTGGGTTTGTGAGCCAGGACACATTCATCTTCCACGGGACGGTGGCGGAGAACATCGCCCTGTCGCGGGCAGGGGCCGCTCGCGAGGAGATTATGGAGGCGGCCCAAAAGGCGAACGCCCATGGGTTCATCGAGCGACTCCCGCAAGGCTATGAGACGGTGGTAGGCGACCGGGGGCTCAAGCTCTCCGGTGGCGAACGGCAGCGGCTGGCCATTGCCCGTGCCTTGCTGCGCGATCCCAGAATCTTGATCTTCGATGAGGCGACCAGTGCGCTTGATACGCAGTCGGAATCGGAGGTCCAGGCTGCCATGGAGCGCGCGGCTTGTGGGAGGACGGTGATTGTAATTGCCCATCGTTTGTCAACGGTTGTGCGGGCGGACCACATCGTGGTGCTCGATGGCGGGCGCGTCGTCGAGGAAGGGCGACACGCCGACCTGGTCGTCCGGAAGGGATTGTACGCCGCGCTGTATGCTCCCCATCCATCGTGATGTGCCGAGCCTGGAGGGATCGCAATGCTGAGAGGGTTTCTAGAGGGGGTGTTCAGGGCGGCTCGCCGTCTGCTGCGTCGGCTCTCTCCCGGCCGAGTTCCCCAGCGGGGGGGCGAGTCGTCTCCAAAGCCTGACGCGGTGCATCCGGATTCGATCTATCCGCTCTGGTAGCTCGAAGGAATGCTTCTCTGGCTCGTCGCGATAGCCGCAGCGCTGCTGACGGTGGAGGTCAGCTTTCGGGCGTTCCTGCGCCTCCGGGGAACCACATTCGTCGTGCCGCGGACACACCGGGACCTGTACGTGGTACCGCACCCCTATTTGCCGTACGTGTATCGGCCCAACACAGTCGTTGGCAACGTCCAGCCCGCCCCCTATCCGCTCCACCGGGGACGGTTCGAATTTCGGCCTCACCGGATCAACAACATTCGGTTCTTCAATGAGGACGTGTCCCCTGAGGCCGCGCCGGGCGTCCGACGCATCATGTGCCTCGGAGGGTCCACGACCGCGAACAGCCTCTGGGTGGTCGGCGATCCTGACGAATACTCCTATCCACTCTGCCTGCGTGAGTCACTGAAGCAGAGGGACCCGGACGGTCGCTATGAGGTTCTGAACTGCGGAATGGGGGGATGGACCTCCGCGGAGATTCTCGTCAACTTCGCGCTACACCTGATCGACCTCCGGCCCGCTCTCATCGTCCTCTACCACGGCTTCAACGACCTCGAGGCCTCGCTGACCGCGCCCTTCGCTTCCGACTACTCGCATAGTCGGAAGAATTTCGGGGAAGCGTACGCTAGGATTAAATTGGCGTCTCGCCTACCCAATCTGCGTCTTTGGAAGTCCTATGCGTTCCTGAAGAGTCGGCTTTTGGGGTTCGGGAACGTGCGGTATGACCTGCTCAGCAGCATCAGGGCGGGAAAGCCGAACCTCGATAATCCGTTCATGGGATTGGACACCGAACGCCGGAACATCCGTCAGTTGATTCAACTCTGTCGTGCCAACCGCATCGGGGTCGTTCTGACCACATTTGCCTATCATGTCCATGAGCGGGTTCGAGATGACCGGCAGGTCCTCAAGTACAGAGACGGCGTGCGCATGGAGAACCAGGTTTGGTGCGAGCTGGCCCGCGAGTATGAGCTGCCCCTGGTGGACCTTGCCGCACTCGTGCCGGATGAGGACGCCTACTTCGTAGATACCATTCATTTTACGCCCGAAGGCATGAGGTGTGTCGCCGACCACCTCGCGCGTTGCATCGTGGAGCAAGGATGGCCGGTTGGTGACGACGGGCGCGTACGACGGACTGGTGTCACCGCCTGATCCATGTGGATGAGGGAGAGCCTGGGACGAGATGGCTAAGGGCGTGGCGGCGCTCATCTGCGGTCGGCTGGACGATGACCGGTTTCCCGGACGGAACACTTTCCCGCTGATCGGTCGGCCGATGATGGTCTATCCGATCCTGGCCGCCCAGCACGCGCGCCTGGTGGACGACGTCTTCGTGAGCACCGACGCGCCGGCCATCGCGCGTGTGGCCGAGCGTCTGGGCGCGCATGTGCTCCGGCGACCTCCAGAACTGAGTGGACCCGACATCCCGCTGGAGCGGATCCTGGCCCATGGCTACGAGGAAATCCGACGCCTGACCGCGACAGCCCCCGAGGCGCTGGTAGTGCTCCTCTGCAACGCTCCCACCGTGACGGGCGATCTCATCGACCATGGCGTCGAGCGCCTCCTGGACGATTCCAGGCTCGACGGGGTCATGTCGGTGTCGTTGCGGAACGAGTTCCATCCGTCCTATGCCCTGCAGCTCGACGAGGAAGGCCGCCTCGTGCCCCACGTCGAGGTCGTGCGTCAGGCCGCCGGGCTCCGCGACGCCTACTTTCCGGACGCGCTGTTGTGGGTGGTTCGCCCGTCCAGCTTCCTGGTCGGAGCGGCGCGGGACGTGCTCCCGAGCCGCATCGTGAACTGCGCCACGCAGCGGATCTCGCCGTTGATCCACGAGGGATACGGCGACGTGGACTACCTGTGGCAGATTCCGGCCATCGAGGAGTGGCTTCGTCGCCGGGGGTTCACTCCGGAGGCGACGCCCTACGATCGTCGCCGGGCCGGGATGGAGTCGGCCGTCGCTCCGGCGTCGGCTCGGTCGTGCACGGTGGGCGCGAAGCGGCGCGTTCTCATCACGACGATCCCCTTCGGCGAACTGGATCGGCGCCCCTTCGACCTGTTGGAGCGGGCCGGGGTCGAGTACATCGTCAACCCCGTGGGACGGAAGCTGCGCGAACACGAGTTGGCCGAGCTTATCGGCGATGTGGAGGTGCTGATCGCCGGGACTGAGCCCATCACGGCCGAGGTGCTGGCCCGCGCGCGTCACTTGCGGTTGATCTCCCGGGTCGGCATCGGCCTGGACAGCGTTGACCTCACCGAGGCGCGCCGGCGGGGCATCCAGGTGTCCTACACGCCGGACGCTCCGGCTCCGGCGGTGGCGGACTTGGTCATCGGGTTGATCCTCTCGACCTTGCGGCACATTGCCAACGCCGATCGGGGTATGCGGCACGGCGTGTGGCACCGATTCATGGGGCGTCGGCTCGGCGAGCTGACGGTCGGGGTGGTCGGGGTGGGACGAGTCGGCAAGCGGGTGATCCAACATCTGACGGGATTCGGCCCGCGGGTACTGGCCAACGACTTGACACCGGACCAGGATTTCGGCGCCAAGTATGGGGTGGAGTGGGTCGAGAAGGAGCAGATCTACCGGGAGGCCGACATCATCACGCTCCATGTGCCCCTGACGCCGATGACCGCCCGGTTGATCGCCGCGCCCCAACTCCAGCTCATGAAACCCGAGGCGGTGCTCATCAACACCTCGCGCGGGAACATGGTGGACGAGCGGGACCTCGCAGAGGCGTTGCAGGCGGGGCGGCTAGCCGGCGCCGCGATCGATGTCTTCGGGCAGGAGCCCTATTCGGGGCCGCTGACGAACCTGGAGAACTGCCTGTTGACCTGCCACATGGGGTCCATGTCGAGGGATTGCCGGCTGCGGATGGAGCTGGAGGCGACCGAGGAGGTGATCCGGTTCCTGGAAGGCAAGCCGCTGCGCCAGCCGGTACCGGAGTACGAGTACACGATGCGGGAATTCGGGAGGCGGACACCGTGAAGACAGGAAAGGCGCAGGCGAACGCGAACTTCCACAGCGTGACGACGCGGAGTGTGTTCGATGCGCGACAGGCCGAGCCGCGGTTCCAGGAGTATCGGCGTCGGTGGGTCGAGGACCCCGCTTCCTTCACCGCCGGCCCCTTCCCCATCCATCTGGACATCGAATCCACCGGTGTCTGCAACCTGCGCTGCCCGTTCTGCGCCACTACAACCAAGACCTGGGGGCCGGACCAGCCCGGCTACATGGCGCTCGACCTGTTCCGCCGCATCATCGACGAGGGGGCCGAGGAGGGACTCTGCTCGATCAAGCTGAGCTTCCGCGGGGAGCCCACCCTGCATCCCCGGCTTCCGGAGATGGTGGCCTACGCCAAGCAGCGGGGCATTCTCGACGTCTACTTCAACACCAACGCGACGCTGCTGACCGAAGCCTTGGTGCACCGGCTCATCGACGCCGGCCTGGATCGGATCTCCCTGTCCTTCGAAGGCATCACCCGGGAGGCCTACGAGGCCTATCGTCCGGGCGCCACGTACGACAGGGTCGTTGAGAACGTGAAGCGCCTGCGCCGGATCCGGGACGGCCGGGGGCAGGGCTACCCGCAGATCCGCATTCAGACGGTCATGCTGCCCGAGTTGCGCCCGCTCTTCGACCAGTATGTCGAGTTCTGGCGGCCGTGGGCGGACGAAGTAGCGTACCTGGACGCGCGCCGCGAAGGGCCCCGGGACGACCACCGCGGGCTCCGAGCCGACTGGGCCTGCCCCTTCTTGTGGCAACGAATGACGATTCTGTGGGACGGCACCGTGCTTCCCTGCTTGATGCACGGGGTGACGGATTTCTCCCTCCTGGCGCTCGGAACGGTCCAGGAGTACGGTGTGAAGGCGCTGTGGCAAAGCGAGCGCGCGGTTCGGTATCGGATGCTGCACCAGGGCGGTAGGGCCCACGAGCTGGAGGCCTGTGACCGCTGTTCGTTCCGCGGCATGGAGCTGGAGAAGTTGGGGATCGCCAAGGCCAGCGAGCGGACGGGATGACGCCGAGTCCCCGCCGAACCGTCGATCGGCTGATCCGGACGGCGGTGCCCCAGTCCGGCCGCTATTCGGCGTTGCGGCTGGACAAGAACGAGCGCTGCATGGCCTGGCCGGCCGGGGTGGTCCGGGCGATGCTGCGTTCGCTCTCCGGTCATCACCTGGCGGCCTATCCCGAGCCCGGAGCGCTGTACGACAAGCTGGCCAAGCACCATGGGGTGGGGGTGGAGAACCTGGCCGTCACGGCCGGCTCGGAGATGGCCATTCGATACCTCTTCGAGGCGTTCCTGCGCCGCCGGGACGAGGTGGTTCTCCTCGACCCGTCGTTCGCCATGTTCGAGGTCTACGCGAGGCTGTACGGGGCTCGACCGGCTGCGGTAGCCTTCGGCCCCCGGCTGGACATGGCCCCCGAGAGGATCCTCCAGCGCATCGGACCGCGGACCAGAATCGTCGCTCTGGCCAATCCGAACAACCCCACCGGCACCGTGCTCGATGACGAGGCCCTCTTGGAGATCGTCCGGCGCGCGTCTGTCCACGGCGCCCTCGTGTTGGTGGACGAGGCCTATTTTCATTTTTACGGCCGAACCATGATGGGCCATGTGCCGCGGCACGACAACCTCGTCGTCACGCGGACGTTTTCGAAGGCCTGGGGCCTCGCCGGGCTGCGCCTCGGGTATGCCGTGGGTCCCAGGGCCGTGATCGCCTCGCTAAACAGGGTACAACCGATCGATCATGTCAGTGCCTCCGCCGCCCACGTCGGCGCTTACCTGCTCGATCACGAGGAACTCCTCGACCGGTACGTGCGGCAGACCGAACAGGGAAGGCGGTTTCTCGCGTCTGCGTTGAAGAAGCTCGGCGTTCCCGTTCGGTGCGGCTACGGCAACTTTGTCCTGGCGGATCTAGGGTCTCTGAAAGACCGCATCGTGGGCGAACTGCATTCGCGCGGGGTTCTCATCGGGGCAGCGCTCAGGCTCCCCGCGCATCCCGGCTGGGTGCGAGTGACCGTCGGCCCCGTGACCGAGATGAGGCGATTCCTGGCAGCGTTCAGGGCAGCGTGGGCCACTCGACCGATCCGCACCCGGTCACGCTCCTGCGGGATGGAGGTATAACGAGCCAGCCCACTGCCCCCACCTTCCTGGAAGGTCGGACGCCCCGGCATACGGGGAGAGCGGTCGAAACCCTATGAGAGTGCGCCACGTCTACGTGTTGAATCGCAGCGCGCGCCGTACGACGATCGAGGTCAGTCCGACTGAATTTGCGGATACCATGCGGTATGGCCACTACACCTTCGCTGACCAGCATGAGTTCCTGACCAGATGCTGTCAGGTCCAGTGGGTCCTCGAGGTCCACGAGGTCCTCCGTGGCTGGCTTCAACGCGGGATGTCGATTTTGTCGATCGGTTCGGGACTTGGAGAGCACGAGGTGCTCCTGTTTCGAGCCGGCTATGAGGTGACGGCGTCGGATTTCGTGGGGGGAGGGGTTTTCGATCAGACGGGTCGGCCATGCCGGATTCGCGGTCGAGTGGACACGCCTCGGCCTTGACGCGCACCTGCCGAAGGTCTATGCGGCGCTCCGTTTCCTGGATCGACGGTGGCCTACGTGCAATAACGTGACCCTGTTTGAGTTTGTGGCATAGGATGATTTGCGCGTTGTTGCTGGGCCGCGAGGGGTCGGCCGGTTTCCGCGGGAAGAACGTCACTCCTGTGCTGGGGCGTCCGCTAGTGGCCTACCCGCTCATGGCCGCCCGGGCGGCCAAGAGCGTGGACCGCATCTACGTGTCCACCGACTCGCCGCGGCTGAAAGAGATCGGAAGGGAGCATGGTGCCTCGATCATCGACCGTCCCCCGCACCTGGCGACCAGCAAGGCGCTGGGCGAGGATGCCTACGTGCACGGCTACCGGGTCATCCGCGAGGAGCTGGCCCGCGAGGGGCAGACCGTCGAGCTGATGGTGCTGCTCTTCGCCAACGCCGCCACCGTCTCCGCCGAGATGATCGACGAGGGGGTCCGCGTCCTCCGCGGGAACGAGGACTACGACTCTGCCGTGAGCGTCTCCCGCTACAACATGTGGAGCCCGCTCCGGGCGAGACGCATCGGAGAAGACGGCCTGCTCCACCCCTTCGTGCCCTTCGAGGTGTTCGGGGACCCGGCGACGCTCAACTGCGACCGCGACTCCCAGGGCGACGTCTGGTTCGCGGACATGGGGGTGTCCGTCGTGCGGCCGCGCTGCCTGGACCACATCGAGACGGGACTGTTGCCGCAGAGATGGATGGGGCGGCGCATCTATCCCCTCAAGCAGTGGGGGGGCTGCGATGTGGATTACGAATGGCAGATTCCGATGGTGGAGTTCTGGCTCCGACGCCACCGGCCGGATGGCGCCGTGGCGGAGTCGGTCGCCGGCCAAGGTGAGGACCGGGACGAGGCGGATCGGCGGAGGGATGGGTGATCGGGCCGGGCGCCTTGACCGGCACGACCGGCCGTTCCCATGATACCGACGGCGCGGTCCGGCCGCGCGAAGGGGGAAGTTCCATGGCTGGGTACAGGGTGCTGCTCGTCTATCCCAACACGATGATGAGCATGTTGGTGCCGAACGCGATCGGCCTGTTTTCCGCCTACCTGAAGCAGGAGGGCTTCGTCGTCGATCTCTTCGACGCCACGCTGTACAAGACCGCCGAGGACAGCAGCGATGAGCGCAAGATGAAGCACTTGCAGGTCCGCCCCTTCAACCTCGCCGAGCGGGGCGTCACGCTCAAGACGAGCGAGATGGAGGCGGACTTTCGGCGGAAGGTCGAGAGCTTCAAGCCCGACCTGCTCGCGGTTTCGGTCGTGGAGGATACCTTTCCGATCGGCACCAGACTGCTCAACGCGGTGGCGGACTTCAATATCCCCACGGTCATGGGCGGCGTCTTCGCCACTTATGCCCCGCACATCGCGATCGCAGAGCCGACCGTCCACTACCTCTGTCGCGGCGAGGGCGAGGGGGCACTCCTCGACCTGTGCCGGGCCCTCTCGAGGGGGGAGGATCCTTCGCGCATTCCCAACCTCTGGATCAAGGCCGGCGACACGATCATCAAGAACGACATGCGGCCGGCCCTGGACGTGAATGAACTCCCGATCCAGGACCTCTCGATCTTCGAGCCGCATACCCTCTTCCGGCCCCTGGCCGGGAAGATCTGGCGCATGGCGCCCATCGAGACCCAGCGCGGCTGCCCCTACAAGTGCACGTTCTGCAACTCGCCCGCGAACAACGACATCTACAAAGAAGCGGAGGCGGGGCGGTTCTATCGGAAACGGTCCATGAAGCATGTCTACGACGAGATCACGACCCTGAGGGACCGCTACCACATCGAGTTTATTTTCTTCATCACGGACACGTTCCTCGCGATGTCGGAGGCGGAGTTCGACGAGTTCATCGAGATGTACCGCAGCATCAAGCTGCCCTTCTTCATGAATACGCGGCCGGAGACGCTGTCCCTGCGTCGCGCGAAGCTCTTGAAGGAGGTCAATTGCTATCGCGTGAACATCGGGGTCGAGCACGGGAACCAGAAATTCAGGCGGGAGGTGGTGGGGCGGCCCGTCAGCGACGAGCAGATGATCAACGCCTTCAAGTACATGAATGAGGCCGGCATCCCCGTCGTCGCGAACAACATCATCGGCTTTCCGGACGAGACCCGCGAGATGATCTTCGAGACCATCGAGCTGAACCGGAAGTATGAGTGCGACACGATCAACGCCTTCACTTTCTCCCCCTACCACGGGACGAGGCTCCGGGAGCTGGCCTTGGAGCGCGGCTACCTCAAGCCGGAGGAACGCGCCACGGTCTTCACGAAGGACTCCGTGCTCAACATGCCGCAACTCAGCAAGGCCGAGATCCGCGGCTTGATGAAGACCTTCGCCCTGTACGTCAAGTTGCCGAGGGAGTATTGGCCTCGGATTCAGGTGGCCGAGCGCGAGGACGCGGAAGGCCTGCAGGCCTTCGAGGAGCTCTCGCTCATCTACAGCCGGTACTACGCCCACAACCGGATCAACGACGATGAGGTGTCGTGTTGAGCAAGACTCCCGGTCCCTCGCATCGCTCGGCGGACGCGCACGGCCAACTGAATGATCCAGGGCGGGTCTGGAACCAGTCCGCCGCCGTGGAGTTTTTCTCCCGCCACCGCACCAGCTCCGAGCAGCTCTATCGGTCCGAGCGTCGCCTGCTGCCGGCGCTGCTGACCCCCGGCCTTCGCGTCCTGGATGTCGGGTGCGCGGCCGGCGGGCTGTTGGGGGCTATGCGGGAATACCAGCCCGACCTCGACTATGTGGGCGTGGACTGCTCGACGCTCATGATCGAGCAAGCCCGTCGGCGGTTCCCCGGCGCCCGTTTCGACGTCGCCGATGCCGCCTGCCTGCCGTTCGGGGACGGCGCGTTCGACCTGGTGATTTGCACCGGCGGCACCCTCGTGACCAACCTGACTTGGCGCGACGTGCTCCATGAATGCTGGCGTGTGACCCGAGACCGCTTTCTGTTCGACCTCCGCGTGGCGATGGACGGGGAGACCCTGGAGGACATGACCAAGTCCTGGGTGCGACTCGCGTTTCACGGCGATCGGGCCGCGGCGCCGATCGCGCCGTACGTCATCGTCAGCGTGGGCACGTTCCGCGAGGCGCTCGGCGCTCTCCGCCCCGTCCCCCGCCACGTCGGCGGCGTCGGGTACCGGCACGCGGTGTCCGAGATGGCCTCGACGCCGCATGAGGAAGTCTGCATGGTGCAAGTGGTCCTGGCGAAGCGGCCGATGCCCGAGGAATCGGCACCACAGTGGGACGTGCCCTTTCCTTGGGATACCTCTCGTCCCTCCACCGATCCCGGTCGCATGTGAACGCGACGCGTTCCCTGCAGGCGATCGTCTTCGATTGCGACGGCGTGCTGCTGGAGTCGGTGGACGCCAAGACCGAGGCCTATCGCACGCTCTTCGCCGAGCACCCGCAGCATCTCGACGCCATCCTGGCCTATCATCGCGCCCATGGAGGGGTGTCGCGGTACGAGAAGATTCGTCACATCTATCGGCATATCCTGCATCAGCCGCTTCCGGAGCGGCAGTTGACCGATCTGTGCGCTCGGTTCGCCGAGCTGTCCTTCGAGAAGGTCCTCGCCGTCCCCCTGGTCCGGGGCGTGCGCCAATTCCTCAGGGCCTACCATGAACGCCTCGCGCTATTCGTCGCGTCAGGCACTCCGCAAGAGGAGCTGGAGACCCTGCTGGACCGGCGTCGCCTCCGGCCGTATTTCCGGGGCGTCTTCGGCTCGCCCGACACGAAACATGCTATCCTCGGGCGCATTCTCGCCGACTGGGGGCTGGCTCCCCTCGATGTCTTGGTCGTGGGGGACGCTCCGACGGACTGGCATGCCGCGCGGGAGTGGGGCATCCCGTTCATCGGTCGCGTGAATGGGGCGCAGGCGTCGCCGCTGCCCGCCGAGGCCCTGACGGTGCGCATCGAGGATTTCATGGGGCTCACCACGATCACGGAGCGTCTGTTGGCGATGGAACGGGCCGGCTGACCCTTCCCGGCGCCGCCCGTTTTTCGCCGCTGCACGAAGACTCTCTCGCGTGGGGGAACGTCGCGTTTACATCGTCCCGGCCGCAGAAAAGGCCGTTCGTCGAGCGCTGGACGCCGAGCCACAGGCATTCGGAGGATGGGTGTACCTCGGCGAGCGGGTGACCGTCTCCGAGGCCTGCGACCGCTGGCTCGCCGGCAGGGGGGAGCGACTGAGCCTGGGTGCGGAGTTGCAAGTGACGGCCCGGGAGGTCAAGCAGGACTACCTCGAGTATATAGGGCGGCTCGGGGTGCAGCTTGATGCCCCCGAATGGTGGCTCAGCTCGCTGTCGGAGAAAAATCCCTACATCTCCAAGACCTTTCTGTGGCTGTGCCAGATCCTGGCCGCCGTTCGCCTGCTGGAGAGGACGCCGGCACACCAGCCCCTCCTTGTCATCGCCGAACAGGCCGCGGTCCGACAGGTCCTGACTCGCCGTCTCGACGCGACGGGGTGGAGCGTGGTCGTGGATGGGGAGCTGGGCTGGCCGGCCATCCGGACCAAGATGACCGCCCCTTTGGTGAACCTGCTCCCGTTGGTCCGGTTCGTCGTTGTCCATTGGGTTCGGTCGGCCCAGGCCCGGCTGCTGGGGGCTCGCCGTCCGGGGGCGTGGGGCGGCAGATGCAAGACGGGCGGCCCCGGGCTGGTGCTGTTGCATGGCTGGGTGGATGGCCGGAGTTTCGACGAGCGGGGCCGGTATCGGAACGTCAACCTGGCAGATTTGGGAGCCTATCTTGAACGCCATGGCTGGTCCTGTCGCCTTGTGCCCCTCGTGCTCCCGACGGTGTCCTATGGTCGAACCGTCCGTGCGCTCCTGCAAAGCGGCATTGCGTTCCTTCTGCCGCATGCGTGGCTCACGCCGGGCGATGTGGTCAAGGCGGCGCGCGCCGACCTCGCATGGCGGCGCCCGCGCGGGCCCTTTCCGCCGTTCCGGTCGCTCGATATCGGTCCCTTGATCGAATCCGACCTTGCCCAGGACCGCGCGACGGCAAGGTTGGCCGTCAATTTCCTCTATGCGCTCCTCGTCGAGCGATGGCGAAACGCTGATCTGCCCGTGGCCGCCTTCGTGTACTCCTATGAGAATCATCTCTGGGAGCGAGCCTTCTGTCTCGGCTTCGAGAGAGCCTTCCCGTCGGCGCGGCGCATCGGGTACCAGGACGCCAACGTGCCCGACCTCTGCACGAATTTCTTCTTTGCCGAAGACGAACGGGCGAGAGTGCCCGGGCCCCATCTCGTGGTCACGAACGGCCCCTACAGTTTCGAGGTTTTCCGGCGCGCCGGTTACGGCGAAGACCGTCTGTTGAAGGGCGGCGCGATCCGCTTCGAGTCTTCCGTCAGGCGATTGGATCCGGAGGTCCGGCAGGGGAGGCAGGATGGGGACGGGGAGAGACTGCCCCCTGTGGCCCTCGTGGTCGTTCCCAGCAGCAAGGCGCTGGCCGCCGAGCTCGTGCAGAAAACCCTCGCCGCGCTCGGCGGAGAATCGGACATCCGGGTGGTCATCAAGTGTCATCCGGTCTTTCCGTTCGAGGATGTTGCGAGGGAACTGGGAGGCGTGACGCTCCCTCGCCATTTCGAGGTCTCCACCAGGCTGTTCGGCGAATTGCTCCCCCAGGCCGGCATCCTGGTGTACATGGACTCGACGACGTCGGTGGAAGCCTTGGCCCACGGCCTGGGCGTGGTCCACGTGGCGTCGGAATGGTCGCTCGATCTCGATACGATCGGGCCGGACTGCGAGGAGCGGGTCAGGACCAGGGCTCCCGGGGAGTTGCGGGCGGCGGTTCGTGCCCTCCTGAGCGAGGAGGGGGACCGGCTGGCCGAACGTCGTCGGCGGGGGCGGGCGCTGGCGGCGCGGTTCTTCGGCCGGACCGGGGAGGCCGCGTATCGTCCGGTGTTGGATGCTCTCGGACAGCCGTCCAGCGACCTGGAGACGGATACCCCGGCGTTGTCGTCGGCTTCTGGTCGCCCATGAGCCGCCGTGGCCAGCCGCGCGTTCTCCTGGTCGGTCCCAAGCTCGTTCTCCGGTGGACCGAGTCGGTGGCCCGGGCACTCACGAGCGTCGGCTGCTCCGTCGAGACGGTCTTCTACAATCGTTTGAGCCAGCCCCGGCACGACATCGGCGAAGGGCGACCATCCGTCGTCCGCCGAGTCAGGCGGATCCTCCCCGACTTTCCCCCGGTCCTGCGGGAGCGCTATGCCAGGTGGCGCGCCGCTTGGGCGAGCCGTGCCGTGCTGGATGTCGCGCGGCGGTTCAAACCGGACTTGGTCCTCGTGCTCAAGGGCGAGTCACTGCGGGCGTCAATCTTGGAACGGCTCAAGGCCGCCACCGGCGCGACATTGGCCGGCTGGTGGGTGGACCATCCCTTCATGAATGCGGAGACGGGGCGGCCGTGGTCGGAGCTTCCCGCCTGCCTGCCGCTCTACGATGCCTGTTTTGTCTTCGACCGGTCGTACGAAGGGGACCTCAGCCGGGCCGGGGCACGGGCGGTGCACTTCCTGCCCTGCGCGGCCGACCCTGTCTTGTACCGGCCGTTTCCCCTGACCGTGCGGGAGCGGGCGAGCTACGGGGCCTCGCTGAGCCTGGTCGGGGTCTACACGGAGTCCAGGGCCGCCGTGCTGTCGGGTCTCTGCTCGGTGCCGGGGCTGGGCATCTGGGGCCCCGGCTGGCAGGGGTGGCTGGCAGAACGGCGGGCCCGAGAGGCGTTTCGCGGTGAAGGGCTGACTCCCTGCGAAGCCTGCAAGGTGTACAACGCCAGCACGATCAACCTCAACACGCATCACCACCAGTCGCGCGACGGTGGCGTGAACACCAGGGCGTTTGAGATTCCGGCCGCGGGAGGATTCGAGCTGACCGATCACGTGCCGGGGATGGAGGCCTTGCTAGAGCCGGGACGCGAGGTGGCCGTCTACCGGACTGCGGAGGAGGCAGCGGACTTGGCCCGGTACTACGCGAAGGCCGAGGACGAGCGGCGCCGGATCGCCGAGGCCGGCCACCGGCGCGTCCTGGCCGAGCACACCTACCGGCATCGGATGGAAACCCTGCTGAGGGCCGCGGGGCGATGATCCGCGAATCGCACAACATCGTCTGCATCTCCACGATCGACTGGGATTTCATCTGGCAGGGGCACCAGGAGATCATGTCCACGCTGGCTCGGCAGGGGCACCGTGTGCTCTTCATCGAGAACACGGGGGTCCGGAGCGTCCAGCTCAAGGACCTCCCGCGGCTCAAGTCGCGGCTGCTGAACTGGCGGAGGGGCGTCCGCGGCATCCGCAAGGTCACGGACAACCTCTATGTCTACGCCCCGCTCGTCCTGCCCTTTCCCTATTCGCGCCTCGCCCGGTTCCTCAACAAGGCGCTCATGTTCTGGACGCTGCGGAGCTGGACCCGCAGCATGCGCTTCGACAACCCCGTGGTCTGGACCTGGCTCCCGACCGCCCTGGCGCTGGAATTGATCCGGGCGCTCGACGCCCAACTCGTCGTCTACTACTGTTGCGACGATTTTCAGGCCAGTTCCGCCGGCAGCAAGCGGATCCGCGAGACGGAGGACGTCTTGATCCGACAGGCCGACCTGGTGTTCGCCCACTCGAAGGCGCTCTTCGACCGCTGCAGCCGGTTGAACAGCCAGGTCCACGTCTTCCAGTACGGGTTCAACCGCGAGGTGTTCGCCCGGGATGAGGGGGATCCGCCGGCCGACCTCGCGGGGATCCGCCGGCCGATCCTCGGTTACATCGGCGGGGTCCATCAGCACGTGGACCAGGCGCTGCTCGAGCGCGTGGCGACGGCGCATCCGGACAAGTCCCTGGTGCTCGTCGGGCCCCTGCAGGTGGAGGTGTCGCGCCTCGCGAAGCTGCCGAACGTCCACTGTCTCGGCCAGAAGCCATACGAGGAGCTGCCCGCCTACATCCGGCAGTTCGACGTCGGACTCATCCCCTACGTGCTGAACGAGTACACGCGGAGCGTCTATCCGACGAAGCTCAATGAATATCTCATCATGGGCAAACCCGTCGTCTCGACCAACCTGCCGGAGGTCGAGTACTTCAACGCATGCCACGGGGGCATCGTGTCGCTCGCGCGCGATGTCGAGGACTTCGTCACGCGGGTGGGCGAGGAATTGAGGGGGGACTCCGAGGACCGGCGGGCTCGGCGGGTCGCTCAGGTGGCCAAAAACGCCTGGAGCGAGAAGATCGAGGCCATGACCGGCCTGATCCAGGCCAAACTCGACGAGAAGGCCAAGACGCGGGAGATCAACTGGCAGCAGACGCTGCGGCAGGTCTATCGGGCCGGCCGGCGCAAGGCGGTGGGCGCCGCGGCCATCTGTGCGCTCCTCTACGGGGTGGCCTTCTACACGCCCGCCCTGTGGCTCGTCGCCGAACCGCTGCGCGGAGCGGACGAGCCGGCGCCGGCGGACGCGATCGTGGTCTTGGCCGGAGGGATCGGCGAATCCGGCGTGCCGGGGGAAGAGTATCAGGAGAAGGTTCAGCAGGGGGTCGAGCTCTACCGGAGGGGCTACGCCGGGCACCTCGTGTTTTCCTCCGGCGTCGGCTATGTTTTCAAGGAAGCGGGGGTCATGAAGGCTCTGGCGGTGTCGCTGGGCGTGCCGGAGGAGGCCATCATCCTCGACGAGAAGGGCGGCGGAAACTACGGGAGCCTTCTGAACGCCAAGCGGATCTTCGAGGAGCGCGGGTGGCGGAAGATGTTGCTGGTCACGTCGCGGTACAACACGGCTCGGAGCCGGCTGGTCGTCGAGAAGAACCTGGGCGGGTTCGACGTCCGGCTCACGCCCGCCCCCCGCAGCGCGTTCTTCGGCGATGGGGGCGCCGTGTCCTGGAAGCATGTCCGGGCGATCCTGCACGAGTACGGCGCGATCGCCTATTACCGGCTCAAGGGGTATGCGTAACATGGGCGCGCACGCGACCGAACGGGAGGCCCGGGGCTTCGTCCACAACTTTCTGGGCGTCAGCGCCGGGAACTACGGGGCGATTGCGCTGTCCTTCGCGCTGAACGTCGTTCTGACCTGGCGGCTGGGCGCCGAGCAGTACGGGCGACTGTCGCTGTTGATCATGGCGGTCCAGGTGCTGGGCTGCATCATCTTCAACTGGACCCTGACGGGCCTGATCCGGTTCGGCGCCCAGGAGTTCGCGCGGACCGGCTCGGTCGCGGAAAGCTTCTGGAGCCGGCTCGTCGTGGTCGCGCCCTGGCTGCTGGCCGCCGCAGCCGCCCTGGCGGTGGGACAGAACGCAGCCTCGGCCTATTTCGGCGTGACGGTCGCCGGCGTCTGGTTGGTGTTCGGGTATTTCGTCCTGTCCAGCCTCCTGCTCTCGCTCGGCGGCGTGTTCCAGGCCAGCCAGCAGATGCCCCGCTACGCCGTGACGCTGTTCCTCGACAAGGCCGCCGCCTTGGCCGGCGTACTGCTGCTGCCGGCGCCCTATGCGCAGGACCCGGTTGCGGTCGTCGGCTGTTACGCGACGGCCAGTCTGGCGGTCAGCGCCTGGGCCCTCGTGAAGCTCCGGCGCCTGCTCGCGCCCGTACGCGTGGGCGGCGTCGCGATCCGCGCCATGTGGACCTTTTCCCTGCCGCTCATCTTCTCCACCTGGATCGGATTGATCGGGACCCAGTGGATCAACTACGCGATCATCAAGCACTACCTCTCGCTGTCCGATCTGGGGCTGTACTCCCTGGCAAGCCAGATGGCCGGGGTGGCGCAGCAGGTCACCATCATTTCCTCCTCCCTTCTGCTGCCGCATTTCGCCGTGCTCGTCGCGAATCGGGAGGAGAAGGAGATCCGCCGTCAGGTCGAGCGGATCGTGCCCTATGGGCTCCTCGGGTTCGCCCTCCTGTTGAGCGTCGGCGTCTTGGCCTCTGGTCTCGTCATCCCCCTGTTGTTCGGTCCGTCTTTTGTGGGGTCGGTTCCGCCCTTGATCCTGCTCTTGATCGCCTCCATGGGGCTCGCGCTCTTCAATACCTTCATGCCGTTGATCAGCGCCCTTGGCGGCACCTGGATGCTCTCGGGGATCACGCTGACCTCGGCGTTGGTCAACCTGGCGGCGGCGTTGCCGCTCGTTCCCCGCTACGGCGTCACGGGCGCCGCGGTCGCGACTCTGCTCGGGTACTGGGCGGCGGCCGGCATGATGCTGGCGGCAACGGCGCGGGCGGTGCGCGCGTCCGTCCTGCGGTATGCCTGGTTAGGATCGCCGGTCGTCGCCGCGTCGGCCTGCGCGCTACTGCGCTACGGCGCGTCCGGTCTCGTCGCCGGCGCCGTTGTGGCCGGCGGGCTCGCGTGGCTGCTCGCCCGCCGCCTGGGCCTGCTCGGGGCAGAGTCCCTCGCGGTCTTGGAGGGGAACGGCCTCCTGGTGCTCATCCGGTCGGGTCTGGTCAAGGCCTTCTGTCAGAAGGCGGGTTGAGAGGCCGGCGGATCCATCGTCGGACAGCCTGAGGAGGAACGAGACGCATGAAAGTCGTGATTCTGGCCGGCGGGATGGGGACGAGGTTGGCGGAGGAGACGGATGTGCGGCCGAAGCCGATGGTGGAGATCGGAGGCCATCCGCTCCTGTGGCACATCATGAACATCTACGCCGCTGCGTCGTTCACCGATTTCGTCATCGCCCTGGGGTACAAGGGCGACTTCGTCAAAGAATACTTTCTCAACTTTTATCCCCACAACAACGACCTCACAATCCACTTGGGATCTGGGAAGGTGACCTACCACCACAACAAGGCGCCGGACTGGACCGTGACGCTGGTGGACACGGGGCTGCACACGCAGACCGGCGGGCGGATCCGCAGGCTGAAACCCTGGCTGGGGAGCCAGACTTTCATGATGACCTACGGAGACGGCGTGGGGAGCGTGGACCTGGCAGCGCTCCTGGCCTTCCATCGCTCGCACGGCAAGCTGGCGACCGTGACCGCCGTCCGACCCCCTTCCCGCTTCGGGAGCCTGACCTTCGAAGGCGATCGGGCTGTGGAGTTTACGGAGAAGCTCCAAGCCGAGGGCGGGTGGATCAACGGCGGGTTCTTCGTCCTGGAGCCCGGGGTCTTCGACCTGATCGCCGCGGACTCGACGGTGTGGGAGGCCGAGCCGCTGCAGCGCCTCGCCAAGGAAGGCCAGCTCATGGCCTTCCGGCACGAGGGATTCTGGCAGCCGATGGACACGATCCGGGAGAAGCGCCTGCTGCAGGAGCTGTGGGACTCGGGCAGGGCGCCGTGGAAGGTTTGGTAGCCGCAGGCGTCAGGAGTGGTTGGTCGCGGTGAGTTCCTCCGTTGTCGAGCAGGATCTCCAGCAGATCGCCAAGGCTCTCGGGGAAGATGCCCAGCGGTTGAGCGGCTGTGACCTCCTGCTGACGGGAGGGACGGGTTTCGTCGGGAGCTATCTCCTGGGGACGCTCATGGCCCTCAACGACGGGGTGTTGGCCGAGCCCTGCCGAGTTCACGCCGTTACCAGGAATCCGGACCGAGTCCGGGCCCGCTTTCCGGAGTGGGTCGGGCGGCGCGATCTTTCGTTGCTCGAAGGGGACATCCGGACGGTACGGCTTCCGCCGCGGCCTTGGACGTTCATCATCCATGCTGCGGCGTCGGCGGACGCGCGGCAGTTCGCGGCGGACCCCTTGAGCGCGGCCGACACCATCGTAGAGGGGACCAGAGCGGTCCTCGACGTCGCGCGCCAAGCGCCGGTCGAGGCCCTGCTCTTCGTCAGCTCGGGCGCCGTGTATGGGATGCAACCGGACGACCGCCCCTGGCTGGGCGAGGACTATTCCGGCGGGCCGGACCTCTCCAGCGTGAAGTCCTGCTATGCGGAGGCCAAGCGTTATGCCGAGCTGCTGTGTCGGATCCACCTGGAGCAGTATCGGGTGCCGACGACCATCGGGCGGCTGTTCTCGCTGGTCGGGCCCTATCAGGAGCTGAACACGACGTCGGCCGTCGTGGATTTCATCCGGCAGGCTCTGGCGGGCGACGTGATTCGTATCAAGGACGACGGTCGCACGGTCCGCTCCTACTGCTACATCGCCGATGCGGTGATCGGGCTGTGGAAGGTGCTGCTCCGGGGACCGGCCGGCGGCGCGTTCAACATCGGGAGCGACCTAGAGGTTGTCTCCTTCCTTGAGCTCGCCGAGCGGGTGGGGCGGTGCCTCGGCAAGCCGGTGCGGGTGGTTGCCGAAGGCGCGCCGCCCTCGGGAATTCTCGGCCGTCGATACGCACCCGACGTGACACGTCTGGCCGAGGCCACGGGCTTTCGCCCCGGCACGACGCTGGACGAGGCCCTGCGCCGTACGATCGCCTGGATGCGGGAGCAGCCGACGGCCGGCGGCACACCCGGGAGGGAATCGTGACCGATCGCGACCCGCTTGATCCGGCTCGGCCCCTTCCCGATTGGCCCAAGGTGACCGTGTGCCTGCCGACCTACAATCGGGCCGCCTATCTGGGCGCGTGCCTGGACAGCCTCCTCTCCCAGACCTTCCAGGACTTTGAGGTGATCGTCTCCGACAACTGCTCGCCGGACGCCACGCAGGAGGTGGTCGCGCGGCGCCCCGACCCACGGGTGCGCTACATTCGGAACGAGCGGAACGTCGGAGCCTTCCCGAACATGAATCGGTGCCTGGCCTTGGCCAGGGGCGACTATGTCTGCGTGGCCCACGACGACGACCTCTACGAGCCCCGCTTCCTGGAGCGCCAGGCGGCCATGCTTGACCGCCATCCCGGCGTCGCCTTTGTGCACTGCGCGACCTACGAGATCGATGGGGAGGGTCGGCGGCGGCGGGTGGTTCGGGCCTATCCGGAGGACCGGGTCGTTGAAGGGAAGGCAGAGTTCCTGCGGTATCTCGGCGGCCACAATGTCTGCTGCTCCACCGTCATGGTCCGTCGGATCCTGTACGCCAAACTGGGCGGATTCGACCCGGGGCTGTTGTGCTCGGACTGGCTCATGTGGCTGAAGCTCTGTCTGCAGGGCGACGTCGCCTACGTGGCGGAGCCGCTCGCGTGCATGCGCGTCCACGGCGCCTCTTTTTCTTCCTCGATCGACGCCGCGCGGTGGTGCCGGGATTTTTTGATCATTCTGGAGCGGGGCCTCGCGTTGGCCGAGGCTGCCTGCCCCTCGCTCGTGACGAATCGGCCCGAGCTGCTACTCCGGTCCGTCCGTTCCCAGGGGCGACGGTTCTTCGTAGCCGCTGTGGCGGCCATCTGCGAGGACGATCATCGGGCGGCCGCCGGCTTCATCAACGTGCTGCGGGGGCTGGAGCGGCAAGGACTCTCCCGGGTCTATGCCGGGCTGGCGGCGGCGCTTCGGAACCCGGTTGGCCGGCTGTGCCTCCAAGGGATCCGCCGAGTGCGACGCCTGCGGGCGGCTCAAGCCCTGGCCCCAAGGTCCGCCTCGTGAGAACGCTCTACATTTCCTACGACGGGATCTTGGAGCCGCTGGGGGAGTCTCAGGTTGTGGCCTACCTGGAGCGGCTGGCCGGGGACGTGCAGCCGGTGCTGCTCAGCTTCGAGAAGGCGAAGGATCTCCGCGACGGCGAGCGGGCCAGTCGGATGGCGGAGCGGCTCCGTGCGGCGGGGATCGCATGGAGGCCCCTGCGGTACCACAAGCGGCCGCCGATCCTCTCGACGCTCTGGGATGTCCTCGCGGGCCTGCTTGCCGGCCTGCGCCTCTCCCGGTCCCGGGGCGTCGCGCTGGCCCACGCCCGGGGCTATGTCCCGGCGCTCATCGCCCTCGGTCTGAAGGGGCTGACCGGAACCAAATTCATCTTCGACATGCGGGGGTTCTGGGCGGACGAGAAGGTGGACGGCGGCCACTGGCGGCGCGACAGCCGGATCTACGCCGTCACGAAGTGGTGCGAGCGGCGCTTCTACGAACGGGCCGATGCCATCGTGTCCCTCACGCACGAGGGTGTGAAGGCCATTCCCGACCTCGGGTACCGCATCCCGCCGGAGACGCCCCTCCTCGTGATCCCGACCTGCGCGGATTTGGAGAGGTTCTCGCCGGGCCCGAAGGATCAGGCACTGGCCGCCCGGCTGGGGCTGGCGGGCCGTCGCGTCGTCGGCTGCGTCGGGACGATGCACAACTGGTACCTGCGCCAACCGATGCTCGACTACCTGGCCTGCCTCACGGCGTGGGACCCGGCGCTCGAGGTCTTGATCGTGACAAGAGACGACCATGGGCAGCTTCGAAGGGACGCGGTCGCGGCCGGTGTCCCGGCCGACCGTCTAGTCTTGGCCGAGGCGCCCTTCTCCGCCATGCCGGAGTACATGCGGCTGATGGACCTCGGCCTGTTCTTCATCAAGGTCTGTTTCTCCAAGCGCGGCTCGGCGGCGACGAAACTCGGTGAGTTTCTCGGCTGCGGCGTGCCCGTCGTCATCAATGACGGGGTGGGGGATTCCGGCTGGATCGTCCGCGACCATCACGTGGGGGTCGTGCTGTCCGACACACGCCCGCAAGCCTTCGCGGCCTCGGTCCCGGAGATCGAGCGGCTCCTGGCCGACCCGGAGCGGGCCGCCCGCTGCCGCGACACCGCCCGGCGGTATTTCGACGTGGAGGCCGGCGCCAGGCACTACGGGGATCTGTACCGGCGGCTGGCCGGGGACGGGCGGCTCCCCGCAGGTGCACAGGGGGAGGCATGAACTCCCGCGTCGCCTGGTGGCTCGTCCTAGCCTATGCGTTGGCCCACTTCGGTCTGCTGTATTGGGCCTATCCCTTCGACGGGATGGTCGTCAACGAAAGCTGGAACTTCCACGACAACGAGGTCCGGCAGTTCAAGTTTCCCGGCTACGGCGACTCGACCAAGACCGGCTCCCCCAAGACCTTTCTCTACGACCCGGCGAGCGGTGCGTACGACTTCTCCTTCTTGTACTCGCGGCGCGGTCTGGTGCCGATCATCTACCTGTTGTTCGAGACCCTGTCCGTCGGAGATCACGTCGTGTTCATGAACGTGCTCTGTGTCGCGGTGCTGGCCGCGAACCTGCTGCTGTTCGCCTACGTGGTCTGGCGGCTGGCCGGGCCGGGGCTCCTCCTCTCCTCGGTGGTCGTCTACAGCCTCTACCCCTTTGCCGCCGCGAGCCACTTCCTCCAGGTCATCGTCGTGAACAACCTGGCGGTGACCCTTTTCCTGCTGTCCTTCTCGCTCTTTCTGAAGGCGATCGCCGCTCCCGCCTCGCGCCGGCGGCTGCTGGGCTGGGGCCTGCCCGCGCTGCTGTCCTATTGGCTGTCCATCTTCAACCACGAGTATGCGCTCTTTCTCTCGCCGCTGTGCCTGTACGTGGCGCTCTATGAGCGGCACGGGGGGGCCACGCTCTGGCGGTTCACCGACTGGCGGGCTCCGTCGGTCTTCCTCGGCGCGGCCTTCCTGGCCGTCAGCGCCGCGGCCGCTGCCTTCCTCGTGTCCGACGTGCCCTCCGTCCTGTTGTACGCGCCGCGGTTCCGTGAGCTGGCGGCGACCCTCCATGCGCCGGAGGGGCTGGTGCCCGTCCTGGCGGCCGGAGTGAACGCGCTGCTATTCTACCTGTCGGCGGCCTTCTCCAACACGCTGGGCTATCCTCTGTACCCTTCGCTGCTGCTGTGGCACAGCCTCGGCGCGCTGCCGGCCTGGCCGGTCACGGTCGTCGCCGTCGGCCTGTTGAGCGCAGCGCTGGTCTGGGGCCTGGCCGCGGCGGCGCGGACTGCCCCGCTGGCGCCGGATGCGCGGCGGGACCCCAGCGGCTTCTTGCTCCTGTGCGGCACGGCATGGGTGGTGCTGGCCTATCTGCCCTTTTCCACCTCGATCGGCTATCCGCGCATCGTTGGGATGATGGCCGATCGCGTGAACATCCTGGCCGCCTGCGGGATCTCGCTCGTGCTCGGCTGGCTGTTGCAGCGGCTGCTCCGCGCCGCTGTCCGGGCGTTGGCGCCGGCCCGGGCCGCCACCCTGGCTGGGCTGTGGCTCCTTTTCGGGGTGCTGGCGCTCAACCTCGCGGTCCAACGGGGCTACTACGAGGATGCGTACCGGAAGGAACGGGAGATCGCCCGGGTGGTGCTGGAGGCCGGGGAGGAGGCGCGCCGGACGGGACGGCGGCTTATCGTCCTCTTGGACAAGCCGACCAAGACGACCTTTCCCCGGGCGCAGCTCATGGCAGCCCTCCAGGCGCCCGGGTTCGCTGCCAAGGCGCGCCAGGTCGGAGGATTCCTGTTCGACCGCTACTTCAGGGAGGAAGTGATCAGCACCAGCTTTCATCTGCAGGGCCTCTACCTGTTCGGGTGCTGTCCCGACTCCGGCCACCAGACGTTCGAAGGGTACGCGAAGCTCTGGGCGAAGCCAGCGGTGCCGGTGTTCAAGGTTGAGGAGCCCTTCCGCCTGTACGAGGACGGCGAGTCGTGGCGGATCGGGTACCGGGACATCAGGGTCTGGTCCTACTCCTTTGGCGAGGACAAGGTCATGGCCTTCCCGAAACGCGAGACCGACGTGCTGGTAGTGGACTTGGATGAAGCCTTTTTCCGGTTCGGAGGCCCTGTAGCCTATCGCCTCCGTCCGTATGCCGGCGGGATGGCCGGCACCGACAACACGCTGCCCCTGCGCTCGGGGGGAGCGCCCTCCATTTGATCGTTTGCTTCACCCCCTCGCTGGTGTATACTGCCCCTCCTTCGTCAAGGGAGTCGCCCCCGAGCGCTAAGGAGGATCGCGCGTGAACGTGGAGCGATGCCGGATCTGCTCGGCCGGACCGCTGGTTGAGATCCTGGACTACGGGAGGGTGGCGCTCGCCGACGGGTTCCTCGACTCCCCGGCGCGGGTGCAAGACGAGCCGCGCTACCCGCTGGCCCTCTGCCGCTGTGGAGGCTGCGGCCACCTCCAGATCAACGAGATCGTGAGCCCGGAGCTGCTCTTCCGCGATTACATCTATTTGACGGGCGTCGGCGAGACAGTGCTTGTCCATGCACGGCAGCTCTATGAGGCGGTCGTGGCGGTGCTGGGCAAGGCGGGTGTGCCCCGATTGCGGGTCGTCGAGGCGGCGAGCAACGATGGGACCGTCCTTTCTGTCTTCCAGCACAACGGCTGTCAGGTGCTTGGGGTGGATCCGGCGCGCAACATCGCCAAGATCGCGAACGAGCGGGGCGTGGAGACGATCGCGGAGTTCTTCAACCGGGACACCGCGGAGGTCGTGGCCCACCGGCTGCCCGATGCGGACGTGGTCATCGCGCGCAACGTGCTGGCGCACGTCGCCGACTTGCACGGGTTCGTCGAGGGGATCAGGAGGGTGATGGGCCCCGAGGGCGTCGGTGTTGTCGAAGTGCCCCATGTCCTGACGATGTACGACCTGCTGCAGTACGACCAGGTGTTCCACGAGCACATCGGTTACTATTCGGTGGAGGTGCTGATCACGCTCTTCCGGATGCACAGGCTCAAGGTAGTCCGGGTCGAGGAGATCCCGATCCACGGGGGGTCGGTCCGCGTGTATCTCTCCCACGAGGGCGCGGCGCGAGTTCCGGACGAGTCGGTGGCCTGCGTGCTCCAGAAAGAGCGGGCGCGGGGGCTGGAGGGGTTGGAAGCCTGGCGCGACTTCGCTCGTCGGGTGGAGAAGCAGAAGGTGGCCCTGGTGGACGAGCTGCGTGCGATCAAGGCGCGCGGGCAGCGCGTGGCCGCCTATGGGGCGTCCGGCAAGGGGCAGGCCATGCTCCAGTTCTGCGGCATCGACGGCAGCCTGCTGGACTACGTGGTGGACAAGAGCGCCTGGAAGCAGGGGAAGCTGACCCCTGGCACGCACATCCCCGTCCATTCCACTGAGCGCCTGCTCGTGGACCGGCCGGACGTGTTGCTCCTTTCAGCCTGGAATCTTGCCGATGAGATCCGGCGTCAGGAGGACGCCTATGTCCGGCAGGGAGGGAGGCTGCTGCATCCGCTCCCCATGCCGCATTATCTGCCCTGACCGGGGCCCGGGGAGGAGCGGGAACGCGGAGAGTGAGGGCGAGCGAAGGTCGCCGGCGACGGCTGGGGGGAGAATGAGCGGTATGGAGCTGAACACCAAGTTTTGGAGGGATCGCCGGGTGTTGGTGACGGGGGCCACCGGTCTCGTCGGCACATGGACGGTCAAGCGACTGATCGATTCCGGCGCGGACCCGGTCTGCCTCGTGCGGGATTGGGTGCCCTACTCCGAATTCGTCCGCGCAGGGTTGGCCAACCGCTGCAGCATGGTCCGCGGCGATCTCTGTGACCAGCCGTTGATCGAGCGGACGCTGGGCGAGTACGACATCCGCACGGTCTTGCACTTGGCCGCCCAGAGCCAGGTGGGCGTGGCCTGCCGGAATCCCATCAGCACGTTCGAGACCAACATCGCCGGGACCTGGCGGTTGCTGGAGGCTTGCCGGCGGTCACCCACGGTGGAGCAGATCGTCGTGGCGTCATCGGACAAGGCCTACGGCGACCAGACGGTCCTGCCATACGACGAAACGTTTCCTCTCCAGGGCCGGGCCCCATACGACATGAGCAAGTCCTGCGCGGCGCTGATCTCCTTTTCCTACGCCAAGACCTACAGATTGCCGGTCTGTGTGACGATGTGTGGAAACTTCTACGGACCCGGCGACCTGAACTGGAACCGGGTGGTGCCCGGCACGATCCGATCCGTGCTGCGCGGAGAGCGACCCATCATCCGGTCCGATGGGACCTATGTGCGGGATTACTTCTTCGTGAAGGACGGTGCCGCGGCCTATTGCACACTGGCCGAGAAGATGGCGGAGCTGCCGGACATCCACGGCCAGGCGTTCAATTTCTCCAACGAGCAGCCGTCCACCGTGCTGGAGCTCGTTGCCCTTATCCTTCGCCTGATGGGGCGTCCGGACATCGAGCCCGTCGTCCAGAACCAGGTCACCAACGAGATCCGCAAGCAGTACCTGTCCGCGAAGAAGGCCCGAGAGGTGCTTGGATGGAAACCCATCTGGGACATCGAAACCGGCTTGACCGAGACGATCGAATGGTACCGGAAACTGCTCGGCTGACGCCGCGCCGCCGTGGCGTCGGGATCTGCGGAGGCGGTCCATCATGAAGGTGACGGCCTGTCAGGTCTGCGGCGCGGCGACGCTGTTCGAGGCCATGGACTTCGGCCGTCAGGCCCTGGCCAACGCCTTTCTGCGCGACGAGTCGGAGATCCCCGGGGAGCCCCGGTTTCCCCTCACACTCTGCCTGTGCGAGTCCTGCGGGCATGTCCAGATCAACGAGGTCGTGGATCCCGCGGTCCTCTTTCGTAACTATCTCTACGTCACGGGGGTGTCGGAGGCGGTGCAACGGCATGGCCGGCTACTGGTCGAGCTGGTGAGTCGGACGGGCGGCGCTTCGCTCCGGCCTGGCGCCTTTCTCCTCGAGGCGGCGAGCAACGACGGGACGATTCTCTCGGCCTTCCAGCGGGCGGGCTGGAAGGTCCTGGGGGTGGACCCGGCGGAGAACGTCGCGGCGATCGCCAACGGGCGTGGCATTCCCACGATCCCGGACTTTTTCGGCGTCCGGGCGGCCGAGGCGATCGTGCGCAAGGACGGACCGGCCGACGTCGTCCTGGCCCGCCACGTCATCGCCCACGTCGCGGCGCTGCACGACTTTGTGTCGGGCCTCGCGCTCGCCCTCCGCGACGACGGAATTGCCGCGGTGGAATGCTCCCACGTCCTTCCCCTCTACCGCGGACTGCAGTACGATCAGGTCTATCACGAGCATCTCGGCTACTTCTCGGTGACGGTGCTGCGGCGGCTGCTCGGCATGCACGGGCTCGACCTCTTTGCCGTCGAGGAGGTGGACATGCACGGCGGCTCGATCGTGGCCTTTGCCCAGAAGCGCGGCGGAGCCCGGGCGACGCACCCCTCCGTGGAGCGCATGGTACGGGCCGAGGCCGAGAGCGGATTGGCGACCCGGGAGGCCTGGGTCGGATTCGCGCGACGCGCGTACGAGCAGCGCGAGGCGCTCACGGCGGAGCTCCGGGAGCTCAAGCGCGCGGGGAAACGGGTCGCCGCCTACGGCGCCGCAGCGAAAGGCCAGGTCATGCTGCAGTTCTGCGGCGTCGGCCTGGACTTGCTCGACTTCGTCGTGGACAAGAGCGAGCTGAAGCAGGGGCGTCTCACCCCGGGCATGCACCTCCCGATCCTGGCCCCTGAGGCCGTCCCGGCGCGCCGGCCCGATGTCCTGCTCCTGTCCTCCTGGAACTACGCGGAGGAGATCCAGCGCCAACAGAAGCCCTACCTGGACGCTGGCGGACGTCTGCTGCACCCGCTCCCCCTGCCGCATTACCTCTGAACCCGCGCGTGCTGAACGGAAGACCACGAATCTCTCCGTGCGAGTCTTGATCATCGGCGCCAACGGCCAGTTGGGGAGCGCGCTCAGCCGCTGCTTCGCCCGGTCGCACGTGGTGGTGGAGACCGTGTACCGCCATCCCCGTCCCGGGCAACGGACGGCGGACCTGGGGGACAGGGCGGCCCTGCGCGCCGCCCTTCTTGAGGCCAAGCCGGACCTCGTGCTGCTCGCCGGCGCGTTCTGCCACGTGGACCTCTGCGAGACCGAACGGGAGGCCTGCTGGCGGGTGAATGTCGGAGGCGCGGAGGCCGTCGCCGACTATGCGCGGGAAGGCTCCTGCCGCGTCGTCTACTATTCGACCGACCAGGTCTTCGACGGCACCGGCGATACCTACCGGGAAACCGATCCCATCAATCCGTTGAACGTCTATGCGCAGAGCAAAGCGGCGGGGGAGACGGCGCTGCGCGAGCGCCTGCCCGACCGGCATCTGATCCTGAGGACGGCCTGGCTGTACGGCCCGGACCGGGCCAGGAAGAACTTCGCGTTGCGGCTCGCCCAGCGGATCGGGGAGGGCTGCGACGTGCCAGTGCCCTCCGATCAGTGGGGGACGCCGACTTACACGGAGGATCTGGCGGCGGCGACGCTGGTCCTCGTCGAGCGGGGCCTGGGGGGAACCTTTCATGCGGTCGGCCCCGAGGTGATCGACCGCGTGCGGCTGGCGCAGCGGGTCTGCGAGCGGTTCGGGCTCGACAGCCGGCATATCCTCCCGACGCCGACCCGCGAGCTTGGCCAGGCCGCCCCCCGCCCCCTGCGGGTCGTCCTGGACTGCGGGAAGCTGCGGGAGGCCGGTGTGCGTCCCTTCCGGTCGCTCGACGAGGGGCTGTCGGCGCTCCACGCCTGGCACGAGAGCGGGTTGGCCGCGGCCGCGGGGGAGCCGCGGGGCCGCGACGAGCAAGGCCCGAAAGACCGCGGAACCTGAGGGCGAGCGAACCGTGGACAATCCGCTGGTGTCCATCTGCGTGCCGACCTGCAACCGCGCGCCTTTGCTGCGGCAGAGCCTACGCACCATCTGCGGGCAGAGGTATCGCAACCTGGAAATCCTCATCAGCGACGACGCCTCGACGGACGAGACCGAGAAGCTCTGCCGTGAGTTGGCCGACGCGGACCCTCGTGTGCGCTATGTCCGCCAGCCGACGCGGCTGGGGCTGTACGGCAACCACAATTTCTGCATCGAGGAAAGCCGAGGCGAATTCCTCTGCCTCTTTCACGACGACGACCAGCACCACCCGGACTTGGTCTGCGACTCGGTCGGCTTCCTGCTCCGGCATCCGGAGGTCGGGATCGTCTGCTCGGACTGGGACCTGCTGGACGACGAGGGCCGACAGGTCGGCGTCCGGGACCACGACGTGCCGGATGTCGTGTCCGGGCTCGACTATATCGGCCGCACCATGCGAAGCGGCCAGTCGTTCATCGGCTGTCCGGGCGCGGTGATCCGGCGCGCCGCGCTCGGCCCCCTGCGGTTCCGGGAGGACGGACCGATCGGGTTCGCCGACTTCGTCATCTGGTTCCAGATCGCCGAACGGTTCAGCATCGGACATATCCCTCGGCGGCTCTGGCGTTACCGGGTCCATGCCCGGTCGTTCAGTCGCCGGACGATCGAGTCCCTGACCCGCGACTATTACGAAAACCTCAACCGGTACTGCGACGATCACCTGGGCCGCTGGCCCGGACATGCGGACCTGGTGCGGCGGTGGCGTCGGGACATCGACCGCTACCTGTTCTGGGCCCTCGCCTATGAGCTGGGCCTGCACTTCCGGCAGGCCTCGGAGGAAACCCGGCGCAAGCGGTCGGGTAATCGGTCCGTGTTCGAGCTCTCCGACTACCGCTTGACGGAGGAGGAGGTGCGCAGCGTGCGGGAGCAGCTCCGGCGCTTTCGGACCGGTCCGATACAGGTCCTGGCCTATTGGCTGCTTGAAGCCATGCAAGCCCTCCGGCTCACGGGGCCTCTGGCCCGGATCACCCACCATGCCGCCTCGATGCGGCGCCTCCTCGGTCTGCGATGAGGAGGACCGGCGGGCTCCCCTCGGAGATGAAACCCAACATGGACAGCCTCGACGACCTGCAACGCGCCACCCAGCGGAGCTTCGGCTATCAATGGACCCAGTTCGCCGATATGGTGGAGGCGAACCGGGAGCATTTCCTCACGTACATCGCCCCGGTCGAGCCTTCATTCTTCAAGGGCAAGGTCGGGCTGGACGCCGCCTGCGGGTTCGGGCGCCATCTCTACTATGCGAGGGAATTCGGCGCCCGGATGGTGGGGTTGGACTTCAGCGATGCGATCCGATCTGCGAGGCGGGTGCTGGCCGGGCGGCCCGGCGCCTCGCTGGTGCGGGGGGATATCTATCGGATGCCCTTCCGTCCCGAGAGCTTCGACTTCGTCTACAGCCTCGGTGCGCTCCACCACTTGCCGGACCCCGAGGCCGGCTTCCAAAGCCTGCTGCCCCTCGTCAAAAAAAACGGCGCGGTCTTCATCTGGGTCTACAGCAAGCGGCGACGGGTGCTGAACTCGCTCCTCGAGGGGCTCCGCCGCCTGACGACGCGGCTCCCTCTCGGCCTGCTCAAGCGGCTCTGCTGGGCGCTGGCAGTGGTGGACTACTATGTCTTCGTCAATCCATACCGCCTGCTGGCGCAGGCGGGCCTGCGGCCGTGGGCGCCGCCGAGGGTCCGGCTCTACGCCAAGTTCCCGTTCCGGGTCTGCTTCGCCGACTGGTTCGACCGCCTCGCCGCGCCCATCCGGTTCTATTACGACGAGAAGGACCTGCAGGGGTGGGCGGCGCGCGCCGGGCTCCGCGACGTCGTGATCTCGGCGACCGGCGCCTACGGGTTTCGCCTGTTCGGGTACAAGGCCGGATGAGCCGAAGCCTCGGCGACAGGTTCGCTTCCGCCTCTTTGGCCGGCGATGGACGCTCGGGTGTTGCGGTCGGGTCCTTCGCCGGCCCCCCATCCCTCCTGCCCTCAGTGCTGATCTGCCTCGCGGTGTTCTGGCTCGCCTTCCGTGGCTACCCGCTGGAAGCGGTCCACTTCAACACGCTGCACTTCCTCTCGAAGGATCCCTTCCCGGACTTCTGGGGGCTACGCGTCGTGGACCCCGCCACAGGCCGGGTGGATTGGTCGCTGCTCTACCGCAACGAAGGGTTGATGGCGGCGGAACTCTATTTCCTCTACCGGCTTCCTCTGGTGTTGGAGACCAAGCTGGTCTTGGTCAATGTAGTGAACCTGGGCGCGCAGGCGCTGAACGCGGCGCTCTTCGCCTATGTCGTCCGGAAGCTGGCCGGCCCGGGCCGGTGGCTCCCCTACCTGCTGCTGTACCTGCTCTATCCCTTCGCCGCCTCCAACCACTACTGGCAGGCAGGCCTGCCGGTGAATCTGGCGGCGACCCTGTTCCTAGCCTCCCTGACGTTTTTTCTCAACGTGGACTTCGCACCGGGGCGGGAGGGCCGAAACCTGTTCTGTTGGCTCCTGCCGAGCCTGCTTTGCCTGTGGCTCTCGATCATCACGGTGGAGTATGCGATCTGCCTCTCTCCGCTGTTCGTCTATCTGGCCATCTATCGGGCCAACGGCGGGCAGGGCGTCTGGCGGTTCCGGCGCTGGGTCACGCCCTACACGGCGATGGCCGCGCTGTTCCTCCTGACGAGCCTCCTACCTGCACTCCTGTTCACCGGCCACCGGCTCACGGTGGCTTCCTATGGGAGTCGCTTCAGCGATCTCGCGCAGCAGGCACGTCTGCCGGAGGGGCTGGTCAAGGTCGGGGTCATGGCAGGCAACGCCGTGCTGGTCGGTCTCTCTTACCTCTTCGCGAACACCGCCGGGCTCCTGGTCTATCCGCTGGCCGACACGGTGCGGGCGGCCGGTTACCTCGTGGGTCTGGGCGCGACGGTCTGGGCGCCGCTGGCCGTGCTCGCGGCGTTGGTAGGGTGGAGCTGGTGGCGGTCGGCGAAGGTCGGCCCTGGGGGCGGCGGCGGCATGGATCGACGGTTCCTGCTCGTCGCTGGCGCGCTCTGGGCCTTCCTGTCCTATTTCCCCTTCCTGCTGTCCATCGGGTATCCGCGCAACGTCGGCCTGCACGTGGACCGGATCAACATCCTCGGCTCCATGGGCGTCGTCCTCTTCGTGGGAACCGCCGTGGGCCTCTTGGTGGATCGGCTCCGCCCGCACGCCTCGCCGGCGCTGGCCGTCGCCGGGGCGCTGGTGGCGGCGTTGTGGCTGGTGAACCTCGAGATCCAGAAGGCCTCCTACGTGGAGGCGGATTGGAAGGAACGGGCGCTGGTCGAAGCGGTCTTGCAGGAGCAGCAGCGCCTTTCGGCGAGCGGGCGGGAGCCCGTGTTTCTCTTGGAGCGGGCCGGCGGATGGCGGACGCTGCGGGATCAGATCCGGGAGGCCCTGTCGGGGGCGACGGGGACCGCCAAGCTGGTCGGGCTTGGCCGCTTCCTGTGGGAGCGGCACTTCGCCGGGCGGACCCTCACGACCGGTTTCACCTTCGATGGGATCTATTTCTTCTGGTGCTGTCCGGCCAGCGCGCCGGTCACGTTCAACTTCTACGCCGACTGGCTCGGCTGGCCTCGGCCATCGGTCTTCAAGCGCGAGGGCACCTTCCGTCTCGAGGAGAGCCCGGACGCCTACCGGATCGGGTATCTCGCGCAGGAGGTCTGGGATGCGCCGTCGAACCCCGGCGAGTTCCGAATCTACCCCAAGAGTCGGTATGATCTGGTGACGATGGAAATCGGCGAGTCCACATTCCGGCTCGGCGGGCCGCTGGCCTATTCGTTCAGGCCGGCCGTGGTGTCGTCGGTCCGGGAGGGGACCTGACCATGTGCGGCCTCTGCGGTGCTCTGAGCTTCGACGGCAGCGACTGCGCCCCGGACACGGTCGAGCGCATGGTCGGGAGCCTGCATCACCGCGGCCCGGATGCGCAGGGCCGCTACGAATCCAGGACGGGCGCCGGCTCCGTCTTTCTCGGCCACACCCGCCTGAGCATCCTCGATCTGTCGGAGGCCGGCCGGCAGCCGCTCTCCAACGAGACGGGAAAGGTCTGGGTCGTCTTCAACGGCGAGATCTACAATTTCTGGGCCCTGCGCCGTGAGCTGGAGGCCTGCGGTCACGTCTTCCGTTCCAAGACCGACTCGGAGGTGATCGTCCACGCCTACGAGCAGTATGGCGACGACTTTGTGTCTCGGCTGGACGGGATGTTCGCGCTGGCCGTCTGGGACGAGGAGCGGGAGCGGCTGCTGCTGGCCAGGGACCGGGCTGGCAAGAAGCCGCTCTATTATCGCGCCGCGCCGAAGGCGTTCGTCTTCGGCTCCGAGCTCAAGGCGCTCTTCGCCCATCCGGCGGTGCGGCGGGAGGTCAACGAGGCGGCGGTGCCGCTCTACCTCACCTACGGCTACGTGCCCTGGCCGGAGACCTCCTACCGGGACGTTCTGCAGGTGCCGCCCGCTTCCTATCTGGTCGTGGATCGCGGTCGGGTCGGCGAGCCCCGCGCTTACTGGGACCTGGAATACCCCTTGGCCGGCCGAGAGCGGCGCGTGCCCTTGGAGGAGGCCTGCCGTGAGATCCGCCGCCTGTTGGAGGCCGCGGTGGAACGGCGCCTGCTCAGCGACGTGCCGCTCGGGGCCTTCTTGAGCGGAGGCATCGATTCCTCCATCGTCGTCGGCATTATGAGTCGCCTGGTGGGCCGCCGGGTCAAGACCTTCAGCATCGGCTTCACCGGCGACAAGGAATTCGACGAGACGCCCTTCTCGCGCATCGTGGCACGACACTTCCAGACGGACCACACGGAGTTTATCCTCGAGCCCACCGCCTTCGAGCACGTGGAGCGGCTTCTATGGCACCACGACCAGCCCTACGGGGACTCCTCCGCGCTGCCGACCTATTTGCTCTGCCGCCTCGCGCGGGAGCACGTCACGGTCGCGCTGAACGGAGACGGCGGCGACGAGGTCTTCGCGGGCTACGAGCGGTTCCTCGGCGCTGTGCTGTCTGAGCGGATGCCGGCGTGGCTGACAAGGCTGGGCACCGGGCTGACCGGCGCCTGCCTGCGGCTGGGCGGGCGGCGCCGCCTGGTCGTCCGCGCGCATCGGTTCCTGCTGCAAGCCGCCAAGCCGCTCGCGGACCGCTACCTCGCCTGGTGCTCGCTCTTCTCGCAGGAGATGCTGGCGGAGATGCTGGCGAGCCCGCCGCCGCCCACGGTCCGCGCAAGCTTCGATGCCTGCTTCGAGCGGTCGCAGAACCGGGCGCTCCTGCATCGGATTCTCTATCTGAACTTCAAGACCTACCTGCCGGACGACCTGATGGTGAAGATGGACCGGATGAGCATGGCCCACGCGCTCGAGACGCGATCGCCGTTTCTGGACACGGCGCTGGTCGAGTACGTGGCCTCACTGCCGCCGGAGTACAAGCTGAACCGCTGGAAACTCAAGTACGCCCTCAAGGCGGCCTTCGCCGACCTGTTGCCCGAGCCGATCCTGAAGCGAGGGAAGCGCGGGTTTGGCGTGCCGCTGGGCGCCTGGTTCCGGGGCGAGCTGAAGGAGTTTGTCGCCGACCTGCTGCTGGGTACCTCGCCGCGGTATCGGCCCTTCATCCGTCCGGAGGGGGTGCGGCGGATCTTCGACAGCCACCAGGCGCGGGAGCGGGATTACGGCACGCAGCTCTGGACCCTGATGAACTTCGAGCTGTGGCTGCGGCGCATGGCGGAGCCCGTCAAACTTTGACGTTGACTTCGCTCGCCGGCCCTGACTACAGTACCCGACTTGCCAAGGCGAGACGCGACGCCGATCGCCCGGCCGGGCCTGTCCACGGCCCCGCCGCCGAGCGTGACGCCTGCTCCACGACCGCCCGGCCCCGTCGTCTTGGTCATCCCGGCACCAGTAGAGGGGATCGCACACCATGAAGCTCAGCATCATCAACCCGCCGCACGACATCATGGAATCCTACGGTTCCCGCCGGAACCGCGGAAAGAAGTTCGGCTACTGGCCCTCCTTCGGCGTGGCCGTCCTGGCCGGCGGCGTGAGGAAGATCGGCTGGGACGTGGAATACCTGGACTGTCCGATGGTGGACTACGGCGCCGCGGAGATCGTGCAGCATCTCAAGCGCAGCAAGCCCGACGTCATCGGGATCAGCTCCCTGCTGGCGACGCGCGAGCACATCAAGCCGCTGATCGAGGCGCTGGACAAGGAGTTCGAGGCGCCGATCTTCCTCGGCGGCCTGCTGGCCACCAGCTTCGGGGAGAGCGTGTTGGCGGAGAACCCGGGGCTGGACTTCGCCGTCGTGGGCGAGGCCGAGCAGACGATCGTCGAGGTGCTCAAGAAAATCGAGCGGGGCGACAACCTGAAGGGCGTGCGCGGGCTCTGCTACCGGGACAACGGCCGCATCGTGCGGACGGACCCGCGCCCCATGCTGATGAACCTGGACCTGCAGCCCTCGCCCGACTGGAGCGTGTGTGACTTGAGCCTCTACCATCCGCTCCCGCTCATGTACAAGCGCCACCCGATCATCCTCTACATGGCCTCCCGTGGGTGCCCCTACGGCCAGTGCACGTTCTGCTTCCAGGCCGGGAGCGCGGCGCCGATCTACCGGCGGCACAGCCCGGAGCGGGTCGTCCGCGACATGAAGGAGGCCGTCGTGAAGTGGGGCGTGCGCGAGGTGGCCTTCTGGGACGACATTTTTCTCGTGGACGAGGCGTGGGTCCTGAAATTCTGTGAGCTGATCCGGCAGGAGGGGCTGGAGAAGGAGCTGGTCTGGCAGGCCTACGGCTACTCGGGGACCATGACCAAGAAAATGGTGGACGCGGCCGCGCGCGCCGGCTGCTGGAACGTCTACATCGGCTTCGAGTCGGCCAACCAGGACGTGCTGGACCGCGTGAAGAAGGGCGTGAAGGTGGACCAGATCGCCCAGGCCATCCGCTGGGTGCTCGACGCGGGGATGGACGTGCGGGGCACTTTCATCCTGTCGCTGCCGGGCGAATCGCCGGCCAAGGCGATGAACAGCGTCCGGTTCGCGATCGACAACCGGATCAGCTACGTCATGTTCTACCCCTACTTTCCCGAGTACGGGACGCCCCTCTATTACGAGCTGGTCCAGGAGGGGAAGTTTCTCGACGACACGTACAAGGGCCGGGACCATGCCCAGTACGTGCCGGAGGGCTACCGGGACGCCAAGGAGATTGAGGAGACGATCCGCCGGGCCTACCGGAAGTTCTACCTGCGGCCGGGTTACATCTGGCAGCGGTTGACCCGCATTCGGACGTGGGACGACATCAAACAGCATTACAACGCCCTGCAGTTCGTCATCGGGCTGGCCTTCAAGAGCCCCTAACGAAGCGAGGAATCACGGGGTCATGTCGCAGTTCAAGATCCTCTATAACAAGGCGGAGTGCATCGGGGCCGGCGCCTGCGTCGGCGTCCATCCGGACCTCTGGAGCCTGGACGACGAAGCCAAGGCGATCCTGAACGGGGGCACGCTGAACCCGGCCACCGAGCGGTACGAACTCGTCGTGGACGGGGGCGACATCCGGAAGATCAAGGATTCGGCCCTGGTCTGTCCCGTCTATGCGATCGACATCATCGACCTGGCGACCGACAAGAGCATCCTGGAGATCACGCCGACCGCCGAGCGGGAGAAGGAAACCGCGCGCGTGATCGAGGCGACGTATGACAGCGAGAAGGAATGGGAGATGGACCCCAAGGGGTTCGTCACGATCAAGATCTTCCCGGATCAGGGGCTCATCAAGGTCCGTTGCTACACGGCCAAGCATGAGCTGCTCTACGTGGTGCAGGGCCGGAAGGCGGAGGACATCTTCAACACCCTGGTCCGGCTGAAGACCGTGTCCACTCTGCCTCATGCGGCCTACCTGGGCAGCGAGCTGCAGAAGGCCGAGGTTGCCCTGCGGCTTGGCTTGGAGTATGTGCAGGATGATCCGCTGCAGTCGCCCCAGTCCGCCCGGTCCTCCGCCCCGCCCGCCTCCTGATCCCTCACCCGGACGCCCAACGAAAGGATTGGTTCCGCCGATGGCCAGACTCTTGCTCGTCAACCCCTCCTACAAAGAGACCCACGCGAACATCATGCCCCGCTTCTGCCTGCCGTTCTATCCCGTGCTGGGCCTGGCGACGGTGGCGGCGAGGCCGCGGGAGTTGGGGCACGAGGTGCGCGTGCTCGATTACTGCTACGAGGATCTCGACCTGGACGGCATCATGGACGTCGTCAGAGGATGGAAGCCGGACGTCGTGGGCCTGACGGGGACCACGCCGCTGTTTCCTCAAGTCTGTGCCATCACCGAGCGGGTCAAGCGATACCGCCGCGACATCATGGTCGTCGGCGGGGGAGCCCACTGTTCCGCGCTGCCGGAGCGGTCGCTCGAGGAAGCGGGGCTCGATGTCGTCTGCTGCGGTGAAGGGGACTTCGCGCTGGCGTCCTTGGTGGACGGCAAGGCGCCGAAAGATGTGCCGGGGCTCGTCTGGTCGGACGGAGGCCGGCCGGTCCGCTCCGCCCCGCGCGGCTGGATCGAAGACCTCGACGACCTCCCCTTTCCGAGCTGGGACCTCTTCGACCTCCGGCAGTATGCGCGGTACGCTCCCCCGCTGGCCCGCCGGCGCGGCGCGACGGGCTTCATTGAGACCTCGCGGGGCTGCACCTTCTCCTGCAATTACTGCGCGAGCAAGAACACCGCCGGCCGTCTGTTGCGGAAGAAGTCGGTGCCCCGGGTGGTCGAAGAATTCGCCGCGATGCGCCGCGCCGGGTTCCGCGAGCTCTTCGTCGTGGACGACATCTTCACCGCCGAGCCGGCGAGGGTCAAGGCGATCTGCGAAGGGGTCATCCGCGCAGGGATCGGGATCGCCTGGAGCTGCGCCAGCGGCCTTCGCGTGGACATCGGCGACCAAGAGATGTTCGACCTGATGAAGCGCGCCGGCTGCTACAAGGTGGCCTTCGGGTTCGAATCGGGGGACGACTGGGTGCTGCAGGAGAACGGCCGCGGCGGGCACGCCTCCGCCGCCGCCGCCCGTCGGGCCGTCGCCATGTGCCGGAAGGCCGGTATCGAGGTCTATGGGTTTTTCATGGTTGGTCTGCTGCATGACACGGAACAGGGGATGGCCAAGACGATCGCGATGGGACGTTCCTTGCCCGTCAATGTTCTGAAGGTGAGCATCTGCGTTCCCTTCCCGGGCACCGCCATGTTCTCGGAGCTGGAGGCCAGGGGGTTGATCGAGGATCGAAACTGGAGCAAGTACAACGTCTACAACCCGCGCGCGATGTACCGGCATCCCTCACTGTCCTGGGAGACGATCGAGCGGTACCACCGGCTGGCCTATCGGAAGATGGTGCTCTGGAATCCCTGGTACTATGTCCGGCACTTCTGGAAGGGTTTGTTCAGAGGGGACTTCCTCTACAACGTGTACTACTTCATCAGGTTCCTGTTGTCCGGCGCGCGTATCTGACCATGCCCGGCTTAGGCCCGTCCGGCTTGACTCCCTCCGGTCGTTGGAGGTAGATAAGGAGCCCCGCCGGGCCTAGGGGTATACCATCGGTGCCATGATCCAGACCTCCCCGACATCCAAGTCGCAGACAACCTGCCGCATCTGCCGATCGGCGCGGCTGCGGGTCTATCTCGACCTCGGCCGGACGCCGCTGGCCAATTCCTACCTGCGGGAGGAAGACCTCGGCCGCCCCGAGTTCGCGGAAGAGCTGGCGCTCCAGGTCTGCGAGGACTGCGGCCTGTCCCAGTTGACCAAGGTCGTGCATCCGGACCTGATGTTCCGGAATTACCTGTACGTCAGCTCGACGACGGAAACCTTCCGCAATCACTGCGTGGAGTTGGCGAAGACCGCAGTCGCCCGCGCGGCGTGCCGGGCCGGCGACTTGGTCATGGACATCGCGAGCAACGACGGTTGCCTGCTGTCCAAGTTCCGGGACGAGGGAATGCAGGTGATCGGCGTCGATCCGGCGAAAAACCTGGCGGCCGAGGCGAACAAGGCCGGCATCCCGACGCTGTGCGCCTACTGGTCCTTAGAGACGGCGGAGACGGTCGCGAGCCGGTACGGCTGCCCGAAAGTCATCACGGCCACGAATGTGTTCGCCCACGTGGATGACGTCCACGAGTTCGTCCGCGCCGTGGATCGCTGCTTGGCTCCCAAGGGCCTGTTGGTCATCGAGTGTCCCTACGTGGTGGACTTCATCGAGAAAAACGAGTTCGACACGGCCTACCATGAGCACCTCTCGTACGTGGGAATTCTCCCGCTCACCATCCTGATGAAGCAGTATGGAATGACCGTCCTGGACGTCGAGTATTTCAAGGACATCCACGGCGGCACGGTGCGGGTCTTCACCGGCCGGGCCGGCGAGCATCGTCCCCAGCCGTCCGTGGCGCGCTGCCTGGAACAGGAGCAGGCCTTCGGCATCCGGGACTTCCACCTGTACGAGGCCTTCGGCCGGCGCGTCCAGGGCAACAAGGCTCGCCTCGTCGAGTTGGTCCGCGAGCTGCACGGACAGGGGCGGACGATCTGGGCCTACGGGGCCAGCGCCAAGGGCAACACGCTGATGAATTATTTCGGGCTGACGCGCGACACCATTCCGGTGGCCGTGGACGACAACCCGAAAAAGTGGGGGTGGTACACGCCGGGCTCGCACATGCGGATCACCGGTCCCGAGGAATTGGCCCGCTCCAAGGTGGACTATCTGCTGCTGCTCGCGTGGAACTTCGAGGCGGAAATCCGCCGCCGCTGCCGCGCCATCGACTACCGCGGCGCCTACATCCTGCCCGTCCCCGAGGCCCGGATCCTGTCCTAGGAGGGAGGCTTGTCCATGTCCAAGAAGGCACATATGCCAGAGCGCAAGGTGGTCCTCGTGACCGGTTGCCTGGGCTTCATCGGGTCACACTTCACCCGCGCCTGCCTCCAGCGCGGCTGGAAGGTCTGGGGCGTGGACAAGAAGACCTATGCCGCGCGGACGGAACTGTTGGAGGAGTTCGGTCAGTCCTCCTCGTTCCGGTACCTGGAAGCGGACATCGCCCGCATGGACCACCTCTACGACGTGGACTATGTCTTCAATTTCGCGGCCGAGACCCATGTAGACAACAGTATCATGGACAGCCAGCGGTTCACGATGTCCAACATCCTGGGCGTCGAGAACCTGCTCGAATTGATCCGCGGCAAGCGGAACTACGAGATGCCGCTGCTGGTCCAGATCAGCACCGACGAAGTCTACGGTGACGTCCTCAACGGAAACCACAAGGAAACCGACCCGCTTCGGCCCAGCAATCCTTACTCCGCCAGCAAGGCCGCGGCGGACATGCTGGTGATGGGCTGGCACCGGACTCACAAGGTGCCCTATCTGATCATCCGGCCGACCAACAACTACGGCATCTACCAGTACCCGGAGAAGCTCATCCCGAAGGCCATCAAGTACCTCTCGCTCGGGAAGAAGATCCCCCTGCACGGCGACGGTTCCTACGTGCGCAATTGGCTGCACGTCGAGGACACGGTGTCGGCGATCCTGCACCTGGTCGAGCACGGCGGGCGTAACCGGATTTACAACGTCTCGGGCAACTACGAGGCGCCGAACCGGGAGGTCATCTCCAAGGTGTTGACCGCCTACTTCGGCACACCCGTTCCGCTGGAGGACCACGTCCAGTTCAATTACGACCGCATGGGGCAGGACGTGCGCTATTCGCTCGACGATTCGGCCATCCGCGCCCTGGGCTGGAAGAACACGAAGGACTTCGACATTGAGGTGAAGGCCGTCGTGGAATTCTACAAGAACCGGTTCGTCTGGTGACGGGCACCTCGATCGCCGTCCTCGCGCCGTCCGACGCCCAGCCCACCGATCCCCTGAGCCTTGCCGGGATCATCCCGTGAACGGACAGCACACACAAGATTGGCTGCGGTGGGACACCCTGATCTTCTTCGGCGGCACCGTCGCCGCGGCGGTGTGGATCGGTTACCACATCCGCGACCTCGGCTTCCGCATCGAGCAGCCGGCCATCGGGTTGGACTATGCGATGGGCGTCCTCTGGTGGATCGTGCTGGCCGTCGGCCTCATCTGGCTGGGCGGCGAGGATCGGAAGCTGCTGCTGGCGGCATGGCTCGCGAAGTTCTTCGTAGTGCTGGTGGTGATGCTGTTCTATGAGCAACGCTACGGGCTGGATGCGTACCACTATTTTCGAGCTACGGTCACCGGCATCCACTTCATGTACCCCGGAATCGACTGGCGCGAGGAGTGGTACCACCTCTTCCGGGATCCGACCAGGGGGCTAGAGGAGCACCGTCTCGGCCAGGGCACGGACAACATGCTGCGGCTGGTCATGTTGATTTCCTTGATTGCTGGAAAGTATTACCACGCCCTCAAGATCGTTTTCGCCTTCTTCGGCCTCATGGGGGCCTACGCCTTTTACCGCGCCGTCGTCGTGATGCTGGGCCGGCCTGCGCCGATCGCCTTCTACTGGCTGGCCTTCTTTCCCTCCATCCTGTTCTGGTCTTCGATCCTGGGGAAGGACCCGCTCATCTTCATGATTCTGGGCATCGTCGCCTACGGAGCCGCCCGCCTGTTGGTCAGGGGAGAGGCGAAAGGTTTTTTTATCGCGAGCGGCGGATTCGTCCTGGCCTTCAATGTCCGACCGTGGACGGCGGTGATGGCCGCTGGCTGCCTGGTGCTGGCCGTCCTCATCCGGAGGGGCCATGTGATTCAACGTTTGGCGATCGTCGTACTCGCACTGCCGGCACTCCTTTATGCGTGGGAACCGATCGCCAAGCGGTTTCACATCGAAGACCTGAAGTCCGTTGAACGGCTGTACGTCCAACTTACCGAGGGCCAGGACGTGAGGTCCGAGTGGACCGCCTACACCGCGGAGTTCGGGGGCTCGCGCCGGGCCAACGAGGCGATGGAGCTGGCGCAACAGATGCAAAGCGGTAACCTGGGGCAGGCGCTCCCGGTCGTGATCTTCAGCGGCTTGTTCCGCCCCCTGCCGTTCGACGCCCGGAACATCTTCAGCGGATTGGCCGCCGTGGAAAATACCATCCTGCTCGTCTTGGTCCTGATAGCGCTCCGGCGTTTGAAGTGGTCTACCGTGAGGGATCCGGTCGTGATCTGGGCCGCGTCCTACTGCGTGCTGTGGTCGGCGCTGCACGGGGCGATCCTTCTCGCAAACTTCGGGGCCGGGGTGCGCTATAAGCTGCAGATGGTGCCGTTCATGGTCATGGTCCTCTTCCTGCTCCTCCACCGTGAAGGATATGCCAAGGGGATGGTCGGAGCGAACCGAGTCGGCGCGCCGGGGGCGGTGCTGCCCCAGCGGTCGCTGGGGGCGCAGGCGACCTGAGGATGGAGCGATGAATCTCTCCGTCATCGTCCCGGTCCACAACGAGAGCGCCAACATCGCACCTTTTTACCAACGAGCTCGGGCGGTGCTGGAGTCCTTGCCGGGCCTCCGCGAATGGTCGCTGGTCTTCGTCAACGACGCCAGTGAGGATGACTCGCTTTCCGAGATTCTCAAGCTGCGGGCGCAGGATTCGCGCGTCCGCGTGATCACGCTGTCGAGGCGGTTCGGCTACCACGCGGTCCTGATGGCCGGGCTCACGACCGTGGAGAGCGACCTCTATGCCATGGTGGACGTGGATTGCGAGGACCCCCCGGAGCTCTTCGTCCAGTTCTACGGTGCGATCCAGGGCGGCGCGCAAGTGGCCTACGGCATCCGGTCGAACCGCGAGGAGCCGGCCGTCATCACCTTTCTCCGGAAGTTGTTCTACTACGCCAACAAGCGGATCGCGGACAGCGAGATCGTTCTCTGGATGGCCGAGTTCGCCATGATCACCAGGCAGGTCCGCGACGCAATCATCGCGCCGCACACCACCTATCCCTTCCTGCGTGCGGAGCTGGGGTACGTCGGGTTCAAGCGGGTCGGCATTCCGTATTTCCGGGCCAAGCGCGCCCATGGGCGCTCGCACTACAGTCTCTGGCGGATGACGCGCTTCGCGGCGGCGGGCATCCTGTCGAGCTCGACGTTCCCCCTCCGGCTGGTGTTGTACGTCGCGGCGGCGTTGGCCGTGGCCTATCCGAGCCTGGTCCTGCTGCGGGGATTGACGCTCGAAGCGGCCGGCCGACTGGCCATGATCCTGTCGTTTTACTTCCTCCTCGTGACCGTCCCCATCATTGCGCTCTACCTTGCCAGGACTTACAAGAACGGGGTGGCTCGGCCGGTCTATGTGGTCGACGAGACACAGTCGTATTTATGAGCCAACCCGAGACCACGATCGGCTTACAGGCGAACTGCCGGGTCTGTGGGTCGTCGAAGACGGCGATCTTCCTCCCCGGCGTTCGAGATTACATCACGGGCGAATCCTTCGACCTGCATCGGTGCCTGGCCTGCGGCGTTGTCTTCACCTGGCCACAACCGCTTTCCTTGAATCGGTTTTACCCACGCCAGTACCGCCAGTATGGCGGGCTGACGCAGCGTGTCTTGAAGCTCCTCTACGATCGGCGGGTGCGCAAGTGGGTCAGGAAACTGGGGCCCTCCGGATTGGCGCTGGAGGTGGGGTGCGGCGCCGGGTGGATGCTCGGAGCTCTCCGGCAGCAGGGCTGGAAAGCGGTCGGGGTTGAGCGGTCTGTGCTCAGCGCGGCAGCCGCACGGACCGGCGGTATTCCGGTGTTCGCTGGGAACCTCGACGGGCTGAAACCCGAGCCCTGCTTCGATCTGATCATTCTCTTTCAAGTCCTCGAGCATCTGCCCGATCCCCTGGGCACGCTACGGCAGGTGGCCAGGCTGCTCAAGGCCGGCGGTCATGTGGTCTTGGCCGTGCCGAACCTGGAGGGATGGCAGGCGGTGGCGACCGGCCGGTCGTGGTTCCACCTCGACGTGCCGCGCCATCTCTACCACTTCACCAAGGAGTCGCTATTCCTGCTGCTGAGCCGTGCCGGGCTGGCGGTCAAGGAAACACGGTACGCCTCGTTCGAGCATGATCCCTACGGGTGGGTTCAGAGCCTCCTGAATCGAATGGGGTTCCCGCAAAACCTGTTGACCAAGGTCTTGATGGGAGTGGATCGAGGGGCAGTGCTGTCTCCAGCCGGCCTGACCATGACCCTCACCGGTAGTCTCTTGGTGCTGCCCAGTCTGCTGCTGGCCGTGGCCAGTTGGGGGGCCAGCGCCGGTGCGTCGGTCGAAGTGGTGGCGGCCAAGCCTAAGCGGGAGGAGACGGAGGGCCAGGTTCAGGACGATCCCGCCGCGCAGCAGGCCTTTTACGATGACATCTGGGTGGCCTGGCGCGACATGCAACGGTATGCGCCCGCGCCGCGGTATCTCCGTCGGATGGTCCTGCGCCAAGTGAGGCGTCTTGCGTTCGAGTCAGTCCTGGACATGGGGTGCGGAGAAGGGACCTTGCTGCGAATGATCGCCCAACGCTATCCGGGGGTCGCGCTGGCGGGGTCCGAGTTGAGCGCCACGGCGTTGCGCTATTGCAAGGAACAGCTTCCGCAGGCGCAGTTGTTCCGTCTGGACATTGTGCGGGATGACGTCCCGGAACGAGCCTACGACCTCATTATTTCCGTCCAAGTGCTGGAGCATCTCCAGGACGACCTCGCGGCACTCAGAAACTTAAGGAAGATGTGCCGCCGCTACGTGCTGATCAGTGTCCCCGGGGGCGAGCTCGACGAGCACGGCCGGCGGATGGGGCACTATCGCCACTACACGAAGGACGGGTTGGTCCAGAAAATGGAGCAGGCGGGTTTTCGCGTGGTGCGGGCCTTCACCTGCGGGTGGCCGGTCCACTCCCTGATCTATCGGCAGCTCGTCCGGCATCTGCCCAAGAGTGCGGTGGAACAAGTGGGACTGGGCGAGTACAACTGGAAAAAGCGGGCGATCATGATCCTTGCAGATATTGCTTATCGCTTCAATCTTCCTTTCGTCGGCACGGAAGTTTTCGCGGTCGGAGTGCCCCGACCCGATGACGGGAACCGGGGGTCCGAATGCCCCTGTGCCGGCAGCCCGCCCGGAACCGCATAGCCGCATGAGCCGCCTGCTGCTCCTCCCTCTGTCACTCGGGGGCCTGGCCGCCGGAGTGTTCGTCATTCCCTACCTAGTACCGCAGCCGGGTGCGCTGCTTAGCGTATCCACGCTGTCGGGGTACAACAACTCGGTCGCCTACCCCCTCTATCTCCTGTTTCTGGGACTCTCGGTCTACTGCATTGCCGGAGCTGCCGAGTCGGAGCCGACGCCCCCGCTAGTTCCCGTTGCCACCTCCCTGGTTCCGCCCCCGCTTGTCTGGTCGATCCTGGGGGTGCACGGTCTCCTCTTCTGGGCCCTCTACGCGGCCAAACAAGGCTTCGTCTTCGCGGAGGCCCTGTACTTCCAGGACCTCCTCTACCGGATGCAGGCGGGTGCGATCCCCTTCGTCGATGTCCACTTCTTCTATGGTCCGGCGATGCTCTATCCAGCATACTTCCTGAGCCGCTGGATGGGGATCGGCCCCGCTTACGCGCTCTATTACGCGGCCAGTTATCTGGCCGGGCTTTATTTGATGTACGTCGCGCTCGCGAGCCTGTTGAGCTCCCGCCGTGCCACCCAAGCTTGGTTTCTGTTCTTCGCCTTCGGTTTCTTTAATCCCTATACCGGGCTGAACTATGCCATCCTTCGGCACATGCTGCCCGTCGCCGCCCTCCTGTGCGCCTGGTGGGCTTTTCGGGCCCCGGCGCCGGCGCGGCTCGCGGGGACGGTAGCACTGGTCACGTTGGCCCTCTGCTATTCGCCGGAGATCGGACTGGTGACGACGGTCAGCATCGCGACGCTCAGTCTCCTGGTCTTGCTGTGCCCTCGTGGGGAGCGGGTGTCGCCGACGTCGCTGTTGGTCCATCTGGCTGTGCCTCTCGCGTCGGTCGGACTCCTGGTCCTCCTCTTTCGTCTCATGGACCCCCTGGGCAGGGCGTTGCCAGCCTACTTCCAGCCGATCGTGACATTCTCCTCTGGGGGATGGAACACTCCGGTGGAGCCCAGCCTCCCGACCCTCACAATGATGGGGTTGACTCTGGGGACAGGGGTCATGCTCCTTCGGGCCTTGAAGAGCCGGGGATGGGACGAGTCGACCGTGTGGCTCCTCGCTTACGGGGTCCTGATCCTGTTGATGGAACGGGCGGCTTTCGGCAAGGCAGACGTCAGTCACATCGCCTACAGTGGCCTCCCCTTATACTTGCTCGCCGTCCGCTGCGCTCCGGTCCTCCTGCGCGGGCAGGGCGGTACCCGCTGGCTGGCGATGCTGATGGTGGTTGGGGTCGTCCTCCCGCTCCAACTGTTCCATGGAATGATGTTTCTCCCCTACCTCAAGCCAGGCATCGTCTCCGCGCAACAAGCGGGAGCAGGGCACGTTGCGCCCGGGGGCCGCTCCCCGAAGGAAGCGATCCAGGCCAGCCTCGTGCGCGCAATCGAGCATTTCGGCCGAGATCGCCCTTACTACATGCATAAGCTGGAGTATTACCGCCTTCCCGTTTATCTCCGATTCGGGCTTGAGCCGCTGTTGTATTTCCCTTCGCTGACGTCGGTCTTCACTGAGGCGGATATGCGGCGCGTGATCCAGGATCTACGTGAGCGACGCGCGATCGTGCTGGCGCGCCGGGCCGATCTCACTCCAGCCGTTTCGGAGGACAACCCCTCGACCCACTGGCTGCTCTTCCTCACCAGCTCGCCCCTGCCGGGCTCCTCGGTCTTCGAGTTGACGAACCGGTTTCAAGCCGGGCTGGAGGCTCCTTTGCTGGTGTTTCTCCAGACGGAGTACGAGGTGGCCTTCGAGGATGGGGAGATCGTGGCGCTCCTGCCGCGGAGGCAGGAAAGGCTGCGGCCGGTAGCCGTGGCGGCGAGGTCGCCGGCAGCGCGGAGGTCGGTCTCGCATCTGGTCTGGACGGGAGGCAGACACCTCGGAGCCGTGGCGTCGAAGCCATTAATAAATTTGGCTCTTCAGGAAATCGTGTGGGTCACTGACTCCGCTTGCGCTATGCTCGGGGCCTCGAAAGGAGGACCCGAGCGATGCGCGACCTCGAACTCTATCAAGCGGTGCTGGGGCTCAAAGCCCCCTGGACCGTGGTCAACGTGGAACTGAATGTGACGGGGCAGCAGGTGACCGTGACCGTCGAGGCTGGACCGGGGCCCTATCCCTGCCCCGCGTGTCAGGAGCCTGTCCCGGGCTATGACTGCAAGCGTCGACGGTGGCGCCATCTGGATACCTGCCAGTTCACGACGTGGATTCAGGCGGACCTCCCTCACGTGAACTGTCCGACCCATGGGGTCAAACAGATCACGGTGCCCTGGGCGGAGCCCGGCAGTCAGTTCACGGCCTGGTTCGAGCGCCTGGCCATTGACTGGCTCCGGGAGTGCTCGGTGAAGGGGGCCGCCGGCCTGCTGCGCCTCACCTGGGGTGAGGCCTGGGGGATCGAGGCGCGCGCCGTCGCCCGGGGGCTCAGCCGCCGCACCCAGGACGTCGTCGCACACCTCGGTGTCGATGAGAAGGCCATCGCGAAGGGGCATCGGTCCCTCACCGTGGTGGCGGATCTGGAACGCAGCCGCGTCCTGTATGTGGCAGAGGACCGCAAGCAGGAAAGCGTGGATGGCTTCTGGGGGCACGCTGACGCCTGAGCAACGGGTGGGGATTGAGGCCATCGCGATGGACATGTGGGCGCCCGCCATCCAGTCGACCCAGGCTCACCTCGATGGGGCTGAAGCCACGATCGTGTTCGACAAGTTCCATCTGGCCAAGCATCTGCATGAGGCCGTGGACGGGGTGCGCCGGGCGGAACAGCGGGCCTTGAAGCAGGCGGGCGATAGTCGGCTGACGGGAACCAAATACCTCTGGCTCATGCGGCCCACGGCCATGACGGCCGAGCAGCGGGCCACCTTCCGCACACTCACGCGCAGTGACCTCAAGGTGGCCCGGGCCTGGGCCCTGAAGGAGCGCTTCCGCCAGTTGTGGGACTATGCCTACCGGGAGGCCGCCCAGAAGTTCTTCGCCCGCTGGTTCTGGCGCGCCCCGCACAGCCGCCTGCGGCCGATGGCTGAGGTGGCGAAGCTGATCCAGCGCCACCTCCCCAATGTGCTCACCTATCTGCGGCATGGCATCACCCATGCGGGATTGGAAGCCGTCAACGCGACGATCCAATGGGTCAAGAACACCGCTCGCGGCTTCCGCAACGTCGAGCACTTCAAGACCGCGATCTACTTCCATTGTGGAGGACTGGATCTCTATCCAACCCACACGAAAGCCTGAAGAGCCATAAATTTTGACATTTTAGGAACAGAATGTTATAGCTGGGCGGCCTTGATCGGGCTACACGGCCCGATGCCCTGGTATCACTCCAAGGCTTCCTTACCCCCATGATCCCGGCGACATTGATTCACGCAAGCAAGTGTGGCGCTCCTGGATGGGCATGAGATTGGCTCGGCGTTCTCGACCCGTTCCACCTACAGAGACTGGCTGTCGAGGTAGGGGGAGGGCGTGAGCGAAGGAGCCGCGAAGGCTATGATTGCGAAGGCGCTCGTCATCCTGCTCGTTCTGCAAATGACCCTCGGGTTCCCTGCGCTCATCTGGTCGCAGGGAACGGAGGGAGGGGCGAAGGGCAAGGGCAGCAAGTTCCGCCCCCCCGGCTCCCAGCGTAAGGGGGGGGCAGGTACGGCAGGAGGGCAGGGCAGCGCGGAAATAGGGGTGGAGGGGGCAACCCCCTCCCTCGAAAGGTTGCCGGGCGGGGCGGCGCTGTCGCGGGCCGTCCGGCCAGACCAGTACGTTCTTGGGCCCGGCGATGGACTCACCGTCAACCTCTGGGGCGAGTTCGAGGCGCTCTACGAAGTGCGGGTCACCCCGGACGGGAAGGTCAGCCTGCCGACGCTGGGCGACCTGAAGGTCAAGGGGTTGACGCTGGCCGAGGCTGAGGCGCTCATCGACGGCGAAGTGAAGCGGTATTATCGGAACGTGCGGAGCGGTCTGAGCCTGACGACGCTGAGAGTGTTCCAGGTTTCTGTCCTCGGCGCGGTCGTGGCCCCCGGCACCTACCTGGCCACGCCGGTCAGGCGGGTATCGGACCTGATCGCCGAAGCCGGAGGAGTTCTGCCGGGCGGAAGTTGGCGGGAAGTGGAAGTGCGGCGCGGCGGGCAAGTGGGGCCCAAAGCAGACCTGATCGCCTACTTAAGGGAGGGCGATGACAGGAAGAATCCCACGCTGATGGACGACGACGTCCTGTTCGTCCCGCCGATCCGCCAGATGGTGGTGTCCGTGGTCGCCAATGAGGTGGTGACGAGCCCGCAGACCGGGCAGGTCACCGAGAATTCCACCCCCCGAGAGGTCGAGCTCAAGGAGGGTGAACGGCTCAGCCAGTTGTTCCTCCAGGTTGGCCCCCTGAGTCCTTGGTGGAATCTTGAAGGGGTGTACATCATCCGGAATTCCAAGTCTCCCGAGGGCCAGATGAAGATCCCCGTGGACGCCAGGCGGGTGCTGTACGAACGTGATAGGACACAAGACATCGAGCTTCAGGCGGGAGACCAGGTCTTCATTCCCTCTACAATCCGACGGGTCTTCGTCAATGGATTGGTTCGAACCGGCGGGGCCTTCGCCTATGTGCCGGACCGGACAGCGGAGGAGTATCTAGGACTGGCGGGGGGGCTCAGCCTGCAGGCCAGCTTGGACCGGTCCACCATTATCCGCGCCGACGGCACCGTCGAGCCCTTCCGGTCCGACGCGGTTCTGTTTAACGGCGATGCCATCCAGGTGGAGCAGAAATACTTCGCCACTCCCTCCGATTACGTCGGTATCATCGGGGGACTCACAAGCCTCGTCTTTTCCAGCTTTGCGTTCCTGAGCACCTTCAACAAGTAGCCCACCGATGGACGGTACGATTCCGGCAAAACAGGCAACGCTTCTGGACTATTGGAAGGTCCTGCGGCGTTACTGGCTGATGATCTTCGTCCTCGTACTCCTGTCCGTTTCCGGCACCTGGGTCTGGTGCAAACTATCCCCGCGCCTCTACGAGGCCAAGGCCACGCTGCTGCCGGCGAGAGAACAGGTCGGCGGGGGCGGGATCTCCTTCGGCGACAAGGACAAGGGCGGTGGGGGAGGGATGGCCATGGAGATGCTGACGGGGCAGAAATCCGGTCCCAATACCATGGAGATTCTCCATGCCTTGCTCGTTTCCCGCACACTGGCGGAGCGGATGGTCAAGGAACTGAACTTGCTGGAGTATTACGGCACGACGTCCCTCGATCTCGCCATCGCCACCCTGCAGAGCGAAACCGACGTCCGGGCCTCGCCCTTCAAGACCTACGAGGTCACGGTCCTGACCCGGGATCCCCAGATAGGTGCCTTGATCGCCAACACTTACGTCGAACAGTTGGACCGGCTGCACAAGGAGCTCCAGATTTCCTCCACCAAGCACCATCGGACCTTCCTGGAAGCCCGGTTGGCCGAGAAGACCAAGAAACTCGCGGAAGCGGAGGAGTCCTTGCGAGCGTTCCAGACCGAGCACCGCACCATAAGTCTGACCGAAGAGACAAAGGCCGCCATGAGCGCCGTCGCCGACCTCCACAGCCAGATCGTCGGGTTGGAAGTGGAGTTGGCCGCGCTTCGGTCCTATGCCACCCCAAGCCATCCGCAGATCAATCAGCTCGAGGTCCAGATCGCGGAGCTCCGCCGGCAGCTCGACCACATGGAGAAGAACCAGATACAGGGAACCAGTGGCAAACGGTCCCGGCTCCCACTGTCCAAACAGGCTTTCACCGAATATGCCGAGGCCCCGGCCCTCGCCCTGGACTATCTACGGCTCGCCCGACAGGTCAAGGTCGAGGAGTCCGTGTACGGCATGCTCGTCGGCATGCTGGAGCAAGCCAGGATCGCCGAGTCGCGCGATGTTCCGACCATCCAACAGTTGGACAGGGCCGTGCCGGCCGCGTGGCCGAGCCGGCCCAGGACGATGCAGAACCTGCAGGCGGCCGCCGCCCTTTCCCTCATCCTTGGAATCCTGCTGGCCTTCTTCCTGGATTATGTGAAGCAACTGCGGGTCCAAGACCGTGTCGAGACTCCCTACCTGAGCGGCGCCGGCGAGCTGCTGCCGGAGCCGAACGGGTCGGCCGGCAAAGTCGGAGCGTTCGGTGAGTTCGAGAAGGAACCGGAACATCTCCACCGCTGACGGGCGCCACAGGACCGATGGCCTGTCGGCGGGCGGTGACGTCGGAGAGGGGGCGGCAGCCGGTGTCCGGGGATCAAGACTCGCGGGGGACCATCCGTGAGAGCGAGGCGTCGAGGAGGCGGGCGCAGTCTGTCAAGATCGTCCGTGTGATCGGCCGGTTGAACATCGGCGGTCCGGCCATCCATACGGTCCTGCTCACGGAGGGGCTCCAGGACGGGCGCTTTCAGTCCATCCTAGTGACCGGAACGATCGGAAAGACCGAAGGCGACATGGCCTACCTTGCCGCCCAGCACGGTGTCGCTCCCCACGTCATTCCGGAGCTGGGCAGGGAGATCTCCTGGTGGGACGATCCGGTCGCGCTGTGGAAGCTGTACCGCCTGCTGCGAAGAGAGCGCCCGACCATCGTGCACACCCACACGGCCAAGGCCGGCACGCTCGGCCGACTGGCCGCCGCGGCCGCCGGCGTACCCGTCAGGATCCACACCTTCCATGGCCATGTCTTTCACGGGTACTTCAGCCCGCTCAAGACCAGGGTATTTCTCCTCATCGAGCGCCTCCTGGCGAAGATCACGACCAGGATCGTCGCGATCAGCGAGGCGCAGCTCGCAGACCTGGCCTGGCGGTATGGCATCGCGCCCGCCAATAAGTTTCAGGTCATCCCCATCGGGCTGGACTTGGAGCCGTTGCTCGCGCAGCCCGCGCGGCGAGCAATGGAGGAGACCGGTGCCCGCCGCGATGAGCTCATCGTGGGGTTCGTCGGACGACTGGTACCGGTCAAAGATCCCCTGCTCGCCCTCCGGGCGTTCCATGCGGTGGCCACCAGGCTGCCGGGCGGGCGGCGCATCCGGCTCGTCGTCGTGGGTGACGGAGAGCTGCGGGCGGATATCGAGGCGTACGTGAGGGATACGGGGCTTGTCGCCCAAGTCGAGTTCTGTGGGTGGCGCCAGGACATGGGGGACCTCTACCGCCGCTTGGACGCCGTCATCCTGACGTCGAAGAATGAGGGAACTCCCGTGGCCTTGATCGAGGCGATGGCGGCGGGTCTTCCCTTCGTGGCCACGGCGGTCGGGGGGGTGCGAGACCTCATGGTCGGAGCCGGGAGGCCGATGGCGGGCGCTGGTGGCCGGACGGTGTTCACCGCGTTTGCCAACGGGTTCCTCGCGGAGCCGGGAGACGAGGAAGGACTGGGGGTCGCTCTGGAACACCTGCTGTCGGACGGAGGGGCCATGGCGCGGATGGGACAGGAGGGCCGCCGCTTCGTCGCGCAACGGTACTCCAAGGAGCGGCTGCTGGAGGACATGCGGGCGCTGTACGAGAACTGCCTTCGCGGGCGGAACTGTTCCATCGAGCGTGAGCCCACGGTCCCAGCGCGGAGCCGGGACGCAGCGACGAGGGGGAAAAAGGTCAACGCATGAATTACCTGATCACGGGCGGGGCGGGATTCATCGGGTCACACCTGGCGGAGGCGCTGCTGAAGCACGGCGCCGACGTCGCGGTGATCGACGATCTGTCCACGGGCAGCATCCTCAACATCGAGCACCTGAAGTCGGATCGCCGATTTCACTACGTGCTGGACACCGTGATGAACCGGTCGGCGCTCACGGAGTTGGTGGACCGGGCCGATGTGATCATCCACCTGGCGGCGGCGGTGGGCGTCCGGCTGATCGTCGAGAGCCCGGTGCGGACGATCGAGACCAATATCAAGGGCACGGAACTGGTGCTGGAGCTCGCCGGCAAGAAAAAGAAAAAGGTCATGATCGCCTCCACGAGCGAGGTCTACGGCAAGGCCAGCAAGGTGCCCTTCTGCGAGGACGACGATTTGGTCCTGGGGGCGACCGACAAGGGCCGGTGGAGCTACGCCTGCTCGAAGATGATCGACGAGTTCCTGGCCCTGGCCTACTGGAAGGAGAAGCAGGTGCCCACCGTGGTCGTGCGCCTCTTCAACACCGTGGGCCCCCGGCAGACGGGGCAATACGGGATGGTCGTGCCCCGGTTCATCGCCCAGGCCCGCAAGCATGAACCGATCACCGTCTACGGCGACGGCAGCCAGCGGCGCTGCTTTACGTGGGTCGGCGACGTCGTGCAGGCCATCATCGCGCTCTCGGAGCACCCCGGCGCGGTCGGGGAGATCTTCAACCTGGGCAGCACCGAGGAGGTCACGATCTTGGAGCTGGCCGAGCGCGTGAAGGAGGTGACGAAAAGCTCCTCTCCCATCGTCTTCATTCCCTATGAGCAGGCGTACACGGCGGGCTTCGAGGATATGCCGCGACGTGTCCCCTCGTTGGAGAAGGCCGGTCGCCTGATCGGCTACAGGCCGACGGTCGGACTGGACGGCATTCTCAAGTCCGTCAACGAGCACTTTGCGCAGAGGTCGGCCTGACCATGGTCGAAGCCTCGCTCATCGGCGCGTTCAGCGCCCTTGCGCTGGCGTTGGTCTTGACCCCGCTGGTGCGGTGGGTCGCGCGTCGGCGCGGCCTGGTGGCGCAGCCACGCGGCGACCGGTGGCACAAGCAGCCGACGGCGCTGTTCGGCGGCGTGGCCATTTTCCTCGCCTTCGCCGTCCCCTTCGCCCTCCTGACCGACCATGACCCCAGCTTCCTCTTCCTGGTCGGAGGAGGGGCCGCCATCTTCCTCCTGGGGTTGGTGGACGACCTGCTCCGCCTCGAGCCTTACACGAAGCTCGTTTTCCAGATCGCGGCGGCCAGCCTGGCGACGTTCGGCGCCTTCATCCCGTCGGGCGGGCTTGCCCCGGTGCTCATTCCCCTGGCGATCTTCGGCCTGGTCGCCCTGACCAACGCCTTCAACCTGTTGGACAACATGGATGGGTTGTCGGCCGGGACCGCCTGTATCGCGTCGTTCTTCCTCTGCCTCATCGCCCTGACCCAGGACAGCGGCACCGTCGCCGTCGCTTCGGCCATTCTGGTGGGGGCCACCTTGGGCTTCCTGGTCTACAACTTTAACCCTGCCTCCATTTTTATGGGCGACTCGGGAAGTATGTTCCTGGGCTTCATGCTGACATCTCTGACAATGAAAGGCCATTGGGAACATGCGACGAACCTCCTGCTGATGGTCCTGGCGCCGTTGCTGGTCTTGGCCGTCCCGATCTTCGACACCACCTTCGTGACGCTCATGCGCTGGCTGAACGGCCGGGCGATTTCCCAGGGCGGGCGGGACCACACCTCGCACCGGCTCGTGGCCTTCGGCCTGTCCGAGCGCAAGGCCGTGACGCTCTTCTACGGCATCAGCCTCTTGTGCGGCTCCATCGCGTTTCTGGGGGTCTGGTACAACAGTTTCCTGCTGGCGCTGCTCGGCACGCTCACAGTGATCGGGATCTCCTACCTCGGGATGTTCCTGAGCGGCATCGTCGTGTACGGCACGGAGGGCGAGGCGCGGGTGCGGGAAGCGGAGAGCCGCGGCACTGTGCTGGACATCTTCCTCATGCACAAGCGCCGGATCCTGGAAGTGCTGCTGGATCTGGGCCTCATCTGTCTGGCATACGTGGCCGCCTTCGGCATCCGGTTTGAAGGTTATATCCCCAATGAACACTTCCGCGTGCTCGTCCAGTCGTTGCCGATGATCGTCATGATCAAGCTGCTCGTCTTCGCCTCCTGCGGCCTCTATCGGGGGGTCTGGCGTCATCTGGGGATCCAGGACGCGATCGCCATCGCCAAGGCGGTGACGTTGAGTTCGCTGCTGGCCGTGACGGCCATGACCATGTTGTTCCGGTTCGACCTGTTCCCGCGGAGCGTATTCGTGGTCGATTGGATGGCCCTGCTCCTTCTGGTGTCGGGGTGCCGGGTGCTCATTCGGGTGATCCGAGATTACCTGTTCCGCCTCTCCGACATGAGGGGCAAGCGGGTCGTGATCGTGGGGGCCGGCGACGCGGGCGTGATGACGTTGCGGGAATTTCAGAACAACGCCAAGCTCGGCTGCGTCCCGTTGGGCTTCCTGGACGACGATCCCGACAAGCAGGGCCGGATCATCCACGGGGTACCGGTGCTGGGGGGGCGGGACCGGATCCGGGACGTCGTCGAGCGATTCCGGGTGGACCAGCTCGTCGTCGCGATGCCCTCAGTCCGGGCGGACCGGTTGGCCAGGGTGATTCAGGACTGCGAGTCCACCGGACTGCCGGTGACCGTCATGCCCTCGCTGACGGACCTCTTCCAAGCCAGGAGTAACGGAGAAGGCTCGCGAAACGGCCTGTACCAATCGGACGCGGAGCATGAGGAGCCGGATAAAAGGCAGGCATGGCACTGACGAAAGGGCCTCCGGGGGCATGGGTGACTGCGATCGACATCGGGAGGGGGCTGCGGGGCACGGCGGCCTGCCTGGTCATTGTGCTGCTCGCTGGCTGCCAGAGCCTATCCTCGTGGCCGCTGGCCCGGGGACAGGAATCTCTTCTCGCCCAACCGCCGGTCCGTTTTGCCTTTCCTGGGCGGATCAAGACGGTCGCGTTTACCCAGCAGGGACGCCTGCTCGCCATCGCGGGGTGCGCCGACCGGTTCGAGCCCACCCCGAGAGCCTGTACTTCCGGCCTCATGGAGTTGTGGGAGGTCGAGCAGGTCCAGGTGAGCCGGACGCTCCGTTACCCGGACCCCGTGACCGCCTTCGCCGTGGCACCGGATGGGCAAGGGTGGGCGCTGGGCGATGGGGATGGACGGGTGCTCCTGTCGAAGGAGCCCACGAGAGTCACGGCCCGCCCGATCCACCAGAACGGTGAGATCACGGCTCTGGCCTTTTCGCCGGATGGCCGCTGGATCGCCTCCGGAAGCCGGGACCCCAGCTACCCTCTGGGGTTCATGGACCCGGCGACCGGCGGCATGATCCGGACCAAGACGCGATTTGAGCCGGTTTCGGCCCTGAGTTTTTCCCCTGACGGTAAGTACCTCGTGCTCGGCATGGCCAGCGGTGGCCTCGTTGCCTGGGAGTTCGGCGCGAGCGGCAACCTCGTGGACCTCCTGCCCAGGTACGGGGGCAAGAGCGGCGAGGTTACGAGCCTGGCCTTCTCGCGAGACGGGGCGCTCCTCGCCTATGGACGGAGGGACGGGAGGCTGGGAGTATTCCTCTTCGGGTTGAAGCAGCCGCTCGTGGAGGCCGTCGGGATGAGCGCGGTGACGGCCGTGGCCTTCTCTTCCGACGGTCGCTACCTTGCGGTAGGGTTCGACAGCGGCAAGGTCCAGGTGATCGAGCCGAAGGAAAGCCGCGTGGTGTGGTCCAGGCAGCACGTTCTTCCGATCACGAGCCTGGCCTTTTCCCCTTCGGGCAAGACGCTCGCGGCGGGTGTCTTGCACGAGGCGTACCTCTATCGGTTCGCATCTTCCGACGACGAAGGACCTCGCGCCGCGGGAGGGGGGCGCGCTCAATAGGATGAGGGCGACGGGTGCTCGGCGGCGGAGCCCCCCTTCCTTGTGCACCGTCCGCGCTCCCTCCGGCGCTCCCGCTCCCGGGTCCAGCCATCCCATCACCGCCGTCCGTGGGGCTCGACAGACGGCCCCAACTGGCTTATAAAGGCCCCACATGCGAGGGGAGACCCTTCAAGGTCTCGGGAGCCGGGAATCAACCGGAGGATCTCGATGAAAAGCCGTTGGGCCGACCGGGAGGCGAAGGGCCTTGAGGGGCTGGACGAGCTGGTCTACGCCACGAGGCTGATCGGCGCGGAGCCCAGGCTGGTCCTCTGGGGCGGCGGCAACTCGTCGGTCAAGGTCCTCGCGACGGACCACGTCGGCCGGGAGGTCCGGGTGCTCTGGGTCAAGGGCAGCGGGTCGGACATGAAGACGATCACCCCCAAGCAGTTCACGCCGCTCCGATTGGACGACTTGCTGCGCCTGGAGGAGCGGGAGGCGATGACGGACGAGGAGATGGTCGCCTACCAGACCCGCTGCACGATCGAGCCGACGGCGCCGAAGCCCTCGATCGAAACCCTGCTCCATGCCTTCGTCCCGGCCGCCCACGTCTACCACACCCATGCCGATGCGATCTGCACCTTGACGGACACCTCGCAGAGTCATGACCTGCTCAAGCGGGTCTACGGCGAGCGGGTCGCCGTGGTCCCCTACGTGCGGCCGGGGTTCCGCCTGGCCAAGATGGTCGGGGAGGCCTATCGGCGCAACCCTCGCCTGCACGCCATCGTGCTCGACAAGCACGGCCTCGTCACGTGGGGCGACACCGCCAAGGGGGCCTACCTGCGGACCATCGGGGTGGTGTCCGAGGCCGAGCGCTTCATCCGCCGGAACGTCATGCCCCCGGCCAAGCGGTCGGGGACGGCGTCCGTCGAGGAGCGGCGGCGTGTGGCCGCCCGATTGCTGCCCATCCTCCGGGGAGCGTTGAGCCGCAACCGGCGGGTCCTGGTGACCTACGAGGACGATGCGGCGACGCTCGCGTTCGTCAACGATCCCCGCGCCCGCCGCCTGTCGCAGATCGGCCCCTTCACGCCCGATCACATGTTGCATACCAAGCCGAAGCCGCTGTTCCTGGAGATTCCTCCGGGGGACAGCGGCCCAAGCCTTGCCTCCGCCGTCGCCAAGGCGGTGGAGGACTACCGGCGTGACTACGTCCGGTACGTCGAGCAGTTCAAGGCGCCCGGCGTCACGATGCTCGATCCCTATCCGCGGGTGGTCCTCGTCCCCGGTCTGGGGATGTTCACGACGGGCAAGGATCGGCGCGCCGCCAGGATCTGTCACGACCTCTACCACCACACGATGCGGGTCATCCTGGACGCCTCGGCGCTCGACCATTACGCCTCGCTGCCGCCGAAGGACCTTTGCGACTTCGAGTACTGGCCGATGGAGAACTTCAAGCTGACGTTGCTGCCGCCGGAGAAGACGCTGTCGCGGCGGGTGGCCCTGGTCACGGGCGCGGCCGGGGCGATCGGGCGCGCGATCGCCGAGCGGTTTGTGGCGGAGGGCGCTTCCGTGGTCCTGACGGACCTCGACGGCGTCAAGGTCCGTGGCCTCTCGGAGGAGTTGAATCGAGCCTCCGGCGAGGAGAACACCGTCGCCGTCCCCCTGGACGTGAGCGACGAGGCGTCGGTCGCCGCGGCCTTCCGGAAGGCGGTGCTCGCCTTCGGCGGGCTCGACATCCTGGTGTCCAACGCGGGCGTGGCCCACAGCGCCCCCGTGGCGTCGCATTCGCTGGCGGACTGGCAGGCCTGCTTCGCGGTCAACGCCACCGGCCATTTCCTGGTCTGCCGCGAGGCCATGCGGATCTTCACGGAGCAGGGGCTCGGCGGCAACATCGTCGTCGTCGCGACCAAGAATATCCTGGCCCCCGGAAAACATTTCGGGGCCTACTCGGCATCGAAGGCCGCGCAGGCGCAACTGGCGAAGGTGCTCGCGATCGAGGGGGCCGAGCTCGGCGTCCGGGTGAACATGGTGAACCCGGATGCCGTGTTCGACGGGTCGGGCCTCTGGTCCCGGGAGATCCGTCAGGCGCGCGCGACGACCTACGGCGTGCCGGTGGACAAGCTGGAGGACTACTGCGCGAGCCGCAATCTGCTGAAGGTCAAGATCACCGCCGACGACGTGGCGGAAGCCGTGTTGTTCCTCGCCTCCGACCGGTCGGCCAAGACCACGGGCGCCATGATTCCGGTCGACGGCGGCAATCGTGAGGCCTTCCCGAGATAGCGGGATGGCGCCCGGCGGAAGCCCGCGCCGACTCGGACACGGCGCGGCCGGCTCCGAGGGTCGGGTTCTCGACGATCGGGCCCCTTGTGGACGTCGGCTCTGCTCCCAGCGGATACCCCCTCCGCCTCCTTCTCCAGGCTCCCCGGCCGGGCGGTACAGGGTCAGGGGGTCAGTTGCGTGCGGCCCGTGGGGGTGACGGGACCACGGACAGCGGGTCGGTCGGGTCCTCACGCAGGGGGGCCCTGCGATGGTGAAGGGAGCGGGACGGAGTGAAGCGTCGGGTCGGGTGCTGGGCGCTCCTGCTTGTGCTGGGCCTGGCGATGGCGACGGGCAGCGTGGCGCAGGCCTCGGTGAACCTCCCCCTCCATCACTGGGCCTACGACGCGATCGACCGTCTGTCGGTGATGGGCCTGGTGGACCGGGCGATGATCGTCGCCAAGCCCTACAGCCGGAAGCAGGCGGCCAAGTACGTCGCGCTCGCGATCGAGAACGCCTCGACCCCCGAGTTTCAGGTGGATCAGCAGGAGGCGACGGTCGGCCTGCTGCTCCCGCGGCTGATGCGGGAGTTCGAGCCGGAACTGGTCGACCTCGGCGCGATGCCCAAGCCCGTCGGCGCGCCCGCCGGCCTGTCGCTGGGCCTGCCGGGGGGCTCCTTCCGCTACGGCGGCCGGCTCCAGGTCGAGGGCGACGCCTTCTTCGTCGGCGGGGGGCAGACGGTCCGTCTCCGGGAAAACCGGATGGGCCAGTACTACGCCAACAGCCCGCAGGTCCAGTCGGACTTCCGGGCCTGGGTCGAGATCACCGACGCCTTCTCCATCACCGCCACGCCCCGCTTCATCAGCGACCCGCACGCCCTGGGCATCGGGCCGACGAACAACGCGCACAACGTCTACATGCAGGAGCTCAACGCGAAGCTCACCCTCTGGAACGTCACGGCGCAGATCGGACGCTCCAGCCTCTGGTGGGGGCCGGGGTACCGGGGCTCGCTGCTCCTGACCGACCATGCCTTTCCCCTGGACATGATCCAGCTCGGGAGCGAGGAGGCCTTCAGCCTGCCCTGGGTCTTCAAGCCGCTGGGCGAGTGGAAGATCAACACTTTCCTCGCGCGGCTCGACAAGGATCGGGACTTCCCCAAAGCGAAGCTGTTCGGGCTGCGCATCAGCTACCTGCCCACCAGTTGGTTGGAGCTGGGGCTGACGCGCCTGACCCAGTTCAACGGCGAGGGGAACCCGCAGTCGTTCCCCAAGATCGTCTTCGAGAGCTATTTTTCGAACCCCACCAACAGCCTCGGACAGACGGACGTGAACGAGCAGGCCATGATCGACTTCAAGATCAAGGTCCCCCACGTGAACTACCTGGTGCCCTTCGCCTCCGGCCTGCAGATCTACGGCGAGATCGGGTCCGAGGACAAGTGGACGAAGTTTCCGCTGCCGACCCAGGCGGCGATCCTGGGCGGCCTCTACATCCCGCAGTTGATTCCGGGCGATTCCTGGGACCTGCGCTTCGAGTACGCCGACACCGATTTGAGCTACCGCCGGACCGGCCAGGCCAACGTCTGGTACAACAATTTCTTCTACACGAGCGGCATGCGCTACCGCGGCTATCCGCTCGGCCATTGGATGGGGCCCGACGCGGTGGACTACTTCCTGCGCACCAGCCGCTTCTTCCGCGAGGACATCCAGGTCGGCCTCAACCTCGAATACTCCGAGCGCGGCATGAGCGTCCCGGTCCACGAAAAGAAGAAGGAGTTCGACCTCGACCTGACCTGGTGGTTCGCGCCCCGCAAGCACATCAGCGTGAATTACGCCTTCCAGCGCCTGGACAACCCGGGCCAGATCGCCTCGCTCACGCCCTACACGCAGACCTTCGCCTCCGGCGTCGTGGCCAACAACAACTTCCTCTGGACGATGCTGACGATGGAGTTCTGAGGCGGCGGGGGCGGTGGATGATTACCGGAACAGCGCTTCCATGCGCTCGAGCGCGGCCGCGTCCAGCCCGGGCAGCACGAGGCGGGCCCGCGCGAGCCGGTCGGCCGCATAGGTGGTGGCGACGGCGACCGCCGTCATGCCGGCGGCCAGGGCCGCCTCGATGCCGGCCAGCGAGTCCTCGATCACCAGACACTCGCCCGGTTCGATGGGCGGCTCGGCCGGCGGCGCCGAGGCGTTCAGCCGCGCCAGCGCCAGCCGATAGACGGCCGGGTCCGGCTTGCCGATCGTCGTATCCTCGGCCGACACGATGACCGCGAAGTCCTGCTCGACGGGCGTCTCCCTCAACGCGAACGCGATCTGCTCCCTCCTGCCCCCCGAGGCGATCGCCAGCCGATAGCGCGCCCCCGCCCGCTTCACGAACTCCACCACTCCCGGAAACAGCGGCGGCTTCCTCGCCGCCGTCTCTTCCCTGAACAGCGCGGCCTTTCGCTCCAGGATCCGGGCCAGCCGGGCGGGATCGGTCCATCCGGAGGCGGCCAGGAGGGCGGTCGCGCAATTGCGCTCGTCCATCCCGAGATACCGGCCATAGTAGTCCTCCTGAAGCAACGTCAGGCCCTCCTCGGCCAGCGCCCGCTGGAAGGCGAGGAAATGCGGCGTCTCGTCGTCCGCGACGACGCCGTTGAAGTCGAAGATCACGGCCCGCAACATTCCCCCCTCCCGACTCGGCCCGCGGCACGGTACCACGCGGGCGCGGCGCGGGCAAGCGCGCCTTGCCCACCGAGGGTCCCTCCTGTATCCTGCCCTTGCCCCCACAATCCCCGGCGAACGAGGACGTATGGCGGAACGCGACCTCCTGACCGACCTGCTGGTGATCTTCGCCGTGTCGATCACGGTGGTCTTTCTGTTCCAGAAGGCCCGGCTGCCCTCCATCGCCGGCTTCCTGGCCGCCGGCGCGCTCATCGGCCCGCACGGGCTCAACCTCGTCTCGGACCTCGGGCGGGTCCAGACCATGGCCGAGATCGGCGTCGTCCTCCTCCTGTTCACGATCGGCGTGGAGTTCTCCCTCACGCAGCTCGCCGCCTCGCGGAGCGTGCTCCTGATCAGCGCCCCCCTCCAGCTCGCGGGCGTCCTGCTGCTGGTCACGGCCGTGGCCGCGACCGCCGGCCTCCCGTGGCGCGAGGCGGTCTTCTGGGGCTGCCTGCTCTCGCTCAGCAGCACGGCCATCGTGCTGAAGGCCCTCTCCGAGCGGGGGGAGACGGATTCGCTGCACGGGCGGGCGACGATCGGCATCCTGATCGTCCAGGACCTGGCCGTCGTGCCGATGATGCTGATCGCCCCCATGCTGGCCGGGCCCGCGGAGACCTCGCTCACGGCCCTGCTCCTGCCGCTGCTGAAGGCGGCGGCGGTAGTGGCGGCCATCGTCGTGGGGGCCCGGTTCCTCGTGCCCCGGATCCTCCGGCAGATCGTGCGGAGCCGCAGCCGCGAGCTCTTCCTCCTCACGGTCATCGTCCTCTGCTTGGGGATCGCCTGGCTGACGTCCGTCACGGGGCTCTCGCTGGCGCTGGGGGCCTTCATCGCGGGCCTGATCATCTCCGAGTCCGAATACAGCCACCAGGCGATGGCCGAGATCCTGCCGTTCCGGGACTCCTTCAACAGCCTGTTCTTCGTGTCCGTCGGCATGCTGATGGACGTCCGCGTCGTGGCGGCGCATCCGGTGCTCGTGGTCGGGCTCGTCGCGGCGGTGCTCGTCGGCAAGTTCGCGACCGCGGCCGGGCCGGTGCTGGCGGCGGGCTATCCGCCCCGCTCCGCCGTGCTGGCCGGCGTGGCCCTGGCCCAGGTGGGGGAGTTCGCCTTCATCCTGGCGCAGGAAGGACAGGCCGTGGGGCTCCTGGCGGACGAGCCCTACCAGGTGTTCCTGGTCGTCTCGGTGCTGACGATGGTGGTGACGCCCCTCTTGATGCAGGGGGCGCCGCGGCTCGCCCGGCGCGCCGAGGCGATGCAGCGGCTCCGGCACTGGTTCCCCGGGCAGACGACCGCCCACATGGAGCGGCAGGACCTGCGGCACTTGCGGATCAAGGACCACGTGATCGTGGTGGGCTGCGGGCTCAACGGGCGCAACGTCGCGCGGGTGCTCCTGGACACCGAGATTCCCTTCGTCGTCCTGGAGCTCAACGGCGACTTGGTCCGCGCCGAAGCCCAGCGGGGCATGCCGATCTACTACGGCGACGCGACCAATCCCCACGTGCTCCGGCATGCGCGGGTGGAGGACGCGCGGGTGCTCGTCATGGCGATCTCCGACCCCTTCTCGACGAGGCGGGCGGTCAAGATCGCCAAGGGGATGAACCCCGCGCTGCACGTGATCGTCCGCACGCGGTACCTCAAGGAGATCGAGGAGTTGCACCAGCTCGGCGCGGACGAGGTGGTGCCGGAGGAGTTCGAGACCTCCATCGAGATCTTCGCCCTGGTCCTGCGCTCCTACCGGCTGCCGCCGGAGTTCATCCATCAGAAGGCCGAGCAGGTGCGGCGGGAGGGGTACGCTCTGCTGCGGCGCACCGCCCTGCCGGAGCTCGCCCACCACCTCCGGGGCGGCACGCTGACCGATGTCGAGGTGGACACCTGCCGGATCGAGCCGGACTCCCCGGCGGTCGGCCGGACGCTGGGCCAGCTCTCCATCCGGCCGCGGACCGGCGCCTCGGTGATCGCCCTGACCCGCCGAGGCGTCACCGAGTCCAACCCCTCCGCGCGCACCAGCCTGCAACCGGACGACATCGTGGTCCTCCTCGGCTCGCGGGACCAGATCCGGCGGGCCGTGGGGCTCCTGGCCGACAGCAAGGAAGCCTGACGCGGGAAGGGCTCGATCCCCGTGCCTTGACAGGGAAAACGAGCGCACCGTATAGTGACGGCGGGTCTCGGTGCCGCCGGTTCGATCCCCTCCTGTGCGAGGCCCCTGAGCCAAGGGGGTGCCCATGAGCCAGACCGGAGTGGAGCCACACGTCGCGCTCGCCGAGCTGAAGGAGTCCAAGCCCGACCGGGTGACGCTCGTCGTGCTGAGCGGCGACATGGACCGGGTCATGGCCGCGTTCATCATCGCGACCGGCGCGGCCGCCATGGGCATGCAGGTCACGATGTTCTTCACCTTCTGGGGGCTGAACGCCATCCGGAAGCAGGGAGCCGCGAGCGGCGCCCGCGACTGGCTGAGGCGGATGTTCGGCCTGCTGAACCGGGGCGGCGCGGACCGCCTGCCCCTCTCCCGCTTCCACTTCGGGGGGCTGGGGACCCGGATGATGAAGACCGTCATGAAGCAGCACCGCATGCCGGGCATCCCCGAGCTCATGGAAACGGCGCAGGACCTCGGGGTGCGGTTCATCGCCTGCACCACGACCATGGGCCTCATGGGGATCACCAAGGACACCCTGATCGACGGCGTGGACCAGCTCGCCGGCGTGAGCACCTACCTGGCCGAGGCCAGGCAGGGCAGCGTGAATCTGTTCATTTGACGGAGCAGCGCGTCGTGATTCAGTCAGACGTCACGCTCGATACGCTCGGGTACTTCTGCCCGATGCCGATCATCATGACGAGCAAGAAAATCAAGGAGCTGACCCTGGGACAGGTGCTCGAAGTCATCTCGGACGACGAGGGCATCAAGAAAGACATGCCGGCCTGGTGTCAGACGACCGGGCACGAGATGGTCGGCCTGGAGGAAACCGAGCAGGAGCGCAAGCGCATCTACAAGGCCTTCGTCAAGAAAACCAAGTAGTTCCAACCTGACCGTGGAGCCACGAGCCGGGGTGCCGAGGGGTGCTCCGGCTTTTTTATCCCCAGCTTGCCCGCCGCGGACCAACAGGAAAGCCTCCGTCAACCCACAACCCCTAAGGGTGGCATCCTTGATGCCTTCTACATATGGTGTTTTTTGCTTGATTTTGACGGTTCAGGCTGGTACAAGGGGTCATCCTGCGGTGTTTCGATCCTCAAGGGGGCGCGATGCGATGAGCGGCAGCGTCTTCCCCGATGTTGCGGTCGGCCTCGCTCGTTCCCTCGCCTTCCGACTCTCCCGACGGACCCCGACAGTGCACTCGACCAAGGAGGTGGACCAATGACGGGCAGCGCACTGGTCTTCGACGAGGTCGTGTTCGACTTGACGTGCAGGGTGATGGCCGAAGCCGACGAGTCCCGTGTCGAGCCCCTGGTCAACCAGGAGAGCGGTCGGCCCGATGGCCTGGTGGTGGACACGGCGCTCGAACGGGTCCTGGCGGTGGTGCGGAACCGGGAGGTCCTCTCTCCCGCCGACATCGGCGAGGTGCGTCGGCTAATGGCCGGCGTCCAGGCGAGGCGGGCGCTCCTCTATGTGCCGTTCGGCAGCGACATCTCCAATCCGGTAAAGCTGCTCGCCTCCCTGTCCCGGATCCGGATCGTGCCGGTCCCGTCCGTCGGCGCCGGCCGCTGACGGCCGATGGCGCCACGGACGGCCTCGATTCGAACCCGGACAGGGAGGCCCGTATGTCAGGCCCGTTCAACCTCAGGTACCTGCATCTCTTCGTGACGAAACGGAGCGGGGGCGCGTTCATCCTCTCCCGCAACGGCAAGACCGCCGACCTGGTCGGCGCCAGTCCCCAGGACGTGGCCGGCGCCATCGTGGGGCATCGCGGGGCCGGCTACCGCTATTTCTGGTTCGCGTATGCGGGCTCCGCCGAGGAGGCGATGCACCTGCAGCGGACCTGGTACCATCGCTACCGGCCGAGCGACAATGTGCCGCCTCCGCCGGGCGTCGAGGGTCGGGCCTGGCGGTGCACGACGGCCGGCTGCGCCGCCTGCGCCCTCGCCCCGACCGGCCGCTGACGGCGCCGGCCGGCCTCGCCTTGACATCCTGCACGGCGGCCCGTACCGTAGGGCCGCCGTTCCCTCGTCGCCCCCGCAAGGATCGCATGCCCTCGCGACGCCGCCCCATCCTGCTCGTGGATTGCGGACAGGTGCTCACGCTCGCCGGGCCGGCCGGACCCCGGGCCGGCCGGCGGATGGCGGACGTGGGCCTCGTCCGTGGCGGGAGCCTCCTGATCCGCGGAGGACGGATCGCCGCGGTCGCCGCGGGGCGGGCGCGGCCGGCGCGGGCGGCGGGGCGCGGTGCCCTGGTGCTCGACGTGGGCGGACGGGTCGTGCTGCCGGGGTTCGTGGACTCCCATACCCATGCGCTCTTCGCCCGCTCCCGCGTCGGCGAGTACGTCGCCCGCATCGGAGGCGCCGGCTACGAGCAGATCGCCGCGGCCGGCGGCGGCATCCAGGCCAGCGCCCGGCACACGAGGGCCGCCTCGGAGCGGACCCTGGCCCGCCGTCTGGCGGCGGTGCTGGCGCGTTTCCTCGCCCACGGCAGCACGACGGTCGAGGTCAAGAGCGGCTACGGCCTGGAGCCGGCGCAGGAGCTGAAGCTGCTGCGCGCCATCCGCCGGGCCTCGGCCGGGAGTCCCGTCGAGGTGGTGCCGACGCTGCTGGCCCACGCCGTGCCGGCACGGTTCCGGTCGCGCCGCGCGGCCTATCTCTCCCTCTGGCTGCACCGGCTGATCCCGGAGGCCGCCCGCGGCGGGCTCGCCGAATGCTTCGATGTCTTCTGCGACCGGGGCTACTTCTCTTCGGCGGAGACCCGCGCGCTGCTCGGCGCGGCGGCCGCCGCGGGGCTGAAGCTCAAGGTCCATGCGGAGCAGTTGGCCCCCTCCGGCGCCGCGGCGCTCGCGGCCGGCCTCGGGGCCCTGTCCGTGGACCATTTGGAGCACCTCCGGGCGCGCGACATCGGATGCCTGCGGGGAGCCGGCACGGTGGCGACGCTGCTGCCGGGGGCGGCCTTCCACCTGAACGAGGGGCCCGCCGCGCCGGCCCGCCGCCTCATCGACGCGGGGGTGCCCGTGGCGCTGGCGACGAACTTCAACCCCGGCAGCTCGCCCACGCTCAACATGCAGATGGCGCTCTCGCTCGCCTGCGCCGGGATGAAGATGACGCCGGAGGAGGCGATCGTCGCCGCGACGATCAACGGCGCCCATGCGCTGGGGCGCGGCGGCCGGCTCGGCTCGCTGGAGCCCGGCAAACAGGCCGACGTGGTCATCATGGACCTCAGAGACTACCGGGAGATTCCCTATTATTTCGGGATGAACCACTGCGTTGCGGCGATCAAGGCGGGCGCGCTTGTCTATGCGAGGCCGGACTGGCGGGCGGCCGACCCCTTGTGACGCGGAGCCTCGCGGCGTGGTCGATCGTGGGAGCGCGACGTGATGGAACGGCTGGTCGAATGCGTGCCGAACTTCAGCGAGGGGCGTGATCGCGCGACGGTTGAGGCGCTGGCGGCCGCGCTTCGGAGCGTCGAGGACGTCGTCCTGCTGGACCTGGAGATGGACGCCGACCATCACCGCGCCGTCCTGACCGTCGTCGGCCCGCCGGAGGCGGTTGCGGAGGCCGTCTTCCGCGCGACGCGGGCGGCGACCGAGCGGATCGACCTCGGGCGCCATCGGGGCGGCCACCCGCGCGTCGGCGCGACCGACGTCGTGCCCTTCGTGCCGGTCCGCGGCGTGACGATGGCGGACTGCGTGGCCCTGGCCAGGGCCCTGGGCGAGCGGATCGGCCGCGAGCTGCGCATCCCGGTCTTTCTCTACGAACGGGCGGCGAGCCGGCCGGAGCGGACCAACCTGGAAGCGATCAGGAAGGGCGGATTGGAAGGATTGGCCAAGCGCATGGCGGAGGAGGCGGCGTGGCGACCGGACTTCGGTCCGGTCGGGCCCCACGAGACGGCGGGGGTCACGGTCGTCGGCGCGCGGCCGCCGCTCATCGCCTACAACGTCAACTTGGCGACGACGGACCTGGAGGCGGCCAAGGCCATCGCCAAGACGGTCCGGGCCTCGGGGGGGGGCCTGCCCTGCGTCAAGGCCATCGGCGTGGCGCTTCCGAGCCGCGGCCTCGTGCAGGTGTCCATGAACCTCACCGACCATGAAGAGACGCCCCCCCACGTCGCCTTCGACGCGGTGGTCGGAGAAGCCGAGCGGCGGGGCCTCGCGGTGGCGGGCAGCGAGATCGTCGGGCTCGTGCCGCAGCGGGCGCTGTTCGCCGCGGCCGAGCGGGCCCTGAAACTGGAGGGCTTCGATCCCTCCCAGGTGCTGGAAGTGAGGCTGGAAGCGGCTCTGGCCGAGCGCGCGAGGTCCGCCGCCGGCTGGGCCGCCGCGCCCGGGCCCTTCCTCGACGCGCTGGCCGCGGGGACACCCGCGCCGGGCGGGGGCAGCGCCGCCGCCCTGGCCGGCGCCATGGCCGCGGCCCTCGGCCTCATGGCCTGCCGGATCGGCCCTCCGTCCTCGGGCCCGGAACCGGAAGCGACGGGAAGGGCGCTGGCCCAAGCGGCACACCGCCTCGAAGCGATCGAGCGTGAGCTCCGGCGCCTCGCCCGGGCCGACGCCGAGGCCTACGAGGGCGTCATCCAGAGCTACCGCCTTCCCAGGGAAGACCCGAACCGCGCGGAGGTTATCACCGAACGCCTCCGCGCCGCCACCGAAGTGCCGCTCCAGACCGCCGCCCTTGCCCTCGAAACGGCTGGCCTGATCAGGGGGATCGGCGGCAAGGTCAGGCCCTCGGTCGCGCCGGACCTCAAGGTGGGGCTGTGGCTGGCGGTCGCCGCGGCGTCCGGGGGGCTGGAGAACGTGGCGGAAAATGTCAAAGCGATGAAAAACCAAGACGTTGCGCGATCGTTTTCGGAAAAGGCCAGGCGACTCAACGAGAGCCTTGTTTCACTCAAGGGGCTGTGCTAGACTCGCCCCTCGATTCCAACAGACCGGGCGAAAGCCGGGCGGGCGGTCACGAAAAAGGAACAGCGGGAACGATGGAAATCAAAGTTTTCAACAACAACGTCGAAAAGGCCCTGAAGGTCGCCAAGAAGAAACTGGCCGGCGAGGGACTGTTCCGGGAGCTGAAGCGCCGTCGCTTCTACGAGAAGCCGAGTGTCAGGCGGAAGGCCAAGCAGCGCGAGGCCCAGCGCCGCCGCCAGAAGTGGCTGGCCAAGCACAAGATGGATTGAGCGTCTCTCGGCGGTTCATTCCTTCCGTCCGGCGGTCCCCTCCTTCCTCATCCCCATCAGCGGTAGCGGTTCGATGCGCGACGAGGACATCCACGCCGCCCTCCGCATCCTGCGCCGGGAAGTCCGCCGGTGGCAGGAGCCGGTCGTCGGCGTCGTCGCCCGGGAGTCGCGCGACCCCTTCCGCATCCTGATCGCCTGCCTCCTGAGCCTCCGCACCCAGGACCAGACCACCGCCGCCGCCGGCCGTCGCCTCTTCGCCCTCGCCGCCGACCCGGCCGCGATGCGCGCCCTGCCGCTCCGCCGGCTGGAGCGGGCGATCTACCCCGTCGGGTTCTACCGGACCAAGGCCCGGCAGATCCACGCGATCTGCGACCGGCTGCTCGATGCCTACGGTGGGCGGGTCCCGGACGAGATCGACGAGCTGCTCACGCTGAAGGGCGTGGGGCGCAAGACGGCCAACCTGGTCGTCACGGTCGGGTACGGGAAGCCGGGCATCTGCGTGGACATCCACGTCCACCGCATCTCGAACCGCTGGGGCTACGTGCGGACCAAGACGCCGGAGCAGACCGAGCAGGCGCTCCGGCGCAAGCTGCCCGCCCGCTACTGGATCACCTTCAACGACCTGCTCGTTCCCTTCGGCCAGCACCTCTGCCGGCCGGTCTCGCCCTGGTGCAGCCGGTGCCGGCTCGTTCCTTATTGTGATCGGCGGGGCGTGACGACGTCGCGGTAGCGGGGGCAAGGCGGGCAGGAGCGCACGAGAGTCGCGGCAATCCCTCAATCGTCCGGTCAGATGAACAGCGTCGTTTCCGCCTTGGCGGCGTAGTTGATGATGGCGGGGAGCCCCATGACCTCGTCCACGTTCTTGGCGACCCGCTCCGGGTCCACGCCCATGTATTCGAGCCCCGCGCTGCAGGCCACCAGCCGGAACTGCCCCACCTGCCGGGCCTGCTGAAACATCTCGGAGATCGTCGGGACCTTCTTCTCCCTGAGCAGGCGGGCGACCTCCGCGGCCTGGCCCTCGTACTCGGGGGGGAAGTCCACGGCGTCGAGCCGGCCCTCCGCCAGCTTCTTGATGGTCCAGAACATCAGGATCACCGTCACGTCCTTGCCCATGGCGGCGGCGGTGAGCCCGATCGTCGCCACCTGGTGCAGCTTGTCGTAGGTGGCGTCGTGGGCGTAGATGATGAAGCGGGGTTTCTGGCTCACGGTCGCTCCGGTTCGTGGGGGCTCGGCGGGTCGTGGCGGATTATACCCTCAGCCCCGGGGGACGACAAGCGCGCCCCGGCGGGGTCCATGGGCAGGGGGAGGCCATGGCGCGAGGCCGCGGCGATCGCCTCCTCGTAGCCGGCGTCGGCGTGCCGCAGGATGCCGCTCGCGGGGTCGTTGGTCAGCACCCGCTCGATCTTGGCGGCCGCCTCGGCGGTGCCGTCCGCCACGACCGCCTGGCCCGCGTGCAGCGCGTAGCCGATCCCGACCCCGCCGCCGTGGTGAAACGACACCCAGCTCGCGCCGGAGGCCGTGTTCAGCAGCGCGTTGAGGATCGGCCAGTCGGCGATCGCGTCGCTCCCGTCCTTCATCCCCTCCGTCTCCCGGTAGGGGGAGGCGACCGACCCCGCGTCCAGGTGGTCGCGGCCGATCACGACCGGCGCCTTGAGCGTCCCGCGCCGCACCAGCTCGTTCATCCGCCGTCCCATCGCCGCCCGCTCCCCGTACCCCAGCCAGCAGATCCGCGCCGGCAGCCCCTGGAAGGCCACGCGCTCGCGGGCCAGCGCGAGCCAGCGCCGCAGCCCCTCGTTCGCCGGGAACAGGGCGCGGGCCGCCTCGTCCGTCGCGGCGATGTCGGCCGGATCGCCCGACAGGGCCACCCAGCGGAAGGGCCCCTTGCCCTCGCAGAACAGCGGCCGGATGTAGGCGGGCACGAAGCCGGGGAAGGCGTAGGCGTCGGCCACGCCGCGTTGGTGGGCCATCGTCCGGATGTTGTTGCCGTAGTCGAAGACGACCGAGCCGGCCCGTAGAAAGTCGAGCATGGCGCGGACGTGGACGGCGATCGAGTCCAGCGCGCGGTCCACGTACTCCGCCGGCGCCCGCCGGCGCAGCGCCGCCGCCTCTTCCAGTGTGAGCCCGGCCGGCACGTAGCCGTTGAGGGGGTCGTGGGCGGAGGTCTGGTCCGTCACGAGGTCCGGCACGACGCCGCGCCGGACCAGGGCCGGCAGGACCTCGGCGCAGTTGCCGACCAGCCCGACCGAGCCGGCGCGGCGCGCGGTCTTCGCCTCCATGATCCAACCCAGCGCCTCCTCCAGCGAGGCCGTCATCCGGTCGCAGTAGCGGGTCGCGATCCGCCTGGCGATCCGCGCCGGGTCCACCTCCACGCAGAGGATCGCCGCGCCGTTCATCGTCGCCGCGAGCGGCTGGGCCCCGCCCATGCCGCCCATGCCGCCGGTGAGGACGAAGCGGCCGGCCAGGTCGCCGCCGAAGTGCCGGCGCGCGGCGGCGGCGAAGGTCTCGTAGGTGCCCTGCACGATGCCCTGGGTGCCGATGTAGAACCAGGAGCCGGCGGTCATCTGGCCGAACATGGTGAGCCCCAGCGCCTCGAGCCGCTGGAACTCCTCCCGGGTCGCCCACCGGCCGACCAGGTTCGCGTTGGCGATGAGCACGCGGGGCGCCCACTCGTGGGTCCGCAGCACGCCCACCGGCTTGCCGGACTGGACGAGCAGGGTCCGGTCGCCCTCCAGCGCGCGCAGCTCGCGGACGATGGCCTCGTAGCACGCCCACGAGCGCGCGGCCTTGCCCGCGCCGCCGTATACGATCAGCTCGCGCGGGTTCTCCGCGACCTCGTCGTCGAGGTTGTTCATGAGCATCCGGAGCGCGGCCTCCTGCGCCCAGCCCTTACAGCTCAGGGCCGCGCCGCGGGGCGCCCGGATGGCGGCGGGGCGGGTCATTTGCGCTTGGCCGCCTGGGTCTTCACGCTGTTGATGAAGGCTTCGATCGCCGCGTCCACTTCTTCCTTCGTCATGGCGCGGTCGTGCGTCTCGCTCTCGTCCACGAGGTAGGCGCCGTTGTCGATCTCCTGCCGGACGATGACGGTGTTCTCCGCCGTCACCTCGACCATCATGAACCACTCCTTGGCGCCCTGCTTGATCGAGACCTCCTTGCCGAGGCCCTTCTTCGCCACCTCCACCTGGAGGTCGTCGGCGGCGCGGGCGGGCGGCGGGTGGGGGAGGAGGAGGGCGGCGGTCGTCAGCGCGGCCGACCACAAGGCGACGAGGCCGAGACGGGCAAGGGGCGGACGGTGGCTCATGGTGCGCTCCTCGGTGCGGGGTGAAGGGATCGTTCCAGCACGCGCGTCAGGACGCCCTCCGCGACGAGGCGTCCCACGCGCTCGATGTCCGGCGCCGGCGGCCGGTCCTCCTCCAGCCGGGGCGCGACCCGGCGCACCTCGCGGAGCGCAAGGCGGCTCCCGGCGCCCGGCTGCAGCGGGCGGTGGAACTCCACGCCCTGCGCGGCGCAGAGCAGCTCGATGGCCAGGATGCGCTCGACGTGGTCCAGGATCTGGCCGAGCTTGAGCGCCGCCCCCATGCCCATGCTCACGTGGTCCTCCTGGTTGCCCGAGGTCGGGATCGAGTCCACGGAGGCGGGATGGGAGAGCACCTTGTTCTCGGAGGCGAGCGCCGCGGCCGTCACCTGCGCGAGCATGAAGCCCGACCGGAGGCCGGGCTTCGGGCTCAGGAAGGGCGGGAGGTCGCCGTACTCGGGGTTCGTCAATCGTTCGATCCGGCGCTCGGCGATGCTCCCGAGCTCCGTCATCGCGATCGCCAGGTAGTCGAGGACGAGGCCGAGCGGCTGGCCGTGGAAGTTGCCGCCGGAGAGGATCTCGCCGCGCTCGGGGAAGACCAGGGGGTTGTCCGTCACGCTGTTCAGCTCGACGAGCAATGTCTGTTTGACGTGCGCGATCGCGTCGCGGACCGCGCCGTGGACCTGGGGCATGCAGCGCAGGCTGTAGGCGTCCTGGACGCGGGGGCAGTCCAGGTGCGAGGCCCGGATCCCGCTCCCGGCGACCAGCGCCCGCAGGTGCGAGGCCACCAGCCCGTGGCCCGGATAGGGGCGCAGGCGCTGCATCCGCGCGTCGAAGGCGGCGGGGGTGCCCTTGAGCGCCTCCAGCGAGAGGGCGCCGGCGACGTCCGCCGCGTCGGCCAGCCGCTCACAGCGGCGCAGCGCGAGCAGCCCGAGGGCGAGCGTCGCCTGGGTGCCGTTGACGAGCGACAGCCCCTCCTTGGCCTCCAAGACCAGGGGGTGAAGCCCGATCCGCGCGAGCGCGTCGCGCCCCGGGCGCCGGCGTCCGCCGACCATCGCCTCGCCCTCGCCGATCAGGACGAGCGCCAGGTGGGCGAGCGGCGCCAGGTCCCCGCTGGCCCCGACCGACCCGCGGCAGGGGACCACCGGCAGGACGTCCTCGTTCAGGAGCGCGAGCAGGTAGTCCACGACGAGCGGCCGGACGCCGCAGTGGCCGCTCGCGAGCACGTTGGCGCGCAGCAGGAGCATGCCGCGCGTCGCGGCGCGCGAGAGGGGCTCGCCCACGCCGGCGGCGTGGCTGCGCACGAGGTTGAGCTGGAGCTGCGCGATCTCGCGGGGCGGAATGCGCTGGTCCGAGAGCTTGCCGAAGCCCGTGTTGACCCCGTAGCGCGGCTCAGGCCGCTCGGCCGCCCGCCGGACCACCTCGCGGGCGCGGAGCATCCGCCGCCGGGCCCGGGGCTCCAGCCGGACGGGCCGGCCCTCGACGGCGACCTCGTGGAAGGCCTCCGGCGTCAGGTCCCATCCGGTAAGCAGCAGGGGCTTCACAGGGCCGGATTATAGCCGGGGGGCGCGGCGCCGTAAACCGATCGGGGCGCGCCGCCGTCCCGCCTTGTCTGCCCCGGGACCCCGTGCTAGGATGCCGGCCCGATGGAGGGATGGCTCGCACAGGTTGAGGCGCTGCTCACCCAGGAGGTGTTGATCGGGCTGGGGGTCTTCTCCGTCGTCGGCATGGTCGGCACCGTCGTGGCCCTGCCGTTCATCCTGGTGCGGCTCCCCCCGCACTACTTCGACGAACGGCACCCGCGCATCTGGATGAAGGACCACCATCCGGTGCTCCGCACGGTCGGCCTGATCCTCAAGAACCTGGTGGGCGCGGCGCTGGTCCTGGTCGGTATCCCGATGGTTCCCCTGCCCGGTCCGGGCTGGGTGACGATCCTGTTGGGGCTGTCGCTGCTCGATTTTCCCGGCAAGCACTATCTCGAACGGAAGATCATCGGGCAGCCGCTGGTGCTCCGGGCCATCAACGCCCACCGGGCCAAGCACAACCGGCCGCCGCTCACCGTGACGCCGGACCCGTAACCGGCCAAGGGCCATGACCGAGCCGCCCGCCAACTCCCGCCGCGCCCTCTACCTCATCGACGGCAGCGCCTACGTCTACCGCGCCTACTACGCGCTGCCCGTCCTCACCAACTCCCGCGGCCTGCAGACCCACGCGGTCTACGGCTTCACGACGATGCTGCTCAAGATCCTCCGCGAGCACCGGCCGGAACTGCTCGCCGTCGCCTTCGACGAGCGGGGCCCGACGCAGCGCCACGAGGCGTTCAAGGAGTACAAGGCCCACCGCCCGCCGATGCCGGAGGGCATGGCCGCGCAGATTCCTTACATCCATCGGGTGGTGGAGGCGATGGGACTGCCGGTAGTCCGGGCCGCCGGCTACGAGGCGGACGACCTGATCGGGACGCTCGCGCGCCAGGCGGAGGCGGCGGGGTTCGAGGTGGTGATCGTCACCGGCGACAAGGACATGGTCCAGCTCGTGTCGCCGGCCGTCCGGATCTACGACCCGGTCAAGGACCGGTGGATCGGCGAGGCGGAGTGCCGGGAGCGCTTCGGCGTCGAGCCGGCCCGCCTCGTCGAGATCATGGGGCTGATGGGCGACGCCGTGGACAACATCCCCGGCGTCAAGGGGATCGGGGAGAAGACCGCGGCGAAGCTGATCGCGGAGTTCGGGACGATCGAGGAACTGCTCCGGCGGGTGGACGAGGTCAAGCCGCCGAAGACCCGCGCTCTGCTGATCGAGCAGGCGGAGCGGGCGCGGCTCAGCCGGCGGCTGGCGACGATCCACGTGGACGGTCCGGTGCGGTTCGAGCCCGAGCGCTTCCGCGTCGCGCCGCCGCCGCCGGAACCCCTCGTCGCGCTCCTGCGCGAGCTGGAGTTCTCCACGCTGCTCAAGATGGTCCAGCCCTCGGCCTCGCCCGGGGACGTCCTGGGCGCGGAGGTCGTCACGCTGTGCGATCGGGCGACGGCGGAGCGGGTCGCCGGGGCGGCCGGCGCCGGCGAGCCGATCGGGCTGGCCTGGGCCCCGGCCGAGGGCGCCGGCCCGCCGGCGGGGTTCCCGAGCGCGGAGGGCCTCGCGCTGGCGTTCGCGGACGACCGGGCCGCCGTCGTCTCCCTGCGCGACGCGGGAGGCGGCCGGGCGGCCCGGCTCGAGCCGATCCGCCGGCTGCTGGCGAGCGCCGATCGGCTCAAGGTCGTCCACGACCTCAAGCCGGCCCTGCTCGCGCTCGGGCAGGCGGGAATCGAAGTGCCCCCGCCCTGGTTCGACACGATGGTCGCCGCCTACCTGCTCAACCCCAACCGGCGGACGCCGTCATTGGAGGCGGTCGGGCTCGAGGTGCTGGGCTACCGGCTGGGCGCGGGCGCCGCGGCCGCGACGCCCGCGGAGCCGCAGGGGCTCTTTCCCGCCGAGGAGCCGCCGCCCGCGCGGCTGGCGGAGGAGGCCGCGCTGACCCGGCGGCTCGCGGAGCCGCTGAAGGCGCGGCTGGAGGAGCAGGGGAGCCTGCGCCTCTTCGAGGAGGTCGAGATGCCGCTCGTCCCGGTCCTGGCCGAGATCGAGCGGAACGGCTTCAAGCTGGACCGGGCCGCGCTCGAGGAGCTGAGCAAGGAGCTGGAGCGGGAGCTGGATCGGATGATGGCGGCCATCGCCCGCCTGGCCGGCGGCGAGTTCAACATCAACTCGCCCAAGCAACTGGCGGCCGTGCTCTTCGACAAGCTGGGCCTCAAGCCGATCCGCAAGACCAAGACCGGCTACTCTACCGACGAGGACACGCTCACGCAGCTCGCGACCCAGCACGAGCTGCCGGCCCAGATCCTCGGCTACCGGACGCTCAGCAAGCTCAAATCCACCTACGTGGACGCGCTGCCGGCGCTGGTGCACCCCCAGACCGGCCGGCTGCACACCTCGCTGAACCAGACCGTCGCGGCGACGGGCCGGCTCTCCTCCACCGAGCCGAACCTGCAGAACATCCCCGTGAAGGGCGAGTACGGGCTCCGGATCCGCGAGGCCTTCGTCGCGGAGCCGGGCCACCGGCTGATTTCCGCCGACTACAGCCAGATCGAGCCGCGCCTGCTGGCGCACCTCTCCCGCGACGAGAAGCTCCTGGCGGTCTTCGAGCGCGGCGAGGACATCCACATGGCCACCGCCGTCGAGCTCTTCGGCCTGCCGGCCGCGCAGATCACCCGGGAGATGCGCCGGGCGGCCAAGACCGTCGTCTTCGGCATCCTGTACGGGATCAGCCCCTTCGGCCTCTCCCAGAACATCGGCGTCTCGCAGGCGGAGGCGAAGCGCTACATCGACACCTACTTCGAGCGGTACGCGGGGGTGAAGGCCTTCCTGGACCGGACGATCGCGGAGGCGAGGGCGCGGGGCTACGTGACGACCCTCCTCGGCCGCCGCCGGCCGATCCCCGAGCTTAAGAGCGCCGACCCGACCCAGCGCGGCTTCGGGGAGCGGATGGCGGTGAACAGCCCGATCCAGGGCTCGGCGGCCGACCTCATCAAGGTGGCTATGATCCAGGTCAGCCGCCGGCTGCGGGAGGAACGGCCGATGGTGAAAATGATCCTCCAGGTCCACGACGAGCTGATCTTCGAGGCGCCCGAGCGCGAGGTCGAGGCGGCCAAGGCACTGGTCCGCGGCGAGATGGAGGCGACGGGCGCGCGGCTCGGGCTGACCGTGCCGCTCAAGGTGGACCTCGGCGTCGGCCGCAACTGGCGGGAGGCGCATCCGTGACGATTGACGGGCAGCCGGTCGCCGCCGGCAAGCGGGCCGACGGCACGAGGCGGCCGCCGATGTCAACGAGCACGAAACCGACCTTGGACCTCACCGGAAGCTGCCGGAGCGGGTGAGCGGGGAGGACAGCATGGATGAAATCTACGTCCGGCAGAAGATCGGAACGGGGATCGAGGCGCGCCGACGAGGGGCCCATGGCGCCCGCGAGGCGGTGAAGGAGCGCGTTCTTCGATGACCCGCCCGCCGTGGACCGCCCCCGCCGGCCTCGGCCCGGCCGAGGCTACGGGTATAGCGCGCCGACGATCGCGTCCAGGGTGAAGAGGAGGGTGTTCGCGCGGGTGTAGGCCGCGTGCCCGTACACGACGTCCGCCGCCTTGGCGGCCGGCGGCAGGACCGTATCCTTGTAATCCACCAGCAGGCAGAGCCCGTCCTGCGGGCAGCGCACGCCGCGCCGGACGCATTCCAGCCACCGCTCGAACCCGTCGTAGGGCTCCAGCAGCTCCCAGAGCGCCTTGTTGGCCGCCTGCGCGGCCGGCGTGGGCGGCACCGCGTCCGACCCGGCCACGGCGAGCTGCTGGACATAGTCCCCGCCGAGGACCATCGGCATCTCCATCGTGATCTGCGGCAGGTCCACCTTGGCGAGCCAGCGCTTGCCGTCCAGCCTCATGGGCCGGTGGTTGATGATGTGGAGGAGGCGGCCGAGGGGGGCGGGGTCCCAGCCGTACCGGACCGGCGTGCCGAGCGTCACGACATCGAGCGCGACGCCGCCGAACGGCGGCCCCGCCGAGAGGGCCGTGCGGACCTCCTCGACCTGCGCGGCCAGGCCCGGCGGGGCGTCGGCCTCCTGCGCGTAGGCCGCCAACGTTTTGAAGACGTGAGTCCGCCCGGGCGACTCCTCCGCCGCCAGCAGGTTGGAGAGCAGGGCGAGCACCTGGCCCGCGTGGCCGTGGGCGAGGACCAGGACCCGGTCGCCCTGCTCCAGCCGGTGCGCCGCGATGAGCGCCCGGAGTCGGACGATGAGCCGGACCGCCTCCAGCGCGCGGCCGAGGTGGTGGTGCTCGCAGGGCCAGAGGCGGCGGACGACGGCCAGCGGCCCGGCGCCGCGCAGGTCCCGGTTCAGGCCGATGGTCAGCGACTCGACGATCCGCGCCGGAAAGTTGCCGGCGTCGCCGGCCTGCCGGTCCAGCTCCGCCTTCGGCTCTTCCTCGTCGGCCAGCGGCGGTGTCCCGCCGCTCGCCGGCCGCGGCAGGCCGTTCGTGTCCTCCCGCATGAGGGCGAGGAGCGCGTCCACGCCGGGGATGCCGCGCGAATAGCCGCGCTTGAGCCCGCCCGCCTCGTCGAGCCGACGGACGCCGAAGAGGTCGGTTCCCAGGAAGGTGCCGTGGAGCAGGAGGAGCAGGCGGACGCGGGCCGCTGCCAGGGTCCGGCCGTGGCCGGCCGTCGCGTCCAGCCAGGCGGCGGAGCCGGGCGGCGCGCCGGGGACGACCTCGACGTACCGAGCCCGCTCGCCGGGGTCCGCCCGCAAGTAGGGCGCATGTTGAAAGGTATTGCCGGGAGGCATCCCGTCCTCCGAATCCGCGTGCCCCTTCATACCTGAACTGGGCGAAGGAGCGCAACGAGGCCGGCCGGTCCGCCGCGCCCCCCGGGCGCGGTCCCGTCGTCGAGACCGCCGGTTGACCGGCTGAAAAGGCGCGTGCTAAGGTACGGCTCTGTTTGCGAGCCCATGCCGGACATTCCCACACCATCGTGCAGGAACGTCGAACCATGTCAGTCTGGAGTGCTGTCGTGAGGTTTTGGGGGGCGGGGGGCCTGGCTCTGGCCGCCCTCCTGGCTCTGGGCCAGGCCTGGCCGGCGTCCGCCGAGCCCGGGAAGCCGGCGTCTCCCGCGCCGAAGGGCGAGCCGGAGGCCGTGGAGTATGTCATGCTGGTGGTCTTCGAGGGGGTGGGGCAGGAGTCGCTGAAGGGCGGCGCCATGCCGACGGTGAGCCGCCTGGTCAGGGAGGGCTCGGTCACCTGGTCGGCGGCCGGAGTCAACCCGCCCCTGCGGCTGCCCACCATGGCCTCGATCATCACGGGACTCCCCGTCGAAAAGCACGGCGTCGCTTGGAACTCCTTCGACTTCATCCGCGGCTATCCGCGCCCGCCGACCCTCTTCGATTACCTGGACCTGAGCGGGGGGAAGGACAGCGCGATTTTCTTCATGGACGAGTCGCTGTACCAGCTCGCGAAGCCGGAGCCCTACACCGACTACCAGATGTGCGGGCCGCTCAAGCCCGAGTGCAACACGGGCACGATCCTCAAGTACATCCGCCAGTACTTCCAGAAGGCCCGGAGCAAGCAGGGCTACGGCCACGCCATCCAGTACCTGCCGCATCTGTTGGTGGTGCACCTTCCGGAGCCGGCGCGGGTCGGCGAGGCCGAGGGGTGGACCTCCGCCGCCTACCGCGACTCGCTCAAGACGGTGGACCAGGCGGTCGGCTCGCTCCTGGACCTCTACAAGGAGATGGGGCTGCTGAAGCGGACGAACATCATCGTCACCGCCCTGAGCCCGGCCGGCGGCAAGCCGGCCGCCGACGGGGCGGCGGCGAACGGCGCGGCGGTCCCGCGGCTGCCTCTCATCGTCTGGGGGCCGGGGGTCAAGGCGGGCTATGCCATCCGGCAGCCGGTGTCGGTGATCGACATCGGTGCGACGGTGATGCGCAGCCTGGGCCTGGCCACCCATACGGAATGGGACAGCCGGCCGGTGGAGGAGATCTTCACGGGTCCCCTGCGGCTCGTGGAGCCGCCCCAGGAGTTTCCCGAGTATGAGCCGGGACGCGACGCCCATGCGCACTGAGACGCGTTGCCGAGTCGGCGCGACGGCGCTGGCCTGTCTGCTGGCGGTCGCGGGAGCGGGCGAGTCGCCGGCCGCCCCCGACTCGCCGTACACCACGCCGTATGAGATCACCGTGGACGCGACGGCGCTCCAGCCGCCGACCTGGTGGCATGTGCCCGGGATCACGCCCCTGATCTGGAGCCTGGACCCCGCCAGCACCGAGGCCTACCGGACCACGGACGTCCAGACGGTGAAGCTCAAGCCGGGCAGCTATCGCTTCGGGACCTTCACCTTCGACTTTCCGTTCCGGGTGACGCTGGAAGGAACCTTGGACTTCGCCCCTTCCCTGGACCAGTGCGTCGAGGGGCGGGGCACGCGGACGCTCAAGGTCCGCTGCAGCCGGACCCAGCCCTACGGCGGCAAGCCGGAGTATTGAGCCGGGACGCCGGCGAGGCACGACGATGACCGACGCGGTCGAAGAGCTGCTGGAAGCCCTCGAGGACGTGGACGACGCCACGCGGGAGGAGGCCGCCAAGGCGCTGGCCGACCTGGCGGACCCGGCGACCCTCGAGGCGCTCCTGCGCGCGGTCGAGGATGAGTTCTGGTCCGTCCGCTGCCACGTCGCGACGGCCCTCGGCCGGCTCGGCGGCCCCCAGGCGGTCGCCGCCCTCATCGGCCTGTTCAACGATCCCATCATGGAGGTGCGGAACGCGGCGGTGGCGGCCGTGGCCGGGCTCGGGGCCTCGGTCGTGGACCGGCTGGTGGCGTGTCTGAAGGACGAGCGGTGGCGCGTCCGGGAGCATGCGGCCAAGGCCTGCGGCGAGATCCGGGACAGCCGCGCGGTGGACGCCCTGATCGTCGCCTGCCGCGACCGCGACGGCGCGGTCAAGAGCGCCGCGGCGGAGGCCCTGGGCAGGATCGGCGATCCGAAGGCGGTGCCGGCGCTGGTCAAGCTGTTCCGCGACTCCTCGAAGATCGTCCGCGAGACGGCGGGCACGGCGCTGGTCGCGATCGGGGAGCCCTCCGTTGATCCGCTGATCGACTGCCTCGCCGACAAGGACTTCGTCGTGCGCTGCCACGGGGCCCGCGCGCTGGGCGGGATGACGACGGACTACCAGATCGGCCGGGCCTGGGCCCGGTCGCCGAAGGTCGTGGACGCGCTGATCGGGGCGCTCAAGGACCCGGATCGGGCGGTGCGCGAGGACGCGACGATCGCGCTGGGCATGATCGGCGACCCGCGGGCGGTGGACGCGCTCATCGAGGCGATGCAGGACGGGGCGGTGAAGCGGCACGCGATCGCGTCGCTGGGCATGATCGGCGACGCCCGCGCGCTCCCGGCGGTGCTGAACGCCCTGCGCGGGAAGGGGATCCGGCAGGACGGCACGCCGACCCCCGGCTGCATCGTGAGCGAGGAGGCCTTCATCAAGGAGGCGGCGGCCACGGCGCTCGGCCACTTCCGCGACCCGCGCGTGATCCCGGACCTCATCATGTTGCTCAAGGACGTGAACCTCCGCGACCAGGCGGCGGCTTCGCTGGTCCTGATCGGCGATACGGCGATCGAGCCGCTGGTGGCGTTCCTGCACGACCCGAAGGCCTCGGAGGTCGGGGCGGAGGGGGAGCGGGTGTTGTCCTTCGCGACGAGCCGCCTGACCGCGGTCGAGTCGCTGAAGAAGCTGACCTACGAGACGCTCAAGAAGCTGGGCTGGGAGCCGCCGCCGGGCGAGGAGGAGGCGCTGGACGCCGCCTCGCAGGCCGACAACCTGCGGGTGGACAAGCCGCTCGGCGAGGCCGGACGGTTCGGCCCCGCCGGCGACCGGCCCGGGACCTGACGATTACTTCCGCACGGCGACCCCGTGCGGGTCGGCCGTTTCCTTCCCGTCCTTGATGTTGCTCACCCGAGCGACGCCCACGAACTGGCCGCCCTTGCCGCCGTCCTTGACCGTGATCACGCCCACGCCGGGGGTCGAGCCCTTCGCGTTGTCCACCTTCTTGTCGTTGCCCGTGAGCGGGGTGGGGCCGCGCAGCGCGACGAAGACGGTCCCACCGTCCGGCGCCGCGTCCATCAGATCCGGCGCCGGGTCGTCGCTGGCCGGGCCGACCAGGTCGATCCCGCCGACGCTCAGGTTGGTCAGGCTGTCGATGATCTCGATGTTGTTGCCCGCGCGGTCCGCGCTCCAGACGTAGCGCCCGACGCCGACCATCCCGTGGGAGTCGGCGAACTTGGTATCGCGGGAGGTGATCAGCCTCGCGTCCACGGCCTTCGGCAGGGCGGAGAGGTTGATCGCGTAGACGTCATAGGCCAGGGAGGCCGCGGCGGGGAACTTGTCCGCCGGCCAGCCGCCGCCCGAGTTGATGTACATCGTGTCGCCCACCTGCACGCCCCCGCAGCCCGAGGGGTGGACCTGCTCGTTGGTCGCCGTGGCCACGATCTTCATCGGCGTCTCGGTCACGTCCACGACGAACAGTCCGCCGCCCCGCAGCGTGACGAAGCCGTACTTGCCCGAGGCGTCCGTGATCGGGCAGACCGGCGCCGTGTCCGGCCGCTCGCCGCTCTCCAGCTCCTTGAGGTTCAGCACGTCCTTGGCCGGGTCGAAGCCGAATTTGTGGCCCGCATAGTCCGTCCAGATGCGGATGAGCGTCTTGTCCGCCATGTTGGCGGCCAGGGCCATCTTCTGGTCCGGCGTCGGCCACGCCGCGTGGACGTTCTTCCCCATGGACAGACAGGCTTCGGGCTTGCGCGTCGCCGCGTCCATGAAGAGGACCTGCCCGGAGAGGAAGGAAAGGATGGCGTGGGAGCCGTCCTTCGTGAAGAAGATCATGTGGGGCCGCCGCACCGCCTTCTTGGTCGCGTCCTGGCAGAGCGTGTTGACCTCCCCGGCCAGGTCGATGGTTTCCTTCGGCTTGGCGTTCCCGGGGGCGGCGGCGAGCTGTGCGCCGTCGAAGATGTGCAGGTAGCCGCCGCTCTCCTTGGCCGTGTCCGACTGATCCAGGGCCCAGACCTCGTAAGCGGCGGCCGGCGACGCGGACCGCGCGTCGAGCCCCAGGCCCGCCGCCGTCGCGACGAGCACCGCGAGGAAGAGTCTCATCGTCCCGGCTCCGCCGACTGTGAGTACCCTGTCCATGAGGACCCTCCTTGCGTGAATGGTTCACCGACGATGCGAATGCGCGCGGGAGAAACGGATGCGTGCGGGAACGGACGGAGGCATACTTAACACCGGGCGGGGAGGCTGTCAACTGCGCCGGCGCCTGAAGCCGGAGGCGGGGACTCCCAGTTGACCCTCGGAAAAAGCGTGTGTTACGGTACGGGCGCCCTCTTCCCCGCGCGGTCCCGGACGGCGACGGGCGCGCAAGGGTCGCGGTCCCTTCCGCCTCGCCGCCGTCCTCCCGACCAGCCACCCCCCGGGGCGAGCGCAACGCGAGAGATGTGGATGGGCGACCCGGTGCTGGAGAACATCGCGGCCCTCGGGGACGAGGACTGGGGCATCCGCGAAGAGGCGGCGATCGCGCTCGGCGAGGCCCGGGACCCCCGGGCGGTGACCCCGCTCCTGGCCCTGCTCAAGGACGCCGACCGCGCCGTGCGGGAGGCGGCGACCGGCGCCTTGATCCGGATCGGCGAGCCGGCCGTGATCGCGGTGGGCGCCTGTCTGGCCGAAGCGAACCTGACCGTCCAGGAATCGGCCGCGCGCATCCTGGCGCAGATCGGGGACGCCCGCGTCGCCGGCCCCCTGATGGGCGCCCTGGCGAGCGCCGACTGGATCGTCCGCATGCACGCGGCTCAGGCGCTGGGACGGATGGGCGCCGCGGACGCCGTCCCGCGGCTGATCCTGCTGCTCGACGACAAGGTCAAGGCCGTGCGGGTGGAGGCGGCCGCCGCGCTGGTCCGCATCGGACGGCCCGCCGTGCCGTCGCTCCTGGCCGCGCTCAAGCACGAGGAGTGGCTGGTCCGGCTGCACGCCGTCGAGGCGCTGGGCCGGATCAAGTCGCCGGAAGCCGTGGAGCCGCTCCTGCACGCGCTGTTCAACGACCGGGACCCGGCGGTCCGCGAGGACAGCGTCACGTCCCTGGGGGAGATCGGCGACCCGCGGGCGGTCGAGTTCCTGCTCCTCGCCCTGCGCGAGCCCCGACTGCGCGGGCCGGCGGTCGAGGCGCTGGGGAAGATCCGCGATCGGCGCGCCGTCCCGGCGCTCCTGGACATCGTGACGGGCGCCGGCCGGCCGGCGGAGAGCCGACCGATCCACGGCTGCGGAGACCGCTGGGATGAGGAGATGCTCGTGATGGGGACGGCGGTGAAGGCCCTGGCCGAGATCGGCGACGAGGCCGCCGTCCCCGTGCTGCTCGGCGCGCTCAAGAACACGGCGGTCCGCGCGGAGGCCGCGACGGCCCTGGCGACTTTCGGGGCGCGCGCCGTTCCCGGCCTCCTCGACGTGCTTCGGACGGAGAAGGACGACAACATCCTCTACCACGTGAAGGGCGCGCTGGCCCAGGCCGGCTGGCGACCGAATCGCGTCTGAACGGCGGGCCGGGCGCCGAGGGCGGGGTGACATGCCGAAAGAGTCGCTCGCGACCCTGATCGCGGAATTGGTCCACGAGGAGGACTGGCGGCGGATGCGGGCCACCGCGGCCTGCCTGGCCGGAGGCCCCAAGGCCGTCGAGGAGCTGATCCGGGCCCTGGGCGGCGCCGGCGTCGCGCTCAAGGTCGAGATCGCGGGCATGCTGGCGCGCCTCAAGGACCCGCGCGCCGGGGTTCCGCTGGCCGGGCTGCTCAAGGACGGGGACCCGTTGGTCCGGAAGGCGGCGGCGGTCGCGCTCGAGCAGATGGCCGGCGTCCTCGACGCGGCGGCGGCCGAGGCCCTCGCGCGGATGCTCTCCGAGGACCTGGCCGAGGAGTCGCGGGCGCTGGTCCAGCGGCTGCTGGGGACCATGCCCAACGCCGTCGGGCCGTTGGGGGCGATGCTCAAGCACCCCGACGCCCAGGCCCGGCTTCTGGCGGCGGAGAGCCTGGAGCGCCTGCTCGACCCGCGTTGCGCGGACGCCCTCGTGGACGCCATGGGCGACCACGCGGTGCGGGACGCGGCCGCGCGCACGCTCAAAAAGCTGGGGGCCGTCCGCCAGCGGATCGACGAGGCCTTCGACGCCCTGCGGGACGTCGAGGAGTCCGGCCAGCGCGAGGCGGCCCGGATGGCGACCGTGATCGAGCTGCTCGCGATCGGGCGGCCGGCCGTCGAGATCCTGATCGAATACCTGGAGGACGACGACTGGGTGGTCCGGGAGGCCGCCGCGGACCTGCTGGGGAAGATCGGCGACGTGCGGGCGGTGGAGCCCCTGATGCGGCGGCTCAAGGTAGACAAGGACACGGGGGTCAAGGAATATGCGCTCAAGTCGCTGGGGCTGATCGGCGACGCGCGGCCGGTGGACCTCTATCTGGACGCGATCGGGGTGCGGCCCCTGCGGGTCTTCGCGATGGAGGCCCTGGCCAAGGTCAAGCAGGTGGAGGTGCTCGCGCCCCACCTGGCGCTCTTCGAGCGACTCAAGACGGACCGGGACGGGCTGGTGTCCTACAACGCGGGCGTGATCGTGGACAAGCTCAAGGCGCTGGCGATGGAGACGGAGACCGCCGCCGGCGCGGCGGGGCACGATCAGCAGGAAGGGTCGAATGATGAGTGAGCCCGGCGATCGGATCGATCAGTTGCTATCGGCCCTGCGGGACGAGAACGAAGCCCTGCGCGACCACGCGGCGGCCAGCCTGGGGCAGGCGGGGCCGGCGGCCCTGCCCAAGCTCATCACCCTGCTGGCCGACGAGGACATGGTCATCCGCGAGGCCGCGGCGAGCGCGATCGTGCAGATGGGCCCCTCCGTCGTCGAGCCGCTGATCGCGGCCCTGGACGACGAGGAGTGGGCGGTGCGCGAGCAGGCCGTGACGGCGCTGGGCAAGCTGAAAGACCCCCGCGGCGTCGAGCCGTTGATCAAGGCCCTGAAGGACCGTGACGGAGCCGTGCGCTCCGCCGCGGTCTGGGCGCTGGAGCGCATCGGGGACCCGCGGGCGGTGCCCGGCCTGATCGAGGCCCTCGGCGACAGCACCTTGCGGGAGGACGCGGCGCGCGTGCTCAAGAAGGTGGGGGACGTGCGGGCGGTGGAGGCGCTGATCGAGGGCCTGCTCGGCAACAACTGGATGGTTCGCCGCCACGCGGCCGAGGCGCTCGGGAAGATCGGCGACCCGCGGGGGTACGGCGCGCTGGTCGAGGCGTTGCAGGACGAGGACTGGCTCGTGCGCCGGAACGCGGCGGAGTCGCTCGCGCGGCTCGGCGACCGCCGGGCGGTCGAGGCGCTCGTGCCGCTGCTCGAGGACGAGAACGAGATGGTCAAGGAGACGGCCGAGGCGGCCCTGGCGAGCCTCGGCTGGAAGCCCGATCCCGCGACCTGAAATCCATTTTCCTTTTTCATAGGGGACGTACCATGGCCGACGAGGCTCCCATCAAGCTGGTGCAGATCACCCCGAAGGGCGGGGGGAAGAAAGACGGGTTCAACCTGGTCACGGAGCGGGTCGTCGCGGTGAATCCCCAGGCGAAGCAGCTCGAGGTGGAGCTGCTGGCCTACGACGGGAAGACCGTCGTGTTGGACGTCTCCGACGAGGCGCTCGAGGACTTCCAGAAGGTCAAGCCGGGGGACGGAGCGACGCTCCGCGTGGTCGAGGAGGGCGGCAAGCGCCTCGTCAAGCAGCTCAAGGTCCGGCCCAAGGACCCCAATGCCGCCAAGGCGGACGCGATGCTGCTGGACCTCAAGGACACGCACTGGCTGAACCGGAAGTACGCGGCCGAGCAGCTCGGCGACCTGAAGGACCCGCGGGCGGTGGCGCCGCTGGTGGAGTGCCTGATGGACGAGGTCGGGGACGTTCGGCAGCGGGCCTACGACTCGCTGATCAAGCTGGGCGCCGCATCCGTGCCCGCGCTGGTGCCGCTGCTCAACTCGGAGGAAGACGAGCTGCGGCAGGCGGCGACCGAGATCATCCGCAAGATCGGCAAACCGGCGGTCGAACCGTTGGCGACGGCGCTGGGCGAGGCGGACGAGCGGCTGAAGGGCAAGATCCTCAAGGTGCTCGATCGAATGGGCTATAAGCCGAAGGCGTGAGCACGGTGAAACGTGAAGGGTGATCGGAGAGGGCCGGGGAGCCGGCCCTCGGCGCTCGTCAGGCGTCGCGGGTCTTCGTGGGGCGGCCGACGGCCACGTACCGGAACCCCCGCGCCGCCATGGCCTCCGGCTCGTACACGTTTCGCAGGTCCACGAAGATCGGCCGCTTGAGCGCCGCTTTGATCCTGTCCAGGTCCAGGTTCCGGAACTGGTTCCATTCGGTCAGCAGCACGAGGGCGTCGGCCCCCCGCGCCGCGTCGTAGGCGTCCGCGCAGGGGACGAGCCCCGGCAGCGCCTTCGCGGCCTCCGCGAGCGAGGCGGGGTCGTAGGCCCGGATGGTCGCGCCCGCCCGCATGGCCCGCTCGGCGATCGCCATCGCCGGCGCCTCGCGCAGGTCGTTCGTGTTCGGCTTGAACGACAGGCCGAGCAGCCCGAGCGTCTTTCCCTCGAGCCCGCCGACCACCTGGCCGATCTTCTCCACCATCCGGGCCCGCTGCCGCTCGTTGACCGTCGCCGTCGCCCGCGCGATCTGCATCTCGCAGCCGGCCTTCTCGCCCATCTGAATGAGCGCCGCCGTGTCCTTGGGAAAGCAGGAGCCGCCGAACCCCGGGCCCGCGTGCAGGAACTTGGCCCCGATGCGGTGATCCAGGCCCATGGCCTTGGCGACCACCTTGACGTCCGCGCCGACGAGCTCGCAGAGGTTGGCGATCTCGTTGATGAACGACACCTTGGTCGCCAGGAAGGCGTTGGAGGCGTACTTGATCATCTCGGCGGTGGGGATGTCGGTGATGACGAAGGGGGTCTCGATCAGGTAGAGGGGACGGTACAGGTCCTTCATGATCGCGACCGCCTCCGGGCTGTCGGCGCCGATGACGACGCGGTTGGGCCGGAGGAAGTCCTCGATGGCGGAGCCTTCACGCAGGAATTCCGGGTTGGAGACGATGTCGAAGCGGCAGGGCGTCGGCTGATCGGCCTGGATCACGCCGCGGAGGTGGGCGCCGGTGCCGACGGGCACGGTGGATTTGGTGGCGATGACCTTGTAGCCGGCCATGTGCCGGGCGATTCCGCGGCCGACCTCCTCGACGTAGGAGAGGTCGGCGGAGCCGTCGCTGCGCGAGGGCGTGCCGACGGCGATGAAGATCACCAAGGCCTGGTCCACCGCCCTGGCGATGTCCGTCGTGAAGGTGAGGCGGCCTTCGCGGAGCCCCTTGCCGACCAGCTCGGTGATCCCCGGTTCGTAGAAGGGGACCTCGCCCTTCTGCAGGCGGGCGATCCGCGTCGAGTCCGTGTCCATACAGGTCACGGTGATGCCGAACTCCGCGAAACAGGCCCCCGTGACCAAGCCCACGTAGCCGGTGCCGATGACGCTGATGTGCATACGGCTTCCTTTCTCCGCCGCCCGCGGCCGGCCCCGGCGATCGAGCGGCGGCGCAGTATAGCAAGCCTCCGAGAGCCTGGCAACGGCAC
>NZ_CEFZDU010000021.1:0-28850 GCF_979578155.1 Candidatus Nitrospira neuquenensis | reverse complement strand
CGAGGCTCATTTGACCGGCGCGACGTGGTCGCGCCTCCGCCCACCCCCTCCGCCACCCCGCGCGTGCTCGGCCGGTCGCCGCCGATCGGTGCGACCGGTCCGTCGCTTCGAGGGTTCAATCCCCCCTCGCACGGAGGCGTGACCCCCTCTGCAGGAGCGCAAGCGACCATGAGCGCCTCCAAGCCGGTTACGCGCTGCACCTGGGCCGGCGATAACCCCCTGATGACGGCCTACCATGACCGGGAGTGGGGTGTTCCGGTTCATGACGACCGCACGCTGTTTGAGTTTCTCATCCTCGAAGGGGCGCAGGCGGGGCTCTCCTGGCAGACGGTGCTGAACAAGCGGGAGAGCTACCGCAGGGCCTTCGATGGGTTCGACGCCCACAAGATCGCCCGCTACGGAGCGAAGGACGTCCGGCGGTTGCTCAAGGACCCTGGCATCATCCGGAACCGCTTAAAGATCAGGGCCGCGATCCAAAACGCGAAGGCATTCCTGGCGATCCGGCAGGAATTCGGCTCGTTCGACGCCTACATCTGGTCCTTCGTCGGTGGGAAGCCGATCAACGGCGGGATCAGGGCGATGAAAGACCTGCCGGCGACCACCGAAGCATCCGACGCGATGAGCAGGGCGCTGCGGAAGCGAGGCTTTCGGTTCGTCGGCTCCACGATCTGCTATGCGTTCATGCAGGCGGTCGGCATGACGAACGATCACCAGGTGACCTGCTTCAGGCACGCCATCATCAAGAAATCCCACACGTAAGCGACCCGCGCGGGCCTTCCCTATACTCCGCCCCTCGGGCCGTGTTATAAAGGACCCCGCCCCGCAGCCGACCTCGGGCGACACCGAGGGCCATGACCGTTTGTCGGACCGGAGAGGTGGCCGAGCGGCCGAAGGCACCGGTTTGCTAAACCGGCACAGGGCCCAAAGCTCTGTCGCGGGTTCAAATCCCGCCCTCTCCGCCATCCTTGCTTGCGTGCAAGCCGCCTTTGTCCTGAATCATGGCGGCGGCGAGGTTCCGTTGCGGCTGCATGCTTCCCTTCAGTTCGCATAGCCTGTCCCGGACGATTCCTTTCGTCTGCCTCCCTCTGATGTTTCTCTCCGCCTGCTCCCCCACTGTTCAGTCCGTCCGCATCGCGGCCCAGGACTTTCGCTTCGTCCCGGCCATGATCACGGTAGATGCCGCGCGGCCGATCCGTCTCCTCATCGTCAACGAGGGCCGGGAGCCGCACGAGTTCACCAGCGATCTGCTCGTCAACCCGCGGGTGCGCATCCTCGTCGTCCCGGCGGAAGCCGGGACCCAGCCCTTGCCGCCCGGCGTCGGGCTGCGCCTCCTCCCCGGCAAGTCCCTGGAGCTGATCGTCGAGGCCCCGCCGGGGACCTATCTGTTCCGTTGCCTGATCAAAGGACACCGCGGGATGGAAGGGACGATCGTCGTCGGCGCCTGACCAGGGGGCGCCGGGTCAGCGTCCGTCCGTCGGGTCCAGCCCCGCAAGGAGCCGTTCGGCTTCCGGCCGATACTTGACCCGCCAGGTGTAGGGATTGCGCGGGTGGGACATGCGAATGATCGCCAGCAGCTCGCGCTTCGCGGCGGTCGTCTGCCGGCGCTTGAGGTAGGATTTCGCGAGGTCCATGCGCGCATGGACATAGCCGGGATCGAGGTCCACGGCGCGCTTCAGGTGGTCGAGCCCCGCGGCCGAGTCGCCGCCCAAGAACCAGGGCAGTTCCTCCAGCATCCGGCCGAGCATGTGGTGGGCGGGCGGATAGTCCGGGTGCAGTTCCAACGCGCGGGTCACATGGGCCTTCAGGTCCTTGACCAGGAGGGCCGAGGCCATCATCCCCTTGAGCTCCGCCGCGCTGCCGGCGTTGGCTGCGTAGAGATAATGGGCGAGGCCGTCGGCCTCGTTGCGCTCCAAGATGCGCTGCGCCACCCGCGCCCCCTCCTCGTACGCCGCGATGCGCCGCGCCGGGTCCGGATAAGCCTCGTCGCCGATGTCCAGGTACAGGTCCGCCAATTCCCGCAGCACCCGGGGATCGTGCGAGTCCCTCGCCCCCGACGCAAGCAGTCGCGCCAGCTCCCGCTCCAGATGCTGCGGATAGTCGTCGGCCGGCGCAGCCGCGCCGGCACCGCCCGGCCACAGGATCAGCAGCGCTAGGGCGAGCAGCGGGCCGGCCATCCCCTCCCTCACAGCAGCTCGAACCGGGCGGTGAAGAACCGCAGCGTCGGCGGCTCATAGGTAAGCTTCAGCCCCGCGAGCCGCTCGCGGCGGCGGAAGAGCCGCAGCACGCCGTCCGCGACCACGTCCATGTGGCTGTAGGTATAGACCCGGCGCGGGATGGTGAGACGCACCAGCTCCAGGGCCGAATGCCGGTGCCGGCCCGTCACCGGGTCGCGCCCCGCGGACACCAGGCCGCGCTCCATCCCCCGTACGCCGGAGGCCTCGTAGAGAGCCGCGGCCAGGCGCTGGGCGGGAAACTCCTCCTGCGGGACATGCGGCAGGAAGGCCTGGGCGTCCAGGAACACCGCGTGGCCGCCGGCCGGCGCCACGACCGGGACGCCGCCCTCCCGCAGCCGCTCCCAGAGGTATCGCACCTGCTCGACGCGCGAGGCCAGGTAGTCGGCGTCGGTCATCTCCTCCAACCCGACCGCCATGGCGGCGAGGTCCCGGGCGGCCAGGCCGCCGCTCCAGGGCGTCCCCTCGAAGGTCGCGCAGAGCGCCGCGCAGCGCTCGGAGAGCGCCGGATCGTTCACCGCCAGGATGCCGCCGATGTTCACCAGCACGTCCTTTTTCGCCGAGACCGTGCAGCCGTCGCCCAGGGCCATCAGCTCCCGGATGATGTCCTTGATGGACCAGTCCGCGTAGCCGGGCTCGCGCGTCTTGATGAAGTAGGCGTTCTCCGCGAGCCGCGTCGCGTCGAAGATGAGCGGGATGCCGTGATAGCGGCAGATGGCGGACACCTCCCGCGTCACGCCGAGCGACACCGGCTGGCCGCCGGCCATGTTCACGTTCGTCTCCACGCAGACGTAGGCGATCGCGTCCGCCCCCTTCGCGGCGATGAAGTCCCGCAGCTTCGTCGGGTCGAGGTCGCCCTTGAACGGATGGTCGGCGCGCGGGTCGTAGGCCTCATCTACGATCAGATCCACGAAGATCCCGCCGGCCCGCTCCTGATGCTCGCGGGTGGTCGTGAAGTACATGTTGTTCACGACGAACTGGCCGGGGCGGATCAGGGCCTGCGAGAGCAGGTGCTCGGCCGCGCGGCCCTGGTGGACGGGCAGCACGTGCCGGAAACCCAGGACGGCCCGCGCCCGCTCCACGAAGGCCCGGCTCGCCTCCCCGCCCAGCTCCGACTCCTGCGCCTCGATCATGCGCGCCCACTGCTCGTTGCTCATCGCGGCGGTGCCGGAGTCGGTCAGCAGGTCGATGTAGACGTCCTCGGAGCGGAGCAGGAAGGTGTTGTAGCCCGCCTCCCGGATGGCCCTGGCGCGTTCCGCCTCGCCGATCCGGCGAAAGGGCTCGACGACCTTGATGAAGTAGGGCTCGGGCGTCGCGGGCGGGACCGGGTCTCCGTGGTACTCGGTGAGAAAGGGGCCTTTCGCCTCGTAGCGGGCCAGCTCGGGCGCCTCGGGCGCCGGCCCGAGGCGCCGGAGCGGATGGGCGATCCGGTGCCGCATGAGCTGCGCGCAGCTCGCGATGAGGTAGTCGAGCTGCCGCTCCGTGTAGCAGCGGCGCGGGACGAACAGGCCGAGCCACTCGCAGTCGCGCCCGAAGACCGCCGCGTCCAGCGGACGCGCGCGCACGCCGGAGACCAGGTACAGGAGCGCCGCCAGGTTCGCCGCGGCATGCGGCGGGGTGCCGTGCTCGCGCCAACCGCAGAGCGCGGTCTCCCGGCAGTCCAGACAGACGCCCGAGAGTCCCACCGGCCCCACCACCGGCAAGCCCGCCGCCGCGAGGTGGCGGGAGAGGAAGGCGAGCTTGCGTGTCCGGAAGTCCAGGTAACTCTCGTCCTTCAGGTCCTCGATCCCCTGCGCCAGCGCCTGCATGTCCCGGCCGGCCTGCCCGCCGTAGGTATGCAGCCCCTCGTAGACGACGACCAGGCTGCGCAGCAGCACGTAGAGGTCCTCCCGGTCGGTCGCGATGAGCCCGCCCGTGTGGCAGCCCGCATCCTCCCGCCCCGAGAGATAGAGCAGATCGCAGGCCTCGGCGTACTGCCGGATCAGGTCGGCCACGCGCTCGGCCGAGCCGCGCGCCGCGCGATCGAGGTACGCGGCGGAGGCGACCATCGAGGCGTCGAGCGCGAACAGCACGCCGTGACCACGCGCCAGCTCGGCCGCGGCCCGAAGGTTGGCGAGCGAGAGCGGCTGCCCGCCGAGCTGCGGCAGCGCGGCCCCGGCGATCACCAGGCCGACCTCGCCGGAGGCCATTCGCTTCTGCAGCCGGTCGAGCGGAAAGTCGGCCTTGGAGGGATCGCGGGAGGCGGCGTCGAAGGCTTCGGACTTCAGGAGCGTCTCGACGTGCAGGCCCAGTGCGGCCGCCAGCCCGCGCAGGGTCCAGAGGTTCCCGTTGGTCGCGACCGCCTGGCCGGGCTGCAGGAGCCCGCGGAGGATCAGATGCTCCGCACCGCGCCCCTGGTGCGTCGGCACGACGAACCGCTTCCCGAAGACCGCACGGCAGACCCGCTCGAGCGCCTCGAAGTTCCGGCTCCCGGCGTAGGCCTCGTCGCCGATCATCAGCGCCGAGAGCTGCCGGTCCGTCAGTCCCGCGTTCCCCCGAGCGGTCGCGAAGTCCAGGTACACCCGGTCGCGCGGCAGCCGGAGCACGTTGTAGCTGGCCTCGCGCAGCGCCGCGCCCCGCACGTCGTAGGGCACGCGCGTGAGGGTCTGGACCATCTTGATGCGGAAGGATTCCCCGACGGCGCCGGCCGTCCCCGGGCCTTCCTGACGCTCTGGCTCGTGCATCGTCGCTCCGGTGTCCGCCGACGATGACCGCGGCGGCCTGGTCCCTTCTATCCCAGTCCCCGCGCAAGATCAAGGTGCGCTTGCGGGTCGGTCGCGGCCCGTGCCAAGATGCGCCGCGTCAGGCGATGAGGAAGCCCCCTTGGGATCGAACCGTGGAGACCGGCCGGTCGCGATGGTCACCGGCGCGGGCGGCCTGATCGGTCACGCGCTGGTCCAGGGCGCCGTCCGCTGGGCCCCGGGCTGGACGGTCCACGGCCTGACGCGCGCGCGGATGGACCTCGCCGACGCCGAGGCCGTCCGGCGGACGTGGCGCGAGATCGCCCCCTCGCTCCTGATCCACTGCGCGGCCCTGAGCCGCACTCCCGACTGCCAGCGGGACCCCGCGCTCGCGCGCCGGCTCAACGTCGAGGCGACGGCCCGCCTCGCCGACCTGGCCCGCGACGCCTATCTGGTCTTCTTCTCCACCGACCTCGTCTTCGACGGCAAGGCCGGCTGGTACCGCGAGGAGGACCCCGTCAACCCCGTCAACGTCTATGCCGAGACCAAGGTCGAGGCCGAGCGGCTCCTGGCCGACCATCCGAGAGCCCTCATCATCAGACCGGCGCTCGTCGGCGGCATCTCCCCCACCGGCGACCGAGGCTTCAACGAGGCGCTCCGCCGGGACTGGGAGGCGGGATGGACGGTCACGCTCTTCACCGACGAGTTCCGCACGCCCACGCCCGCGCCGATCCTCGCACGCGCGCTGTGGGACCTGATCGCGGCGGGCGCGACCGGCGTCTACCACGTGGCCGGCGTGGAGCGCCTGTCGCGCTATGAGATCGGCAAGGCCTTGGCCGCCCGCTGGCCCACGCTCGACGCCAAGATCGCGGCCGGCTCCCGGTGCGACTTCCGCGGCGTCCCCCGTCCCGCCGACACCTCCCTGCACACGGACAAGCTCCGGGCGCGCCTTGACTGGCGGCTCCCCGGCCTGACCGAGTGGCTCGCCGCCAACCCCGACGAACCCTTCTGAGCGCGCTCCCGGCCGGCGCGGGCCCGCCCCTTGAGCCGCAGGGAAGCCGGCTGCTAGAGTACGCCGTCCCCTCGGCGCGAAGCCCGGAACAACAGGGAGGTGCCCATGGCCGTGGCGTCGGTCATGCTTCCGCTCGGAACCCCCGCTCCCCCCTTCTCCCTGCGCGATGTCGTGAGCGGACGGGTCTACTCGCTGGAGTCGTTCAAGGAGAAGGCCGGACTGCTGGTCATGTTCATCTGCCGGCACTGCCCCTACGTGCAGCACGTCGAGGAGGAGCTGGCGCGGCTGGGACGGGACTATGCGGAGCGCAACCTCGGCCTCGTCGGGATCAGCAGCAACGACCCGGCGCACTACCCGGACGACGCCCCGGAGCGGCTCAAGGAATGGGCCGAGCGGCTCGGGTTCACCTTTCCTCTCTGCTTCGACGAAACGCAGGAGGTGGCGAAGGCCTACAAGGCCGCCTGCACGCCGGACTTCTACCTCTTCGACGCCCGGCGGCGGCTCGTCTATCGCGGACAACTCGACGACAGCCGCCCGGGCAACCGGCTCCCCGTCACCGGCAGGGACCTCCGCGCGGCCATCGAGGCGATGCGGGCCGGCCGGCCCGTGGAGACCGACCAGAAGCCCAGCCTCGGCTGCAGCATCAAGTGGAAACCCGGCCACGCGCCGGACTACGCGCGGTGATCCACTCAACTCCGCCATGCGCCTGGCCGCACAGACACCGCGGCCAGGCTCGTCGCAGCCGCGAATGTGCGATTGCAGCAGAAGCGTTCGTGAGCAATGTGGGCTAGCACCCGCGCGTGAGATCGGGGGTCATTTCCCCGTCCCCTCGAGAATGGTCTTCGCCTCCCGCCGAACGGCGGCGCACAGGCCGTCCGGTCGGACGACCCGCACCCGCTGCCGAAGCTCAGCACCCAGCCGACGAGCTCGCGCGTGTCGGCGACCGTCAAGATCATGCGGAGCCTGCCGTCCTTCAGCGGAGTCTGCCGCTGGCTGGGATGCCAGATCCGGTCGCGGACCCAGGCGGCGGTGGGCTTGTTGAACAGCAGCTCGACCTCGATCCGCGGTCCCCGCATGACGGTGAGGGCGTCCTGCACGTAGGCGTCCAGGTCGAAGCCCAGCGGCATCTGATAGGGATGGTCCGTGAGGCTCACCGATCGGATGCGCTCGACGGCGAAGAGCCGCACGTCCTTGCGCCAGTGACAGTAGGCGACCAGGTAGAGCCCGCCGGCCGCGTACCAGAGGCGGTAGGGATCGGCCTCCCGGCGCGTCGTCTTGCCGCGGGAGGCGGAAAAGTAGCGGAGCTGAACCGTGCGGCCCTGGGTGATGGCCTCGATCAGGCGGTCGATCGTGTCTCGGTGCTGCCGGTAGGCCTTGTGCGGCCCCAGCCCGACGGCGAACAGCCCGCTCACCTGTTCCGCGTAGAAGCGGCCGGCGGACGGCAGGGCGGCGGCCGCCTTGCCCAACAGCGAGTCCAGTGCGGCCTGGACCTGCGTGCGTCGTGGGCGGCGCCGCCGCGCCGCTCCGCGGGAAGCCGCCCGTCTGCCCGATCGCCCATGTCGGATGCAGGGCGGTCAGCGCCGCGAACAGGAGCCGTCGTTTTACGGCTGCCCTGTCCCCGGAAGGATCGGCAGCAGCGGCGCCATGGGCAGGACCGGCATGATCGCCAGGGGCAGCGACCGGCGGTTGAGATCGTCGCGGGCATCACCCGCCGGGGGGACTGCGGGCGTGACCAGCGACGCCGGGGGCGGATAGTCGAGACCACCGCCCGGCTCCAAGCGCGAGCCGGCTTCCCCCACAGCGCCGGCCCCGCCGCTCAAGCCCGGCAGCGTGGTCAGGCTCCCGGGCTCCGGCTCCAGGCTCCAGCCCGGCCGCTCGCAGCCCGTGGAAAACTGCTGCGTCGCGGCACACCCGCTCACCTGCGCGTGCGCGCGAGCCGCACCCCCTGAGAGCAGGACGGCGGCGAGCGCCGCGGCGCCGGTCATGGCCGTAAGGGATCGCATGGGTACAGGATGCCCGCTTCCCGAGCGTCGCGCAACCGCGGCGGGCCGGGCCCCGGCGCCGCTCACTTGACCGGCCGGCGTTCCGCCCTGTATAACGTGCGCGACCCTCCAGCCGACTACAACCGGCCGCGCCCGTAGCTCAATGGATAGAGCATCAGACTACGGATCTGAGGGTTGGGGGTTCAAGTCCCTCCGGGCGCGCCATCTCACGATCTCCGCTTCGCCGGGACCCGGGGCCATAGAGTCCCATGGCTCGCCCTTTCGCCTCCCTCGATCGCCGGTCCGGCCTGGGGCACAGATTGGGATTCGGCTCAGGGCCGCCCGTCGTCGAGATCGGCCAACTCGCCGATCGCATAGTGCCGCGGCGGGAGCCCCGCAATGACGGATGCCTCCCGGACGAGGCCGATCTCCAGCGCCAGCCCACCATGCTCCGGCCGCCTTCACCTCGCCGGCCCCTGCGGTGCAGGGGAACGGAGTCAGCGCGGCTCGGCCCGCTCCCGTCGTTCCTTCGCCTTCGCCTCCTCGGCCTGCTTGCGGCAGGCCCGCTCGTCGAGGATCTTCTTCTCCATCAGCGCGAGGCCCTCGATGCCGTCGGGCGAGGGCCCCTTGTCCGCCTGGGCCTCGTCGATCTCGACGCGGGACTCGTGCAGGCTGTCGTCCTTCGCCTCGTGGGCGGCGCGGGCCGGGTCGCAATGGACCGGCCCGATGGTGCCCCCGCAGGCGGTCATGACCACGGGCAGGACGGCGGGCAGGGCGCGGCGGCTCAGTCTCATCACGCGGCTCACGTGGCCTTCAGAATCTGCAACGCACGGGCCGGGTCGTGCTCGATCGGGATCAGGTTGTTGAAGGCCACGTACATGAGGGTTTCTTCCACGGGCGCCTGCGGCTTGAGCAGGACCATCTTCGCCCCCTGTCGGTTGAGCGCCTTCGCCGCCTTGAGGAACATCCGCAGGCCCATAGAGCTCAAGAAGACGACCTCGGACAGGTCCACGAGCGTGGGGCGCCCCTGCTTCTCGGTCAGCTCGCCGAAGGTCGTCTCGACCGACTGAACGCCGAGCAGGTCCAGACGGCCCGCCAGCGCGACATGGATGAAGTCCGGCTCCTGCTTGATCACGCGCAGCTCGGCCATGGCTCCCCTCCTCGTCAGCCGCCCGGCGCGCGAGCGGCCCGCGCGCCGGGCGGGACCAGCAGCGCCTCCACCCACGCGGTCACGCGGTCGAGCCCCTCGCCGGTCAGCAGGTTGGTGAAAATGAAGGGCCGCTCCCCCCGCAGGGCCCGGCTGTCCCGCTCCATCACGGCGAGGTCGGCGCCCACGTGCGGCGCGAGGTCGATCTTGTTGATCACCAGCAGGTCCGACCGCGTGATGCCCGGCCCGCCCTTCCGTGGAATCTTGTCGCCCGCCGCCACGTCGATCACGTAGATGACCCGGTCGGCGAGCTCCGGACTGAAAGTCGCCGCGAGGTTGTCCCCGCCGCTCTCGACGAAGATCAGGTCCACCTCGGGCACACGCCGGACCAGCTCGTCCACCGCCTCTTGGTTGTGCGAGGCGTCCTCGCGGATCGCCGTATGCGGACAACCACCCGTCTCCACGCCCAGGATGCGGTCGGCAGGGAGCACGCCGCGCCTCGTGAGGAACTCGGCGTCTTCTTTCGTGAAGATGTCGTTGGTGACGACGGCCAGGCTCCAGCGGTCGCGCAGCCGGCGGCAGAGGGCCTCGACCAGCGCGGTCTTGCCGGAGCCGACGGGGCCGCCGACCCCGAGCACGGGGATACCCTTCGCACGGGCCTGCGTGGGTCCGCCGCCGTCGTGGTGATGATGATCGTGCATGCCGCCCCTTCAGTCCTCGCGCCCGGGGCCTAAAACAAAAAGTACCGCTGCGCCATCGGTAACTGCGCCATCGGGTCGCATTTTAGAACCACGCCGTCCGCTCGCACCTCGTAGGTTTCCGGGTTGACCTCGATCCGGGGCAGCGCGTCGTTGAGCTTGAGGTCGCGCTTGCCGATGCTGCGGCAGTTTCGGACCGCGACCGCCCGTTTCTGCAGGCCCAACCGTTGCGGCACCCCGCGGTCCACCGCGGCCTTGGAGACGAAGGTCACGCAGGTGGAGAAGGGCGCCCGCCCGAAGCTCCCGAACATCGGCCGGCTCACGACCGGCTGGGGGGTCGGGATCGAGGCGTTCGGGTCGCCCATCGCCGCCTCGACCAGGAAGCCGCCCTTGACGATCAGGTCCGGCTTCACGCCGAAGAAGGCCGGCCGCCAGATCACGAGGTCCGCCAGCTTGCCCTGCTCGATCGAGCCGACCTCGTGCGCGATGCCGTGCGTGATGGCCGGGTTGATCGTGTACTTGGCGACATAGCGCCGGGCGCGGAAGTTGTCGTGGGGCCTGGCGCCCGCCTTCGGCCCGTCGCCCAGGTGGCCGCGCTGGACCTTCATCTTGTGCGCCGTCTGCCAGGTGCGGATGATGACCTCCCCCACCCGCCCCATGGCCTGCGAATCCGACGACATGATGCTGATCGCGCCCAGGTCGTGCAGGATGTCCTCGGCCGCGATCGTCTCCCGCCGGATGCGCGACTCCGCGAAGGCGATGTCCTCCGGCACCCGGGGGTTGAGATGATGGCAGACCATCAGCATGTCCAGGTGCTCGTCCATCGTGTTCACGGTGAAGGGCATCGTGGGGTTCGTCGAGGATGGCAGCACGTTCGGCTCGCCGCAGACCCTGATGATGTCCGGCGCGTGGCCGCCGCCCGCGCCCTCGGTGTGGAAGGAGTGGATCGTCCGCCCGCCGAAGGCCTTGATGCTGTCCTCGACGAACCCCGCCTCGTTCAGCGTGTCCGTGTGGATGGCGACTTGCACGTCATAGCGGTCGGCGACGTCGAGGCAGGTGGAGATGGCCGCCGGCGTCGTGCCCCAGTCCTCGTGCAGCTTGAGCCCCAGCGCGCCGGCCTCGACCTGCTCGGCCAGGCCCTCCGGCAGCGCGCAGTTGCCTTTGCCCATGAAGCCGAGGTTGATCGGAAAGCCGTCCGCCGCCTCGAGCATCCGGTGGATGTTCCACTCGCCCGGCGTGCAAGTCGTGGCGTTGGTGCCGGTCGCCGGACCCGTGCCCCCGCCGATGAGGGTCGTCAGTCCGTTGGCCAGCCCCTCAAAGATGATCTGCGGGCAGATGAAGTGGATGTGGGTGTCGATGCCGCCGGCGGTGACGATCTTGCCCTCGGCCGAGATGACCTCGGTGCCCGGCCCGACCTCCATGCCCGGCGTCACCCCTTCCATGAGGTCGGGGTTTCCCGCCTTGCCGACTCCGGCGATGCGCCCGTCCCGGATGCCGATGTCCGCCTTTACGATCCCCCACCAGTCCAGGATGATCGCGTTGGTGATGACCGTGTCGAGCGAGCCCCGCGCGCGCGTCGCGGCCGGCGACTGGCCCATGCCGTCGCGGATCACCTTGCCGCCGCCGAACTTGGCCTCCTCGCCCGGCGTCGTGAGGTCCTTCTCGACCTCGATCACCAGCTCCGTGTCGGCCAGCCGGACCCGGTCGCCGGCCGTCGGGCCGTAGAGGTCGGCATACTGTCTGCGGGGGATTTTCATGCTCGGCTCCGCCTGACCGACGACCAGTAGTTACGATCGAAGATTTTAGCTTGCAAATTCAATGTTTCGATCTCATCATTTAACAATCACTCGATCTTTACATCCACCCCCGCTCCCTCGCCGCCGCCAGCGCGCGGGCCATGACCTGGGGATCGTCCAGCCGCCCGTTGGTGAGCCCGTTGATCCCGTACACGACCCGGTTCCCACCGAAGGCGACCAGCGCCACGCGCTTCTCCTCGCCGGGCTCAAAGCGGACCGCCGTCCCCGCCGGCACCAGGAGACGGAAGCCGAAGGCCTTCTCCCGGTCGAAGCGCAGCGCGCGGTTCACTTCGAAGAAGTGGCAGTGCGAGCCGACCTGGATCGGCCGATCGCCGGTGTTGGCGACGACGAGCTCGACCGTCCTCCGCCCTTTGAAGACCTCGATCTCGCCCTCGCCGAGCATCACCTCGCCGGGGACGACCGATCGGAGTTCAGACGCCCCCCGAGAATTCTTCGGCGCCGGCACCCCTTTCCGGTTAACACTGCGACCTTGGGGCGAGCGGCTCTTGTCTTGACGCGCCACTTTTTTCTTTTTCATGGAAGACTCTTAAAGATGTAGAAAGCGACCGCCACTAGAATTCCTGCCCCATAGACTACCCCACCAAACCACCCAAGAACTTCACGAGCCAGCCACTCCCTGCCCCCTCCCCAAAACGAGACCGTAGTGAGCTGGCAGTTTCGCTCTTCCTGCAGCCCCGTTTCGGCCGCGCGTTGGGTGAATCCCCTGGGCGTTAAATCCCGAGCGCGCTACGTGGCCGGTGCTCCTTGTCGTCGATCCGCCCGGCCTCCGTCTTCTGCCGAGGATCGTGCAACGAGTCGAAGACACGCGCATTCAGGCCCTCATCTCGGAAGCGTCCGCTACAACACGAGGGAGCAGGCCGGCGCCTCCTCACCGGATCGGCTGGTGGACGGTGACGAGCTTGGTCCCGTCGGGGAACGTCCCCTCGACCTGTAGCTCCGGGAGCATCTCCGGCACGCCCGGCATCACGTCCCGGCGGGTCAGGAGCGTCGCCCCGAAGCTCATCAGCTCCGCCACGCTCCGGCCGTCCCGCACGCCCTCCAGGATCGCCGCCGTGAGATAGGCCACGGTCTCCGGATAATTCAGCTTGAGCCCCCGCCCCTTTCGTTCCTTGGCGAGCTGCGCCGCCACGTAAATCAGCAGCTTCTCCTGCTCCCTCGGCGTCAGATGCATGGTCTCCGCTCCCTTACTCCTCTCCTCCCTTCAAGGGGAAGCGAGCCCCGAAGAGTGCGCCGAGGCCGGCCTGGTCGGCACTACACGACCAAATGCTGCTTGACCTGCTCCTCGCTCAGCTCGCTTGTCTTGCCCGACGCGACGACCGCGCCCTTCGCCATGATCACGTAGGTGTCGGCCAGCCGCGCGGCGAACTCCATGTACTGCTCCACCAGCAGGATCGCGAACCGCCGCTCCGCCTTGAAGCTTTCGATCACCCGCTCGATCTGGTCCACGATGGAGGGCTGGATGCCCTCGGTCGGCTCGTCCAGGAGCAAGAGCCGCGGCTTCGACAGCAGCGCCCGCCCGATGGCGAGCTGCTGCTGCTCGCCGCCGCTCAGCACCCCGCCCGGCCGCTCCAGCAGCACCGTCAGCTTGGGGAACAGGGCGAACACCTCGTCGTAGGCCGCCCGCTCCTCCGCGGGGCTCACCGGCACGCCCCGCGCCTCGAGCCCGATCCGCAGGTTCTCCCGCACCGTGAGATGCGGAAAGATTTCCCGCCCCTGCGGCACGTAGGCGATGCCCGCGCGCACGCGGCGGTCCGGCGGCTCCTGCGACAGGTCGGCGCCGTGGAACTGGATGCGTCCGGTCTTCGAGCGCAGGAGCCCCATGATCGTCTTGAGCAGCGTGGTCTTCCCCACGCCGTTGCGGCCCATCAGGCAGACGCACTGGTCGGCCCCGACCTCGAAGGAGACGTTGCGGAGAATATGGCTCTCGCCGTAGTGGACGTTCAGGTTATCGAGCCGCAGCATCCGCTTCCTTCTCGGCCTCCCGCTGGCGGCCCAGGTAGATCTCCACGACGCGGGGGTCGGCCTGCACCTTCTCGACCGGCCCCTCGCAGAGCACCGTCCCCTCGTGGAGCACGGTCACGGTGCGGGCGATCTGCCGGACGAACTCCATGTCGTGCTCGATCACGACGATCGAATGCCGCTCGGCCAGCGACAGGAGCAGCTCCCCGGTCTTCTCGGTCTCGTGGTCGGTCATGCCGGCCACCGGCTCGTCCACGAGCAGCAGCGCCGGGTCCTGGAGCAGCACCATCCCGATCTCCAGCCACTGCTTCTGCCCGTGGGACAGCGAGCCGGCGCGCACCCGCCCGTGCTCGGCCAGGCCGATCGTCTCCAGCACGCCGGCGATCCGCTCGGTCTCGGCGGGGGTCAGCCGCGACATCAGCGTCGCGAAGACGCCCTTGCTCTTGCGGCGAAGCGAGAGGTCCAGGTTCTCCCAGACGGTCAGGTTGGCGAACACCGAGGGGGTCTGGAACTTGCGGCCGATGCCCAGCGTGGCGATCTCGTGCTCGCGCAGCGGCAGCAGGTCCCGGTCCTTGCCGAAGACCACGCGGCCGGCGACCGGCTTGACCTTACCGGAGATCACGTCGAGCAGCGTCGTCTTGCCCGCCCCGTTGGGACCGATCACGACGCGCAGCTCGTGGTAGTTGACGATGAAGTTGAGGTTGCGCAGGGCCTTGAACCCCTCGAAGTCCACCGTCACGCCCTCGAGGTAGATGATGGACCCGCGCTCGGCCGTCTCGCCCGTCTCCCGCACTTAGGGCGCCTCCCCTCCATGGCCGGCCCCGGCCGGCGCCAGGTTCTTGTCCGCCCCCCCCGTCCGGGAGCGCCAGCCTGCGTGCATTTTACGGAACAGGCCGATGAAGCCCTCCGGGAAGATCAGGACGACCGCGACGAACAGGCCGCCCAGGAAGAAGGGCCAGAGGTCGGGAAAGGAGGTGGTCAGAATGCTCCGCGCCCAGTTGACCCCCACGGCCCCGAGCACCGCGCCGGCCAGCGTGCCCCGCCCGCCGACCGCGACCCAGATCACCATCTCCAGCGAGGGCAGGACCCCGATCTGCGCCGGCGTGATGATGCCGACCTGCGGCACGTAGAGCGCGCCGGCCAGCCCGGCCAGGGCCGCCGAGACCACGAACACGAACAGCTTGTAGCTCGCCGGCGCGTAGCCCGAGAACAACACCCGCGGCTCGCTGTCGCGGATCGCGATGAGGACCCGCCCCGCCCGTGACCGGATGATCCACCGGCAGAGCAGGTAGGCCCCGCCCAGGCAGAGCACGGTCAGGACGTAGAGGCTGCGCTGTGTGGCCGGGTCGGCCAGGCGGAAGCCCAGCACCTGCTTGAAGTCGGTCAGGCCGTTCGTGCCGCCGAGGTTCGTCTCGTTGCGGTTGAAGACGAGCCAGGCGGACAGGGCCAGGGCCTGGGTGATGATGGCGAAGTACACGCCCCGGATGCGGCTGCGGAACGCCAGGAACCCGAACAGCGCGGCGAAGAGCGTCGGCAGCGCGATCGCCGCCACCGCCGCGAAGGCGAAGCTGTAGAAGGGCGTCCAGAACCACGGCAATTCCTTGACCTGATTCCAGACCATGAAGTCCGGCAGCGTGCTGCCGTAGACGCTCTCGGTCCCGATCGCGAGCATCAGGTGCATGCCGATCGCGTAGGCGCCCAGCCCGAAGAACACGCCGTGGCCCAGGCTCAGGATGCCCGTGTAGCCCCAGATGAGGTCCAGCCCGAGCGCGAGGATGGCGAAGGCCAGGAACTTGCCGAAGCGGTTGAGCGTAAAGTCCGAGATGTAGAGGGCCGACTCGGGCGACGGCAGGACGTTGAGGAGCGGGACGACGACGAGCAGCAGGACCCCGATCAGCGCGAAGGCCGCTCCCTGTCCCCGTTCCGGCTCCCGGCCCATGTCGGTTCCGTCAGCCATGCTCACGACTCGACGTGGCGGCCCTTGATCGCGAAGAGCCCCGACGGCCGCCACTGCAGGAACAGCACGACGAGGACGAGGATCAACACCTTGCCGTACACCGCGCCGAAGGCCGGCTCCAGCAGCTTGTTGAGGCCGCCGATGCCCAGTGCCGCCGCGATGGTCCCCGCCAGCTTGCCCACGCCGCCGGTCACGACGACCATGAAGGAGTCCACGATGTAGTTCTGCCCCAGGCCCGGCTCCACGTTGCCGACCAGGGTCAGCGCGCAACCGGCGAGCCCGGCGAGCCCCGACCCGAAGGCGAAGGTGTAGGCGTCCACCTTGCGCGTCGGAATCCCGAGACAGGCGCTCATGTCCCGGTTCTGCATGACGGCCCGCACCCGCAGCCCCACCCCGGACCGGAACAGCAGCGCGTAGATGCCCGCGACGCACACGACCGACAGCGCGATGATGAAGAGTCGGTTGTAGGGCAACTGCACGCCGACGAGCACCTGCATCCCGCCGCTGAGCCAGCTCGGCGCCGCGACCGCCGTCAGGTCCCCGAAGATCACGCGCGCCCCCTGGATCATGATGAGGCTCACGCCCCAGGTGGCCAGCAGGGTTTCCAGCGGACGGCCGTACAGGAACCGGATGAGGCCCGCCTCGAGCAGCAGCCCGAACAGGCCGGCGACCAGGAAGGAGCCCGGCATCGCGACGAGGAAATAATAGTCGAAAACCCCCTCGGGAAGATAGGCCTTAAACGCCTCCTGGGTGAGGAAGGTCGTGTAGGCGCCCAGCATCATCAGCTCGCCGTGCGCCATGTTGATCACGCCCATGAGCCCGAAGACGATCGCCAGGCCCAGCGCCATGAGCAGGAGGATCGAGCTCAGGCTGATGCCGCGAAAGACCGTCTCGACGGCGGAGGCCCAGCTCCCCCAGGTCTCGATGCGATCCACGGCCTCGGCCGCGGCCCTGGCCATCTGCACCTGCCGCTCGTACGCCTCGTGGGCCCGCGGGTCGCCGCTCTCCAGGGCGTCTTTGGCGGGTTCCTTGGCCAGGTCCTTGAGCGTCGGCAGGGCGTTCTGGCTGCGGAGCTCGCCCAGCTTGGCGGCTGCGGCGAGGCGGGCCTGCTGATCCTCGCCCGCGAGCCTGATCAGGTTGATCGCCTCCTCGATGGTGTAGCGCACCCAACGGTCCGGCTCGCGGACCAGGGCCGCCTCCAGCCAGGGGAGGGCCGCCGGGTGGCCGATCGTGCCCAGGTCGGTCGCGGCGGATCGCCGGACGTCCGGGCTGTCGCTCGCCAGGTTCGCCCGGTTCCTGAGGAGATCGATGATCGGCTTGAGGAGCAGGCGCACCGAGCGCTCCGAGTTGTCGCGCAGCTCCTCCAGGCGCGGCAGCAGCGAGGGGTCCCCCTCACGGATCAGCGCGGCCGCGGCCGCCTCCTGGGCGGCCTCGTCCGGCCCGGTCAGGTCGGCCAGGGCCCGTTCGACGGCGGAGGGGGCGGGCGGCGGCTCCGCCGCTTCGCCCGCGGTCGCCCCGCCGGACCAGAGGACGAGGACGAGCGCCGCAGCCCGGAGCGGGAGCAGATTCGGTGACGTCATGCCGGTTCTCCTCGGTACGATGCCCTCCGGCGGGCGGACGGGCCCCATCGGATGCCGGGCTGCGGTCCGACGGCGCCGGGTGGGGCGCTGGGCGGGAACGCCCCGGCTCGCAGGGACCGGGGCGCGGAAGACCGCCGGGGGCGGGCGGCGGGCGGGACGCCGACCTCGGCCGTCCCGCCGCTTGATGTCGTGCACGGGCCTGTCACTGTGGTCCTGGGCAGGCTCCGCCGCGCCCCCGACGGGCGCGGCGGGGCTTGCCGGTCCCTGTCCGGTCGCTCGCTACTTCTTCTTCTGGTAGGTGCCCTGGTGGCTCACCCAGTCGCAGCCCTTGTCCGGGTTCGTGTACTCGCTCCAGGGCTCGGGCTTCACCAGGCCCTTCGAGCGGGAGACGATCTTGAACTGCCCGTCCTTGAGGATCTCGCCGATCAGGACCGGCTTCCACGTGTGGTGGTTGGCTTCGTCCATCTTGATTTCCCCGCCCGGCGCGAGGAACTTGCTGCCGTAGACCGCCTTGCGGACCTTGTCCACCTCCGTGGACCCGGCCTTCTCGACCGCCTGCTTCCAGATGTAGACGCCGAAGTAGGCCGCCTCTATCGGGTCGTCGGTGACGCGCTTGTCGCCGTCCGGCAGGTTGTTCCTCTTACAGTACGCCTTGAAGTTGGCCACGAACTGCTTGTTCTGGGGCGTATCCACGCTCTGGAAGTAGTTCCACGCCGCCAGGTGCCCGACCAGCGCGGTCGTGTCCATGCCGCGCAGCTCGTCCTCCGCCACGCTGAAGGCCATGATCGGCGCGTCCTCGGCCCGCAGGCCCTGGTTGGCGAATTCCTTGTAGAAGGGCACGTTGCTGTCGCCGTTGATCGTGCTGATCACGGCCGCCTTGCCGCCGGCCGCGAACTTTTTGATCTTGCCGACGATCGTCTGGTAGTCCTGGTGGTGGAAGGGCGTGTACTCCTCCATGATGTCCTTCTCCGGCACTTGCTTGGCCAGGAGCATGGCGCGGAGGATCTTGTTCGTCGTCCGGGGGTACACGTAGTCGGTGCCGAGCAGGTAGAACTTCTTGTAGCCGCCGCCCTCCTTGCTCATCAGGTACTCGACGGCCGGCACCGCCTGTTGGTTCACCGCCGCCCCCGTGTAGAAGACGTTGTGCGAGCACTCCTCGCCCTCGTACTGGACGGGATAGAACAGCAGCCCGTTGTTCTTCTCGAAGACCGGCAACACGGACTTGCGGCTGACCGACGTCCAGCAGCCGAACACGACAGCCACCTTGTCCTGGAGCAGGAGCTGCTTAGCCTTCTCGGCGAACAGGTCCCAGTTGGAGGCCGGGTCCACGACCACCGGCTTGATCGGCCGGCCCATCACCCCGCCCTTGGCGTTGATCTCCTCCACCGCCATCAGCACCACGTCGCGCAGCGACACCTCGCTGATCGCCATCGTGCCGCTGAGCGAGTGCAGGACGCCGATCTTGATCGGCGCCTTGTCCGCCGCGTAGGACAGGGCCCAGTGGCCCAGGTTGCCGAGCAGGGCCGCGACGCCCGCCCCGGCCGCCACCCGGCCGCTCGCGGCCAGAAACTCCCGCCGCGAAGGGCCCTCGGGCTCCGTCGGCTGCTCCGCCGCCCCGGTCGTCGTCGTCTCATCCAGCTTGTCCATCGTCGTCGCTCCTTTCCCCGTCCCGGCGGGTTAGAAGTTGTACCAGAACGAGATGTTGTACTGCTGCCCCGAATAGCTCTCGTAGGTCGTCCACGTCGTCCAGAGGTTCTGAAACTCCAGGCCCACGTAGAAGTCGGCCCAGATCGGGTGGATCGCCGTCACGTACATGCGCTGGTTCAGCAGGTACTGGGTGTTGGGGTTCGTCGCCGGATTGAGGCTGCCGCTTAAGTCCTTGTTGTTCGGGTTGTCGAAGCCGTAGCCCGCCAGGAACGTATAGTCCTTCGAGTGGGCGTAGCTCAACTGGGTCCAGCCGACCCACGTCCGGACCGGCTTGCCGGTCGTGAAGTTCAGCTCCTGGTTGTACCGGAAGAACTCGACGCCCAGCCCCTGGCCGTACCCGAGCTCGCCGGAGATCTTGAGCTTCTGGCCCAGCGGGATGACGTACTCGGCGCCGACCAGGTAGGAATTGATGTCCTGGCCCGAGGTGAAGGTCGTGTTGCCGGGGATCGGCGCGGACCGGTAGTACCGGTAGGCCACGCTGCCCGCCAGCATCGCGCCCTCCCACCGCCCCGTGCCGGTGTAACCGAGCCTGGCGCCGTAGTAGGGGTTCTGGACGGGATCGTTGAAGACGCAGTTGGCGTTCGCGAAGCTCGGCGTGGTGCAGTTGCTGCCCGGGGCCGGCCGCGATTGCTGGTTCGGCTGGATCGCCGAGAGGCCGCGCTCGAAGCGCATGACGGTCAACAACCCCTCGACGTTGTCCGCGAACTTGTGCCGGACCGTGATCTGCGGGAGACGCTGCCACAGGTTGCCGCCGTAGCCCATGATCGAGAAGTCGATCAGGTCGGGGTGCAGGGACATGATCGGCGTCCAGTCCATGCCGGCGGTGAGGCTGGTCTTGTTGTAGGTGTACTTGACGTTGGCCAGGCGCAGACGGGGCGGCAGGTTGCCCGCGTTGTCCGTCTGCCCGTAGAAGTCGACTTCCACGACGCCGGTCAGGCTGTGCTTGCCGTCCGTCCGGTCGGCCCGGATGCCGAACACGCTGTACCGCGGGTTCAGGGTGGCGGAGGCGTTGCTGCTCTTGCCCGCGGCCGTCGCGTACCCGTTGAACTGGCCGGGGTCGAGCGGGTTGTTGTTCCGGCTGCTGTAGATCGCGTCCAGCTCGACGCGGCCGTAGGGCGTGATCGTGCCCTTGCTCTGGTCCGTGTACAGGGTGCTGAGGCAGCCCGCGCACAGGTGCACGCCGGGCTCCTCCTTGCGGACGGCCTGGCCGGCGCCTTCGGCCTGCTCCGCCGCTTCCTTTTCCGCCACCGGCCCCGACCCCGGCGCCGGCGCGCTCGGGGGCGTCTGCTCCTTGCGCAGCAGCCGCCCCGCCCCCTCCGATTCCTCCGCGCTCTGCCCGTAGGCCGCGGGCGCGGCCAGCACGAGCAGCGCGATGCCCGCGAGCCCCAGGCGGGCGCTCCTCCCTCGTGGTGTCAGCATGGTCCGACCCCTCTCCGTTCGTCGGAAGATTGAACAATTCCTGACCGGGAGGGGCCGCCTTCGGGCATAAAAAAACGCCCTCCCGGTCCACCAGGTGAACCGCAAGGACGTCATTGTCCCTCAAGCGGCCGGTCTGCCGGGGCGGACCCCATCGTCCGCCGCCGCGGCCGCGCGTCTGTAAGTTGCGTCGCTTTTAAATCCTCGGTTGACGTTTTGTCAAGGGCTTTTCTTAGGGGAGGCGCAGCAACCTGTTTTTGGGCACCTCCACACCGTCCGGGCCGCTCAGACGGGCTATTCCTACGTAAGCCCGGCGGGCGCGGCGGGAGCGCCGGCGCCCCGCCTGAATCGCCGCCCGCACTTGTGGTAGACTACCGCCGGTTCGAGGCCGGAGTGAAGGAGGTTCGTGCACCCAGGACGGACAGGGTCGCGCCGGACGTCGTGGCGGCGCTTCGCGCTCATCGCACCGGCGCTGGCTCTCGTCGCAGCCGCCTGCGCCTCCGGCCCCCGCCCCGAGGACGTCATCTTCCGGAGCCCCTTCGCCTCCGTGTACCTGGAGCGCGCCTCCGCGGACAACTTCCAAGCCACGCACCCCGTGACGCTCGGGCCCGAAGTGGTGGAGCGCCTGCTCAAGGGGGTGTTGGTCATCCGTCGCAAGACCGCGATGGACACGATGTTCTCGAACAAGGAATCCCTGCAGCGCGTCTTCTCGGACGAGGAGGTCGCCTTCCTCGCCCCCCTGCTGGCCGGGGGCCTGGCCCGGGCCAAGCCCTGGCAACAGGTCCGGTTCACCCTCGTCCAGCCCCCTGCGGGCCCCAACCATCTGCTGTCGATGTCCGAGACGGGCGGCGCGGGGGTAGGCTCCTCCGAGCCCGCCACCTACGGCCCTCAATACGAAACCTCCTCCGGCGTCCTCTTCGTGTTCCGACCGTCGCTCCACCTGATTCTGACCCAATACCGGCAAAGGCCGACCAGACCCGACAGCATCAACATGCCCAATCGCCGCCTGCCGGACGCCGGCGGGCTCGACCGGATCGAGCTGCTCTTCGCCCCCAAGTCGGCGTTGCTGCCGGAGTCGTACCAGGACCCCGGCTGGTTCGGCGAGGACCACCTGACCCCGATCGTCGTGGACTACGAACGGCTCGCGAAGCTGCCCGAGCCCAAACCGCAGCCTCCGCCGGCCACGGGAACCCCGGCGCCGCCTGCCGCGACGCCCCCGCCGGCCACGGCCCAGCCCCCGCCCGGCGAGGGAACGGCGGGCCAGGCGGACGTGCAGGCGCTGAAGGAATCGCTGAGCCGGCAGGAGCAGGAGCTCAAGGCGCTCAAGGAGCAGATCGAGTCGCTGAAGGGTGAGCACGGCGACCCCAAGGCCCAGCCGAAGAAGCCGAAGAGCCAGAAGAAGCCGTCGCCGCCCGATCCCACCCCCTGATCGGTCCGGCCGCGCCGCCCTCCGCCGCACACGGCGGGCGACCCCGCGAACGGCCGCCGGCGGCGAGAGGCGTCAGGTCGCCGTATCGGGCGGGGCCGCGCCCTCGGCGAACCGGATGCCCAGCTTAAAATAGACCGCCCCGCGCTCGTCCGTGACCCGTTCGACCCTCACCACACGCCCCTCCACGTCGGAGAGCTTCTCCCCGCTGGGCAGCCGGAAGGACAGGAGGAGTCGCGCGCCAGGCTCGAAGTCGTCACGGGTGCTGAGCTGGACGCCGCCCCGGCTGATGTTCTTGACCGTGCCCTGGAAAACTTGGCTCCGGGTGGGGTTCCGATAGATCGTGAACAGGGACACCTCGCGCCGCGCGCTCCGCCGCTGGTCGGCCCCGCCCGCCGGGGCGGGCCGATCCAGCAGCTCCAGCACCTCATAGGCGTCCACCGCCCCCGCCCGCCCCTTCACTTCGAGCGGCGGCCACTTCACGGCCCTCACGAGATCCTTCACCGGTTCGTAGGCGGACTCGCTCAGCAGGATGCCCCCCGGCTTCGCGTGGGTCTGGAGCCGGGCCGCCAGGTTGACGGTGTCGCCGATGACCGTGTACTTGACGCGGGACTGGGAGCCGATGTTGCCCGCCACCACCTCCCCGCTGTTGACCCCGATCCGGATCCGAAACTGCGGCCAGCCCTCCCGCTCCGCCCGCTCCGCGAGGCCGGCGGTCGCCCGCTGCATATCGGCGGCCGCCGCGAGAGCGCGCCGCGCATGGTCCGCGCAGGGCACGGGCGTCCCGAAGACGGCCAGCACGGCGTCGCCCAGGAACTCCAGCATGGTGCCCTGGTGACGGAAGACGATCTCCGTCATGACGCCGAAGAACTCGTTGAGGTGCCGGACGACTCGGTCGGGCTCCAGCCGCTGGGCCACGGCCGTGAAGCCGCAGATGTCCCCGAACAGCACGGAGCACTCGGTCCGCCGGCCGCCCAGGATGGCCGAGCCCTCCCGCTTGAGGGCGTCCTCCGCGACGCTCGGCGGCAGGTACCGCTGCAGGTTCATCCGGGCGGTGGTTTCCTTCCGGACGTTCTCGTACAGCCGCGCGTTCTCGATCGCGACGGCGGCCTGGTGGGCGAACGCGGTGAGGAACTCGACGCTCTGTTCCGTGAAGGCGCCGGAGGTCACGCGGTTGTCCAGGTAGATGACGCCCAGGATGCCGGCGGTCTTGGACTGCAACGGCACGCAGAGGAGCGAGCGCACGTGGTGCGCGATCACGCTCTGCATCTCGCGGAAGGCGCCCTCCCGGCTCGCATCCGTCGCGAGGATCGGCCGCCCCTCGCTGGCCACGCGGCTGATGACGTTGCTGCTCACCTGCCACGCCTCGCCCCCCGCCGCCAAAGCGTCCAGGTGGCGGGCCGCCTGCACGGCCAGCTTCCCCGTCTGCTCGTCCTTGAGCATCAGGAGGCCGCGCTCGGCGTTCATGGCCTTCACGGCCATATCCATGATCGTGTCCAGGAGTTGGTCCATGGCCAGGATCGAGTTGATCGCCTTGCCGACCTCGACGAGCGTCGCCATCTCCCGCGTAAGCCGCGTGATGTCCTGGAAGCCGGCCCGCAGCCCCTGGTAGGCCTCGGCCAGCGTCCGCAGGGCCTCGTCGGCCTCCGTCGAGCCGGCGCGGCCGGTGTCGGCGAGCTCCCGCGCGCGCCGAAGCCCCGACTCGAACCGGCTCAGGTGCTGCTGGACGGCGTCGTACTGCTGGATGTGGACCCGGCAGCGCGCGCAGTAGGTGGCGAGGGCCTGGACCAGGCCGCAATGGGGGCAGGTGGCGGCGTGGGCGTCCTGGGGCATGGCCCGGTGGCGGAGGGTTCAGGCCGGGGCCGTCAGGCCGCGGCCGAGCGCTTCGGCGGTCGGGAAGCGATCTTCAGGGCGCTTTTCGAGACACTTCATCACGACGGCCTCGAGTTCCTTGGAGACGGAGGGATTCAGCAGGCCGGGCACGAGCGGCGGCTCGTGCAGGTGCCGGTACGCGATGTCTCCCTCGGCGAAGGGCACGCGTCCCGTGAGCAGCTCGTAGAGGGTGACGCCGAGCGCGTAGATGTCCGTCCGGCCGTCCACCGGCTTGCCGAGGATCTGCTCGGGCGCCATGTACCAGGGAGTGCCCAGCATCGAGCCGGCTTGGGTCAGGTTGCAGAAGCCGAGGTCGAGGTGGGCCAGGCCGAAGTCCGCGATCTTGACCTCCCCTCGCTCGGTCAGGAGGATGTTGTCCGGCTTGATGTCCCGGTGCACCACGCCCTGGGCATGGGCATAGCCGAGCGCATCGCACAGTTGCCCGGCGACGGCCCTCACCAGCGCGATCTCCAGCGCGCCCCGCTGGAGGACTTCCCGCAGGCTGCGGCCGTCCACGTGCTCCATGGCGATGAAGACCGGGGCCTCGACGTGGATATCGTAGATGGCCACGATGTTCGGGTGGCGCAGATGGCTGGCGGCCTGCGCCTCCCGGATGAAGCGCTGGACCGCTTCCGGTTCCTGCTTCAGCTCCTCCTTCATGAACTTGAGCGCCACGGGCCGGCGCAGCACCCGGTCCACCGCCCGGTACACGGTCCCCATCCCGCCGGCGCCGATCCGGACGATGTCCTCGTACCGCTCGCGGACCCCGCTCCATCCCCCGGCCTGGCGGTCCGCCCCCTGGGCGGCGGGCAGGCGCTCCAGCCGGAACAGCACGTCCCGGTAGTTGAGGTCGGATTCCAGGATTTGCGTGTAGAGGGCGAGGGCCTTCTCCGGACGGCCCCGCTCCTCGCAGGCGACGGCGACGGCGTAGAGGCGCTCCAGCAGCCGGTCGAGCGGCATCGGTATCCGCAAGAGCCGCTCGAATTGTTTGTCCGCCAGCTCCACGAGCCCCTTGCGCTGCAGGCTCAGGCCGAGCTGGAGGACCGCCTCCGCCAGGCCGGGGAACTCGAAGCGGACGAGCTGCTGGTACACGGAGATGACCCGGTCCTCCGATTCCCCCCGCCGGCGGTAGATGTCGCCCAGCTCCTCGAGCACCGGCACCAGGTCCTCCTCGGTCAGGCGCCCGGAGCGGAGCCGCTCTTCGAGGTCGCCGCCCCGCTTCTCTAGCAGGACCTCGTCCAGCTCACGCCGGTGCGCGCGGAACCCCTCGTTGCCCGGGTCCAGGAGGAGGAGCTGCTCCAGCACGCTCCGCGTCGTCTCCAGATCCCCCGCCTCCATGGCCTGGTCTCCGGTGGCTGCGAGCTGCTCCTGGAGCGCGACGCGAAGGTCCTCGTGGCGGCCGGTCACCGGCAGCAGTTGTTCCAGCCAGGCCCGGGCCGACGGCAGCCGCCCGGCCTCCAGGTTGAGGGAGAACAGGGCCTCCAGGACGACACGCTGGCGCAGGCCGGTCAACTGGCCGAGGACCAGCTCCAGCTTGCCGAGCACCGCGTCCAGCCGCTCCGGCCGGCCCTCGATCACGCGGCGGTACTCTTCGAGCGCCGGCACCACGTCGCCGCGGTGCAGCAGCAGCTCCGCCAGCCGCCAGCGGAGATGCGGATCGTCGGGGCGCTGGCGCAGGTACTGCCGGAACAGCGTCACCGCCCTGTCCAGCTCCCCCTGGAATTCGTAGTAGAAGCCCACGGCATAGACGGTCTCGGGGTCGGCCTTCCGCGCCTTGAGCGCCTGCTCGCCCGCCTCGATCAGCTCCGCGAGGCGCCCCTTGGCCCGATGGACCTCGAAGGCCAGCCGGTGAGCCCGGGCGTGGAGCGGATGCTTGGCCAGGATGGCCGTGAGCTCCTTAAGGACCTTCCGATCCCGATCGGGACGGAGCTTCCACATCTGCTCGTATTCCTCGATCGCCTGGTCCACCCGCCCCTGCATCAGCAGAATCTGCGCCGTATAGTGGAATTTGTCGGAGAAGTGGCCCTTGAGACACTTGAGGCCCGCGAAGACGTCCAGGGCCTCGCGATACTTGCCGCGGTGGTAGAGGGTCGCGCCGTAGACGACATGGTGGCGCATGTAGCGGACGCCCGAGGCGCTCAGTTGCCGGAGCACGTCGCGGGTGGGCAGCAGCGCCTGCAACTGAACGCAGACGTCGTGGGCCTCGTCGTAGCGCTGCTGCTCGTAATAGGCGACGGCCAGGTCGTTCATCGCCCGGAGATCGCGGGGATCCTCCGCGAGCTGCCGGCGCGCGTACCTCTCGACCTCGGCCCAGTTGGCCTCCTGATAGGCCTTCTCGCGCTTGTCGAGGCGGCTCAGGTGGAACATGCGCCCTCCGACGGGATCGCAGGCCTGCGCTGCAAGGGGGAGAGAGGACGGCCGGAGGGGGACGCGTCCGGGACCTCCGGCGCTCTGTCGGAGAGGTTGGGCATCCGCCGCCGCCCCCTACAAGCCGGAACCGGAAACCTAAGTAGGCGTCTCGCCTATATACCGGCGGGACAATTGAGCGGGAGCCTAGCACGGCCGTGGGGAAATGTAAATTGCGAGAGGCCTTCTCGGCGGGCGCCGCTCAAGCTGAGACATCCGTCCGGGCAGCCGCCCATCGCAGGGGTGGGCGCGGCGGGACTCCACCCGGATTCCCTGGCCGGTCGTCGTCGGATCGGCCTCTTCAATTCGGATTCCGCCACTGGCGCCCCTCGCGCGCCATCAGCTCATCGGCCTCCGGCGGTCCCCAGGTGCCCGCCGCATAGTTCGGGAAGCTCGCCGCCGGCAGCGAGCGCATCACGTCGAGGATGGGTTCCACGACGCGCCAGCCCTCCTCCACGCTGTCGGACCGCATGAAGAGGGTCTGGTCGCCGGCCAGCAGGTCGTGCAACAGCGTTTCGTAGCCCGTGCTCGCCGCGCCGCCGAAGTACCGCGCGTACTGGAAGTCCATCTGCACCGTCCCGATGCGGACGGTCGGGCCCGGCACCTTGGCCCCGAAGCTGAGCGAGATGCCCTCGTCCGGCTGGATGCGGACCACGAGGAGGTTGGGCGCGAGCCGCTCGACGGCCGTCCGGCGGAAGAGCATCAGCGGCGGGCGCCTGAACTGGATCACGATCTCCGTCACCCGCCGGGGCAGCCGCTTGCCGGTGCGGAGGTAGAAGGGCACGTCCGCCCACCGCCAACTGTCGATCACCAGCCGCAGGGCGATGAAGGTCTCGGTGTTCGACTCCGGCGAGACGTTCGGCTCCGCGCGGTACGCCGGCACCGCCCGGCCCTCGACCATCCCCTCCCCGTACTGCCCCGCCACCGCAAAGCGCAACACGTCGAGGGGGTGCAGCGGCAGGATGGATCGCATCACCTTGGCCTTCTCATCCCGCACGGCCTCCGCCTCGAAGGAGCTCGGCGGCTCCATGGCCACGAGCGACAGGAGCTGCATCAGGTGATTGGGCACCATGTCCCGCAGCGCCCCGGCCTCCTCGTAGTAGTGGCCGCGATGCTCGACGCCCAGGCTCTCCGCCACCGTGATCTGCACGTGGTCGATGTACCGGCGGTTCCAGACCGGCTCGAAGATCCCGTTGGAGAACCGGAAGACGAGGAGGTTCTGGACTGTCTCCTTCCCGAGGTAATGATCGATCCGGTAGATCTGGCGCTCCTCCAGCACGCGGCGGATCTCCTCGTTGAGCGCCCGGGCCGAGGCGAGGTCGCGGCCGAAAGGTTTTTCGACGACGACGCGCCGCCAGGCGCCGGCCGGCTCCCGCGTCAGGCCCGCGGCCCCGAGGTGCCGGAGGATCTCGCTGAAGAAGCCGGGGGCGGTGGCGAGGTAGAAGGCGAGGTTCCCGCGGGTGCCGTGCGTCCGTTCCACCTCATCGAGCTGGTTGCGGAGGCGCGCGTAGGCGGCGGGGTCGAGGAAGTCACCGGTGACGTAGTAGAGGCGCGGGAGGAGCGACTCCCAGACCGAGGCGTCGAACGGCCCCGGGGCGAATTCCCGAACGTCCCGGCTCAGCTTCCGCCGGAACTCCTCCGTGGAGAATTCGGTCTTGGCCAGTCCGACCAGGGCGAACTCCTTGGGCAGGAGCCCGTTCGCCGCCAGTGTGTAGAGGGAGGGCACGAGCTTGCGCTTCGTCAGGTCGCCGTCGGCTCCGAAGACCACCATGACGCAGGGTTCCCGCGCCGACGGCGTGGAGAGGGGGAGCGTGTGGCCGGACATCTTCGGGGCCTCCATCGCTCGGCGCTCGCGCCGAGCCGCCTGCGATAGTGCCCGTGGGCATCCGGCCTGTCAAGTCTGGCGGCGCTCGACGGTCCCTGCTCGTGTTCATACGCGCGGGTCGGCTCCCGGCAGGACGGTGGAGGCCGGTCCGCCTTCCCGTCCGGCGCCGGCGACCGCCCCCGCGCCGGCCTGTTCCCGCGAGCCGACGACCAGGTTCAGCAGCGCCAGCAGCAGGCTCCCGATCAGCAGCGCGGTGCTGATCTCGCGGATGATCACCGCGCCCTCGTCCTGCATCCCCTTCCCCACGTCCGCGACGGTCTCCAGGAGGCGGTCCAGGGCCATGCTGACGGCCACGATCCTGGCGCCCGCCGCGTCCCGCACGTGCAGCGCCAGCTTGCTCCGAATGGCCGCCGCCTCCTGCGGCGCGGCGGCGGCCCATCGTGCGCGGAGCAGGGTGATCGTCTCGTCGGCCGCCGCAAAGTAGGCGTCCAGGCTCGTCCGCAACGCCTCCAGGGCCTTCCGCTCCTTGGGCGTCTGCAACCCGACCCCCGCGCCCGCCGCATGGTAACGCTCCACCGCGGCCTTGATCCGCTCCCGCTGCTCGGGCAGCGCGGCGAGGATCCGCTCCGCATCCGGCCGGCTACCCGCCTCCACGGCGCGGATGATGCTGGTCCGGTAGCGCATCACGTCCCCGGAGATGTGCGCGAGGTCGGTCGCCGCGATCGTATAGTCCGCGTAGAGCATCCGCAGGTCGCGGTCCACCCGGTCCAGCAGGCCGGCCGTCACCAGCCCGAGCCCGACGATCAGGGCACTGACCAGCACCCGCCCCCCGGACGGCCAGCCCACCCTTCCATCGACAGGCATCCGGCTCCTCCTGATAAGAAGGGGGCAGAGGCCCGTACGAGCCCCTGCCCCCTGGCGGTCGGCGCTCAGCCCGTCACCCCGGCGGACGCCGGGGGCCCACCCGCCCGCCGATGCCGGCTTGCGCCGGACTGACCGCGACGGCCTGGCCGGATGGACGGCTGGCTGCTCGCCTCGTGCCCCTTAGAGCCAGTTCACCCGCTCGGCGGGGCGGATGTAGATCGGCTCCTCGAT
>NZ_CEFZDU010000020.1:0-32065 GCF_979578155.1 Candidatus Nitrospira neuquenensis | reverse complement strand
GAGAAATGACGCAACGAATCACTCCAGGGTAAGATTTCCAAATGGCTTGACAGGCCGGGCGACGCCGCGCCGCGCGGTCCGCTCACGCTCCGCGGCGGCCTTGACAATCCCGCGCGGCGATGTGGTAGAAGTATCCGGCCCGCGCGGGCCGCGCCTTCCACGGACTCACGCAACGATGAAATTCTTCGTCTACGCCGACAACATGAACCCCGCCCAGCTCAAGCGGCGGGCGCCCGAGCACCGGTTCGTGTGCAAGGCCTACCTGCCCGAGCACACGATCCATTTCTGCCGCTGGTCGTCCCAATGGCGGTGCGGGATCGCCAGCGTGACCCCCTCGCCCGGCGAGCGGGTCTGGGGCGTCGTGCTCGAGGTCACGGACGAAGACCTCAAGCTGCTCGACGAGTTCGAGGGCGAAGTGCCGCCCAACGCCTTCCGGCACGTGCCCGTGACCGTCGTCACGGAGGAGAACGACAAGCTCCTCGTCACCACCCACGCCGCGATCCCCATCGGCAAGTTCAGGCCGAAGGAGCATTACCTCGACTGGGTGATCGCCGGCGCCGCCCACTGGAAGCTTCCGGAAGAGTGCATCGAGCGCTGGCGCTCGTACAAGCCCAAGTGAAGGAGCCCCATGCCGAAGCCGAAATATCACATCGTCGTCTGCACGAACAGCCGTCCTCCCGGCCACCCCAAACCCTCCTGCGGCGCCGCCGGCTCGCCGGGCATCCTGATGGCCTTCAACATGGGTCTGATGGAGCGCGGCATCCAGCCCGGTCAGGTGCTCGTCACCGGCTCGGCCTGCCTGGGCCCCTGCGAGCAGGGCCCGACCGTCGTCGTCTACCCGGACGGCACCTGGTATTCCAAGGTGAAAGAAGCGGACGTCCCGGCCATCCTCGACGAGCATATCGGCAAGGGTCAGCCAGTCGCGCGGCTCAACCCCGACTCGATCTGGTGCTGAAGGGCGTCGGGCGGGCGGTCATGGGGGAGCACCGACACCAGCACGCCGTCGAGCCCCACCCTCCGGCCGGCATGACCGCTCCGCAGGCACACAAGCGCCACGCCCCGCGTCGCGTCGGCTGCCTTATCATCACCTGCAGCGACACCAGGACCCCCGACACCGACGCGAGCGGCGCCCTCATCCGCCGGCTTCTGACCGAGGCCGGGCACGACGTCGCCGGCTACCACCTGGTCAAGGACGAGCCGGCCGCCATCCGGGGAATCATCGAGTCGGCCGTCGGCCGGGACGAGGTGCAGGCGATCATCATCAACGGCGGGACGGGCATCTCGCGGCGGGATTCGACCTTCGAAGCGGTGGACGCGCTGCTGGAGAAACGGCTCGACGGGTTCGGCGAGATCTTCCGCTACTTGACCTACCAGGACATCGGCGCCCCGGCCATCATGACCCGCGCGACGGCGGGGCTCTACAAGGGCCGCGCCCTCTTCTCCACGCCGGGCTCGGAGGGCGCCGTCCGCCTCGCGATGGAGAAGCTCATCCTCCCCGAGCTCGGCCACATCATTCGGGAAATCACGAAGTAGTCGTCGGTCGCGAACCGAGAGGCCGCACCCCTCAGTCCTGCATGATTTTCGGCTCCGACACCCGCTTGAAATAGACCAGCAGGTCGCGGACCGACACCAGGCCGACCAGCTTCCCGCCCTCGGTGACGCCCAGGTGTCGGATGCCGAGGTCCCCCATCATGTCGTGGGCGTCCTGGACCGTGCGCGTGGACTCGATCGAGACGATGGGGCTCGTCATGATCTGCTCCACCGTCAGCGTCGTGAGGTCGGCGCCGTCGGCGACGCCGCGCCGGACGATGTCGGTCTCGGTCACGATCCCGACGAGCGCGCCGCCCTTCTCCACCAGCAGCGACCCGATCCGCTCCGCCTTCATCCGCCCGGCCGCCTCGCGCACGGTCGCCGTGTGGGCGATCTTCTTCATCTCCCGGCGCATCATCTGCAGCAACGTTGACATCGTTCACTCCCTTTCTCGCCCGAGGCGATTAGCCCACCGAGAGGACCAGCTTGCCGAAGAGGCGGCGGCTCACCATGGCTTCCTGCGCCGCCCTCGCCTCGGCCAGCGGAAACACCCGGTCCACCACGGGCTTGAGCAGCCCCCGCTCGACCAGCGCGGCGGCCTGCGCCAGCTCGGCCCTGGTCCCCATGTAGGAGCCCTGCAGCGTGATCTGCCGGGAGAACAGGGCGCGCAGGTCCACCTTGACCTCCGGCCCCGTCGTCGCCCCGCAGGTCACCAGGCGCCCGCCGCGGGCCAGGGCGCCGACACAGTCCTCCCATACCGCCGGACCGATGTGCTCGACGACGACATCCACCCCCCGCCCGCCGGTCAGCTCCCGCAGCCGCTTGGCGAGGGGCTCCCGGCCATGGATGAGCGCCGCCTCGGCTCCGAGCGCGAGGGCCTTGGGCACCTTCTCCTCCGAGCCGACCGTCGTCAACACCCTCGCGCCCGCCGCCCGGGCGAGCTGGACGGCCGCGCTGCCCACGCCGCTCCCCGCCCCCATCACCAGCACCGTCTCCCCCGGCCTAAGCCCCGCGCGGGCGAAGAGCATGTGCCACGCCGTCACCGAGACGAGCGGGAAGGCGGCGGCCTCCTCGAAGGACAGGCCCTTCGGCAGGGGCAACAGGTTCCGGTCCGGCACGGCGACCAGCTCCGCGTAGCCGCCGTCCACCTGCGCCCCCAGGAGATGGTAGCTCGCGCATTCGTTGTCCCGGCCGGCCAGGCAGGCGGCGCACCGCCAGCAGCTCACGCCGGGCGACACGACGACGCGCTCGCCGGGCGCGACACCGACCGCCCCGTCGCCGACCGCCTCGACCACCCCGGCGATGTCGCACCCGGAGATGTGGGGCAACGGGATCGTGTAGGCCGGGATGCCCTGCCGGACCCAGATGTCCAGGTGGTTGAGCGCGCAAGCCTTCACGCGGACCAGCGCCTGGCCGGGGCCCGGCCGCGGCGCGGGCACCTCCTGGTAGGAGAGCCGCTCCGGTCCCCCATGTTCGTGGAAGACGACGGCCTTCATCGCCACACGCTCCTAAAACGTCAGGGTTCCCTGCATGATCATGACGGCCTGCCCGCCGACCTTGACCTCCTGGATCGTGTCGTCGTCGGACTCCACCACGATCATGATCCGCGAGGGCCGATCCACCTCGTACCCCTGCTCCGCGATGATCTCCGTCGTCGGCCCCACGGGCACGACGCCGTTGTGGACCAGGTAGGCGCCGAGCGCCCCGCTCGCGCTGCCCGTGGCCGGGTCCTCCGGCACGCCGATGGGCGGCGCGAAGACCCGCGTGTGCACGCTCGACACCGCCTCCACCGTGACGGTGGTGAAGACCATCAGGCCGTTCGCGCCGTAACGGGCGCAGAGTTCCTTGATCCCCGCGTCGTTCGGGACGATGGACCGGACCGCGGTCAGGGTCCGCACCGGCACGATGATCACCGGCAGGCCCGTCGAGACGACCTCGACCGGGAACTTGGCGCCGGTGATGTCCTTCTTGGCGAGCCCCAGGACGTTGGCGACCTCGAACAGGTCCTTGACCGTCTCGACCCGGCCCAGGAACTCCGGCTTGGGTTGGGTCATCACCACCCGCAGGATCTCGTCCTTGCGGACGTAGACTTCCAGGGGGAAGACGCCGATGTTGCACTCGTAGTGGACGCGGGTGACCGGCTCGATCAACGGCAGCCGCCCCACCGCGGCGAGGACGAAGAAGGCGCCGATGACGGGGTGGCCGGCGAAGGGGATCTCCTGAATCGGGGTGAAGATCCGGATCTTGGCCGCCGCCGACGGGTCCTCGGGCGGCAGGACGTAGACCGTTTCCGAGAGGTTCATCTCCCGGGCGATCTGCTGCAGCTCCCGGTCGGTCAGCCCCTGCGCCTCCGGGAGCACGGCCACCGGATTGCCGCCGAAGGGCAGATTGCTGAAGACATCGGCCTGGTAGAACGTGAGCGTGCGGCGGTGCGGGCTCATAGCGGGTGGGGCTACTGTAGGTCAGCGGGGAGGCTTTGTCAACGCGGGCGGCCCCTCCGCCGGCGCGGGCGAACCGCGGCTCCGCGGGAACGGCGCGGCTCAGGCCGGCAGCGGCAGGGCTTCGTATTCCTGCGTGAGGGGGTTCGCCACGTAGTCTTCCACGTAGTTGCGGAGGTAGCCGTTCCGGTAGAGCCGGCGATTGGCGAAGGCCGTATCGATCTTGTGGAGGACCCGCACCTTCACGCCCGTCTTCCGCACGAACTGCTCGAGGCTGACGCCGGCGATGTCCGTGTCGTCGCCCCGCCCGGACTGCATGACGCACTTCGGGATGTGCACGACCTTCTCCCCCGTCAGTCGTCGCGCGATGTCGTCGAAGGTGAGCAGGACGGTGCAGTCCGAGTCGCCGCCCAGGGTCGCGTTCGGCACGAACAGGAAGCGGGCGCGGTTCTTTCGGTACATCGAGAGGATCCGGTGGACGCTCCCGCTGACGACGACCGTGTCCTTCTTCTCCAGCTCCAGCGAATCGAACAATTTGACGATCGCCTTCCGGTTGAGAAAGGCGGTGATGTACGACTCGGTGTGGATCGTCTGCATGTTCGGAAGCGCCGCCTCGTAGATCCGACGCGCCTCGCCGGCCAGGAACCGCCGCCCCTGGCGCATGAGCGCCGCCGTCTCCGGCTTGATCCCCTTGACCGGGGTGAGACATCCCATCCAGAGCACGCAGGACTGGTTGATCCTGGAGATCTCGATCGCGTCCGGCGCCATCGTGTCGCGGTCGAAGCTGTAGAAGTTGGCGGAAGACACCGCTGGCCCGTCCAGGACCTTCATCAGATGCTTCACGGAGGGAGCGTGCGGCATGAGCCGCTGGCGGTACCGGCCCAGCGTGATCACGGACAGCTCGAAGTTGATCCGGCCGGGATAACGCGCGGCCAACTGGTGGACCTTCGGCACGTGGACGAAGCCCACCGTGAAGAAGGTCAGGTTCTTGTCCGTGTACGCGAGGAAGTCCTCGACCCACTCCATCGCCTTGGGATGGAGGAACAGGTCGGTCCATTCCATGTATTCGTTGCCGCCCAGGCACCAGAACTGCTTGGGGTCGGTCGGCTTCTTCTGGATGTAGTCGAGGATGAACTCCCAGTCCTCCTGGCTCGTCCGGGGCGGGTCCATCGTCTCGCGGTAGGAATGGTCGAGCTCGTAGCAGAACTCGCACTTGACGGGGCAGGTCTTGCCGAGGCTGAGGGGGATCTTGCCGGCGTCCATCTCGAGGCGCAACGCCTCGCGATAATCCTTGCCCCTGAAGAGCGGGGCGGCTTGCAGCAGGGGGAGCGCGGTTGGCATCGTCACTCCGGGAGCGGGCCGGCCGTTGACAGCCGCGGGACGGCTTTGCCAGACTGCACCCGACGGTTCACCGGGAGCCCTTCACTCGACGATCCGCGACCATGGCGGCCACCGACCTCGCCCACGCCCTGGCACTCTTCGGCCTGGCTGAACTGCCCGACCGCGAGACGCTCGACCGCCGCCGCCGGGAGCTGCTGGCCGCCTGGCATCCCCACCGGTATGCCGGCCTCACGAACAACCCGCGGAAGTACATGCTGATGTACAGGAAGGGCGAGGCCATGACCGGGGAGATCGAGGCCGCCTATCGGCTCCTGGCGGCTCACCTGGAACGGGTACAGGACGAACAGTAACGGACCTCCAAGCCCTTCGGTTCCACCGCTCGCCGTTCACGTCCTCACGACACCCCGTGGCTGACGACGCGGGCCATCGAGGGCTCGCCTTCCTTGGCCTTGGCCGCCTCCGCATCCCCCCGCGCCACCGGCCAGGTCACCAGCCCCGTGACGCTGTCGGCCGCGCGGGCCGGCTCGTCGTCCCTGGTCTTCACGTAGATCTGCGGCAGCCGGTTGGTCCCGAACTTCGAGATGTACAGGAAGACGTGCTCGCGGGCGTTGACCCGCACGGCCCAGGGTTCGAAATCGTTCCGGTAGAACTCCTCGCAGAGCTGCATGGCCTCCAGGCAGCCGATCCCCCCCGGCTCGTTGAGCGTGTAGTAGTAGTCCAGCGGGAGGTCGTACTCCTCCTGCCGGTGGATGGTGATGCCGAACTTGTCCGGCTCCCGCACCATCGGCGTGTGCCGGTAGGCCACGAAGTAGAACAGCTCGACCGAGTGGATGTGCTCCCGGTGGTCGAGGATGAATCGCCGCGTCTCCTCCGCCTCCTCCCGCGTCTCGCCGGGAAAGCCGTAGAAGGCCATGACGTGGTTCCAGATGCCGGCGTTCGCGGCCTCCCGGAGGTTGCGCGCGATCACGGACTTCTTGACGTGCTTGTCCATCAGGCCGAGGACTCGCTCGTTGGCCGACTCCATGCCGTAGTAGAGGGTGCAGCAGCCGGACGCGGCGGCGAGCCGCAGGTCCTGCTCGTGCAGGGACTCCTCGAACCGGATCAGCGTGGTCCACTTGATGCCGACGTTCTGCTCGACCAGGAGCTGGACGACCCGCTTGAACAGGGCCGGCGGGTAGGACTCGTCGGCGAAGAGGAAGTGCTCGGCCCGGTACTTCTCCTTCAAGGCCTTCACCTGCTCGACGACGAGGTGGGCCGGCATGCCCCGGTACTGGTCGAAGTAGCCCTGGCCGTGGTCGCAGAAGGTGCAGCGCCCCCAGTAACAGCCCCGCGTCGCCAGGTAGGGCAGGATGCGGACCGGCACGAAGTAGCTGTCCAGCGGCATCCCGTCGAAGTCCGGGAGCGGCAGCGCGGTCGTCTTCTCCGTGTGGATCTCGCGGTTGACGTGGACTCCCTCCCCGTCGCGCCAGATCAGGTTGGGCACCGCCGCGAAGCTCCGGGTCCCGCTCAGCGCCTCCAGGAGCCAGACCAGCGCGTGCTCGCCCTCGTAGAGGATGGCCGAGTCGAACACCTCGGTGAAGAAGCGCTCGTGCTTGGGAAAGTCCTCGTGCAGCCGCGTGACGACGTTGCCGCCGATGGTGACGTGGACGTGCGGGAAGGCCTCCTTGATCATCTTGCAGAAGGTCAGCCCGGCCATGAGCTGCATCTGGGTGCCGATCGAGACGCCGACGACGTCGGGCGCCTCCCGACCGACGGCGGGCAGCACGAGCTGGCGGCAGACGTCCCGGTAGACGTTCACCTGCTCGTCGTCCAGGCAGGCGAAGACCTCGCGGGAGACGCCGGGCCGATAGCCCAGGTTGCTTTCCATGGGATAGAAGACGATCGAGGCGGGGTAGTAGGCGGCGGAGATGTACTGCATCGCCTCCCGGAAGACGTTTAGCGCCGACTCCAGCCGATCCGCCTCGTAGAAGTCCTCGCCCCGGACCGTTCGCTTGGCCGCCTGGGCCCGCTCGGCCAGGTCGAAGACGTCCTGGGCCAGCTTCTCCTCCAGCAACGCCTTCTGCGCCGCCTCCGACTCGCTCAGCGCCCCGGCCCGCTCCTTGGCCTCCAGCGCGCGCCGCTGCATCGCCATGCGCGTGCGTGCCCACACCAGGAAGGTGTCGCTGAAGAAGAGGTCGTACATCTCGATGTTGACGTCCTTCTGGACGACCGGATAGCCGTATTGCCGAAGGACGGCCGTGAGGCAGGGCAACGCGAGGTAGGGCGCGGTGGGGACCCACTCCGGCGGGAACAGGAGCAGGGTCTTGAGCATGCGCCCCTCCTGGGGCCGGGGGACCTTGCCGTCGAGCTGGATCAGGGGGGGCGCCATGGCGGTGTCCGGCTAGACCTTCCCGCCCACCGGGCTCAGGTCGACGACCCCGACTTCGGGCGGCCGGAACTGGAGGGCAGGCAGCCGGTTCGTGCCGAACCGCGCCACGTACAGAAAGACATACTCGCGGATGAAGACCTTGAGGTCCCAGCCGGGGTAGTGGTTCCGCTCGAATTCCTCGAAGACCTGCTCGGCCTCCTCCACGCTCAAGCCCTCCTTGACCGTGAAGTAGTAATCGAGGGCCAGGTCCCACTCGGGGTTGACGTAGGCCGTCACCCCGAACTTCTCCGGGTTCTTCGCGACGGGGGTGTGCCGGCTCAGGTCGAAGGTCCCGAAGCCCACCGAGTGGACCAGATCCCTGTGCTCCTCCAGGAACCGGATCGAATCGAGCGCCTCCTCCCGTGTCTCTCCGGGGAAGCCGAAGAAGCCCATCACGTGGTTCCAGATGCCGACCCCGGCCGAGAGCTGGAGGCTCTTGCGGATCACCTCCCCGGTCGTCGCCTTGTCCATCAGCTTGAGGACCCGCTCGTTCCCGGACTCGAACCCGAAGTGCAGGTACCGGCAGCCGGAAGCGGCCGCATCCCGCCAGACCTCCTCCTCCAGCAGGCTCTTCTCGAACCGCATGTGGGTCGTCCACTGGATGCCCAGGTCGGTCTCCACCAGACGGCGGGTCAGCTTGCGGAAGAGGGCCGGCGGATAGGATTCGTCTGTAAAGTGAAAGTATCGCGTAAGATATTTGTTGCGAAGATGCGTAATTTCCGCGATGATTTCGTCGATCTTCTTCGTCCGGTACCCGGCGGTGTAGCCTTCGCCGTGGTCACAGAACTCGCACCGGCCCCAGTAGCAGCCGCGGGTGGCGAGGTAGGGCAGCATCCGCTCGGGCGTGAAATACTTCTCCAGCGGCAGGCCGTCGAAGTCCGGCGGCGGGAGCGCGTGCATGTCCTCGGCGTAGGTCAGGGGCGAGGTCGTGATCCCCGTCCCGTCCTTGTAGATCAGGTTCGGCACGCCCGCCAGGTCCCGCCCGGCGCCGAGCGCCTCGACGAGCTGCAGGAAGGCCGTCTCCCCCTCGTAGACCACGGCCGTGTCGAAGAGCGCGAACAGCTCCGGCTTGGCCGGCAGGACGTCCCGCAGCCGCGTGACCGTGTTCCCGCCGATCGTCACGTGGATGCCGGGGAAGTGCCGCTTGATCAGGGCGCAGAAGGTCATCGAGGAGAAGAGCTGTTGTTGGAGCACGATGGAGATGCCGACCACGTCCGGCCGCTCGGCCTCGATCGCCGGCTTGAGCAGGTGCTCGAAGACGTCCCGGTAGACGTTCACCTGGGCGTCCTCCACGGCGGCGAGCACCTCGGAAGACATGAAGGCCTTGTAGGTGAGGTCGGTCTCCATCGGCGGCATGCAGATCCGCGCGGGAGCGTAGACGAGCGAGATGGTCGCGGTCACCTCGCGGAAGGTGTTGATCGCCCACTCCAGCCGGTCGGCCTCGTAGAAGCCCTCGCCGCGGACGATCCGCTTGGCCCGCTCCGCGCGCTCCGCCAGGTCGGCGAGCCGTTCCCGCGTCAGCTCGCAGAGGGCGAGCTGCAGGTCCCGCTCCCAGTCCTCCAGCTCGCGCTTACGCGCCAGCTTGCGGAGCCGGTCGAGCTGCTGCGGCACTCGACGCAGGACCAGGCGGAGGAAGTCGGCGCTGAAGAACCAGTCCCACATCTCGAGGTTCACGTCCTTCTGGACGACCGCGTGTCCGGCGGGACGGAGGACCGCGGTCAGGGTGGGCAGGCTCAGGTAGGGCTCGGAGGGGTACCAATCGGGCGGGAACACGAGCATGACCTTCATCCGCCGCCCGCCGGAGGCCTCTCCGCTCTGCCGGCGGCGGAGTTGGATCAGCTCCGGCGTCAGCCTCGTGCCCTTGGAGTACTCGACTCTCATCCCGTCCCCCTCACGGCTCGCCGCGCGGAATAGCGCATTCTATTGAGTGGAAGAACCCGAGGTCAAGGGCAATCGGGCCGGCCGAGACCTCCGTGGCAGGCTGCTCACCCGCCCCCGGGACCGCCGGGAGCGGCCCCGGAAGTCAGCTCGCCGTAATAGGCCCCCAGTTCCGCCCGCCGGCTCCCCTCGACGACCACCAGGCGGCGCTCGTCCATCGTGTCGGCGAGGTAGACGAAGGCCAGGGCTCCCGCCTCCCCAAGCTCGACGTGCACAGGGCGCCCATCCGGCCCCTCGATCGTGGCCTCATCCCGCAGGCGCACCGACGGGAGGCCCTCGCGGACAGCCTGGGCGACGGCGGCATGACACTCATAGAGCGGGGCCTGCTCGGGCGGCGGCTCGGACCCGACCTCACCACCCTGCCCCAGCCCCTGGGTCAGAGCGGCCAGCGCCCCCTCGTCGCCGGTCGCCACCTCGACGGCCCGGGCGATGGTCCCCCTCTTCTCCCCGCCGACGAGGAGCAGGCTCACCCCGCCTTCCCCCGTGACCGACAGGTAGGCGAAGGCGCCGCCCCAGCCGCCCCACTCCGCCCGTAACGCGCCCTCGCCGGCTCGCCGCGTCAACTCTCCCCGAACGGTCCGGCCGGGAAGCCGGCTCAAGACGACCAGCGCCGCCTCGCCTCGGCAGACGTAGAGATCGTCGCCGGGAACGGCCTCCGGCGCTTCATCCCAGTCCACCCTCCCCGCCGGAGCCTCCCCCTCCCCGCGCCCCAGGACATAGAGCGGCCCGTCCTCCACCACTTCTTCGACCAAGCGGTAGCGGACCGGCTGCGGCGGCGCGAGCAGGCTCAGCCCCCGCGCGGCGAGGGCCCGCTGGAAGGGCACCCGGCGCGCGAGGGGCCGCGTCTTCTCAAAGAGGATCAGGCGCCCCCCCGGCGCGAGCAGCCGGCACAGCGCGTCCAGCCGACCGGCCAGCCCGATCCGTCGCTCGAACGCCGCCTGGGCGGCCGCATCGCGGTCCCGCTCGAAGGTGCGCCAATCCCTGCTGGGCAGCCCCGGCTCCTGCTCGGCCTGGACCAGGGCATGGGTGGACAGGATGACGTCGAAGGGCCCGGCCGGCAGAGCGTCAGGACAGTCGCCGACCTCGAACCGCAGGTTGGCCGACTTCAGCTCGGCCGCCCGCGCCCGGGCCGTCTCGACCGACACGGGGGACCGGTCCACACCGACGAGGCGAAGGTGAGGACAGCACCGCGCATAGAAGGACGCCAGGATGCCGGGGCCGCAGCCGAAGTCCAGGACCAGGCCGGAGGGGAGGTCGGCGAGGCGCTGGGCGACCAACGTCCCCACCCGCTCGTAATACTCGTACCGCTGGCTGTGCAGGATGGGCAGGAGGGCCGGCTGCGAGGACGTGTCGTAAAAGGCCCGATCCGCCGCTGGATCGCTCCGCCTCGCCTCGATCAGCCGGTTGAGCTCGGCCAGGTCGGCCGCTGGGATCGTCTCGCGCTGGCGGCGAAAGTACTCGTCGTCGGACTCGTACCGCCGGAGGCCCCAGAAGGCCAGGTGCTCATGGATGGCCGGAGCGGAATTGAAAGATCGGGTCATTGAGTGAGTGATGCGTGTGCGGTCGGGCCATGGATGAGCGCGCGATGGAAGGATCGGGGGCAGCCCGAATCGGTCACGGAGCCGCTCCCTTGATGAGCCGATGGCTCAAGAAACCAATCCCTCGCTGGAGCACTCCCTCGGTCTCTCGCTCCTCAGGAGGGTCGCTTCAGCATGATCGCGTCCTCGTAGGTCACGGGCACCGGGTGGGGGTGGCGAAGCTGGCCCGTGCCGAGGACGACGTACTTCTGGCAGGTCAGCCCCTCCAGGCCGATGGGGCCGCGCGCATGGACACGGCCGACGCTGATGCCGATGGCCGGCCCCAGGCCGAACTCCTCCCCCTCGTGCTCCCGCGTCGAGGCGTTGATCAGGACGGCGCCGGAATCCGCCTCCCGCGCGAACCGGAGGGCGGCGGCGTAGTCGCGGGTCACGATCGTGTCGGTCTGGCCGGGGCCGTAGCGGGCGATGTGGTCCAGCGCCTCGTCCATGTCCTTCACCAGCTTGACGGCGATCGTCCGGGACTGGAACTGCCGCCCCCAATCCTCCTCCGTCGCCTCCTCCACCGCCTTGTGGCCGGTCATCGGCTGGGTGCCCGTGAGCGCGATCGTCTTGGGACAGCCGCGGACATCCACCTTGAACTCGTCCAGGAGGCGCCGGAGCAGGCCCGGAAGGAGCATCCGCGCGACCGCCTGGTGCACGAGGAGCGTGTCCACGGAGTTGGCCGCGCCGGGCCGCTGCAGCTTCGAGTTCACGACGATGTTCTGGGCAAGGGGCTGATCGGCGTCCGCATCCACGTAAACGTGGCAGACGCCGCCGTCGTGGCAGAGGACCGGCAGGCGCGACTGCTCGACGACGGTCCGCCGCAGCCCGGCCCCGCCCCGCGGGATGACCGCATCCAGGTGCTTCGTCATGCGGAGCAGCTCCAGCGCCGCCTCCTTCTCCGTCCGCTCCACGAACGACAGGGCGCCGGCCGGCAGGCCCGCCTCCACCGCGGCGGCGTCCAGGCTCGCGGCCACGGCCATGTTCGTGCGGAAGGCCTCCGCCCCGCCGCGGAACACACAGACGTTCCCGGCCTTGAGGCACAGCGCGGCGGACTCGACCAGCGCGCGCGGGCCGAGGTCGGTGATGACCCCCAGCACGCCGATCGGCACCCGGACCAGGCTGACCTGCATGCCGTTCGGCCGCCGCCACATACGGGTGACCTCGCCGACCGGGTCCGGCAGGGCGGCCACCGCCCGCAGCGATTCCGCCAGCTCCGCGACGGACTCGGCGGTCAGGCGGACCCGCTCCACCGCCTCCTTCACCGTGTCCTTGTTCGTCTCGCCCTCCAGGCTCTTCGCGATGGACTCGATGTCCCCGCGGTTGGCGAGCAGAATCCGCTCCCCGTCGGCGAGCAGGCGGTCCGCCATGACGCCCAGCGCCTTGTCCTTGACCGGGCCAGGCAGCAGGGCCATGGGCCGGGCCGCCTCCTTGGCCCTGGCCGTGAGCTTGGCGATGTACATCTTGACCGGCACTTCAACCATCGCGTCAGGGTCTCCTCATGAGAGCGATTGGGTGAGTCAGGCACATCCGGCGGCCGCTCGTCAATCGTCTATCATCCACGCTAAAATGTCGGCGCGACTATAGCACGCGGTTTTCAGAGGCGTCAAAACGGCCCGACGCCGGGCCGGGCTTGTGGCCCCTCGGGCGCTTCCCGTAGAATGCGCCGTCGCGGGAGGACGCATGACGCCGGACGAGGCGCGGGCCCACTACAACTACCTGATGACGCTCTGCATCCGGAAGGAAGAAGCCTTCGGCCCGCTGGCCATGGCCTTCATCAAGGAGCAGGACCCGGAGCGGCTCGGCCTGACCCCGGAGGAGCAGTTCAACCTCTACATGGCGACCGCGGACGCGTTCGCGGCGGAGCCCAAGCGGTACACCCACAAGCTGGAGTGCCTGCAGAAGGCCCAGCAGGTCCTCCCCCGCACCGGGTTCGCCGACCCCGGCCTGGCCCGGCACCTGCGCCAGGAGATCCAGAAGGCCTCGGCCGAGCTGCAGATGTACAACGAGGCGATGCGGGCGCCGCGCCCCCAGGCCGCGGCGCCCGCCGATCGCCGGCGGATCATCGTCGAGACGGACCTGCCCGACTACTTCCTCACCGTCGCGCAGAAGCGGGCCGCCGCTTACTACCAGCACAAGTTCAAGCTCACGAAGGACGCCAAGTACGCCCAGCACTTCACGGGGCAGAGCCGCAAGTTCGAGCCGGACAACCCGGCCGTGCAGAAGGAGTTCGCCGGCGCCTGCGCCCCCTTCATGAGCGTGAGGACGGGCGCCCTGCACCTGATGCTGCCCTTCGACCTGAAGATCAGCCGCACGCCCGACGACCCGCTCGACGCGGCGATCCGCATCTGGTACGCGACGACGGGCTACTCCTTTCCCCTCCGCTACGAGATGGGCAAGCTCTGCAGTTGGTACGACGACCAGGTGCTGGACCTCCCGCTGGACGACCCGAACCTGCTCTTCGTCTCCGCTTCGCCGGTGAAGGAGCCGGAGCTGGGCGCCGTGGACCGCCCCCTGCCCAAGGACCTGCCGGTGGAGGTCGGCCTGCCGCAGGCCTTCCTGGAGAGCAGCAACGCGCTCGGGCCCTACATCCAGATCAGTTGCAACTTCAAGGTCTGGTTCGACGCCGAGGCCATGGCGCTGCTCATCCAGGGCGCGCCGGACCTCTACGAGTACGGTCTGCAGGGCGGCGCGGGACTGCTGACCAGGACTTACGCGACCGAGAAGATCCACGCCTACGCCCCCTCCGCGCGCCGGCCCTGGCAGGAGGGCCTGAGCTTCAACTTCGTCAACCTCCACCTCCTGCTCGCGCCCGGCCGTTCCTCGGCCTTCGTGCCGTACAACACGCCGATCTTCTCCGTCTATCCGGTCCTGGACCGCCAGGCCTACCGGATCGAGGACGCCCGGTCGCTCCAATCCGACAACTGACCACCGATGACTCCTCATCCGGCACGGGTACCATGATCGACCTCCGCAGCGACACCGTCACCAAGCCCACCCCGGCGATGCGGGAAGCCATGGCCCGCGCCGAGGTCGGCGACGACGTCTACGGGGAGGACCCGACGGTCAACCGGTTGCAGGAGCGGGTCGCCGCGCTGCTCGGCAAGGAGGCGGCGCTCTTCGTCCCCTCCGGCATCATGGCCAATCAGCTCGCGATCCGCGCCCATGCGGGGCCCGGCGAGGAGATCGTCGTCGAGGGCTCCGCCCACATCGTGCGCTACGAGCAGGGGGCCGCCTCGGCGCTGACCGGCGTGCAGCTCCATTGGGTCAGCGGCGACCGCGGTCTCATGACGCCCGAGCAGGTCGAGGCCGCGATCAGGCCGAAGGACCCCTACGGCCTCCCGACGAAGCTCATCTGCCTGGAGAACACCCACAACGCGGGCGGCGGCGCGATCTATCCCCTGGAGACGATCGCCCGCATCCGCGCCGTCGCCGACGCGCACGGCGTCCCGATGCACCTGGACGGGGCCCGGCTCTTCAACGCCGTCGTGGCGACCGGCATCCCCGCCGCCGACTACGCGCGGCACTTCGAGACGGTGTCCGTCTGCCTCTCGAAGGGCCTGGGCGCGCCGGTCGGCTCGCTCGTCGCGTCGGACCGGCACACGATCGAGCGGCTCCGCCGCGTCCGCCGCATGTACGGCGGCGGCATGCGCCAGGCCGGTATCCTGGCCGCGGCGGGCCTCCACGCCCTGGAGCACCACATCGGCCGTCTGAAGGAGGACCACGCCAACGCCAGGCGGTTGGCCGAGCTGCTCGCGACGATTCCGGCCGTCACGGTGAGCCCCGCACAGGTCGAGACCAACATCGTGATCTTCAGGACGGCGGAGAGCGCCCCGCCGGCGCCCGAGCTGGTCGCGCGGCTCAAGGCCGCGGGCGTGCTGATCAACGCGGTCGGTCCGCGCGCCTTCCGCGCCGTCACGCATCTGGACGTGAGCGCCGCCGACATCGAGGAGGCCGGCCGCATCTTCGCGCGCCTGCTCGCCTGAGCCGTCGCGCCGCGGCCGATTGACAGGCCCCTTCAGCCCCCATAGAATGCGCCGGCGATCGGGGCCGGCCCACGCCGGCCTGCTTCCCGGCCTTCCCGCGTCACGACCGTCTGAACGACCATGACACCCGATCCCCACCCAACGAACCAGACGGACCGGGACACCGCCCCGCCCCCGCCGTCGCGCGAAGAGCTCCAGGCCGAGCTGCTGGACCTGCCCGAGGAGCCGCCGCCGCCACCGTCCGCGCCGGGGCAGACCGGGCTCGACGCCCTGATCGAGAAGGCCGTCCGCTACGTGCGGGCGAAACGCGGGGGCGATCTCATGGCGATCCTCCTCGTCGGCTCGGGGGCCCGCCGGGCCCTGACGCGGCACAGCGACCTCGACCTGATCGCGGTCGTCAAGGGACAGGACGAAGGGGAGGACACGGTGCGGGTCGCCGACCGGACGGTCGAAGTGCGCTACCGCGCGCAGAAGAACATGGAGCAGGACCTCGCCCACAACCGGCGCCTGCCGCCGCTCCTCCGCCGCGCGCGCGTCCTCTTCGAGCTGGAGGCCGTGGGCGCCAGGCTCGTGGACAAGGCCAACCAGCGGTTCCGCCAGGGCCCGCCGCCGCTCACCATCCATGAGAAGATTCGGCTCAAGGCGACCTGCCACCACTGGCTCGGCAAGGCCGAGGACCTCGGCCATCACCAGGCCGTCGCGCAGTACCTGCTCGCCATCTTCTTCGAGGAGGCGATCGAGGCCTTCTTCTGCCTGCGCGGCTTCTGGCTGACCGCGCCGGCCGACGTCGTGCGGTTTGTCGCCACGCGCGACAAGGCGGTGGGCGAGGCGGCGGAGCAGTTCCTGACGGCGACCGCCCTGCCCGATCGGATCGCCGCGGGACGCCGGCTCTTCGGCGCGATCTTCCAGGACGTGCCGAATCCGCAGCGGATCGACTGAGTCGGGCCGGCTGAATGCCGAAAAGCAGTTTGTCGGAGGGTCCTCAGAACGCGGGCAGGACGAAGGGCCAGAGCCAGAAATCATCCTCCCGCCTGCGCGTCTGCTGGGGTCTGGCCGGCGGCAGGGCCCCCTGGATGCGGGCGAGGTAGGCCTGCCAGAGATAGTCCCGATCCGCCGGCGTCAGCTTCCCTTCCTGCACCCGCTCGTTGAGCCGCACCAGATAGGCCGAATCCTCGTCGTAGACCCGGCGGCTCCACACATCGTCTGCCTGGTCCGCCGGCTTCTTATCCGAGAACAGGCCGCAACCTGCGACCGCCAGGCAGCCCGCCAGGCAGAGACTCAAGATGACTTTCACGGAGACGCTCCTGGGAGGCGGGGCGGCAACGGCCGCCCCGCCCCGATCGAGGGATCGGCTCAGAAGCTCGCGGAGATGGTGAATACCGGCCCGTTGGTCACGTCATTCGCCCTGGTGGTGGACGGACCGCCGAGCCGGCTGTTCCCGTAAATCTGCGTCAGAACCTGGTAGCGCCAGCCGAGCTGCATGTTCGTGTCAATCTTCCAAATCTTTGGGCCACCGATGTTGACACCGGCCTCTCCGGAATAGGCCTGGACATCGCCCGTGCTCAGGGCAGGTTGATTCTGATACTGGTGGAAGGTCATCCAGCCCATGGCCACGTTGCCGTAGAGGGCCAGGCGGGAATCGGCGATTGGCTGCGTCCCATGCAGACCAACCATGGGCCCCTTGATCTGGTAGGAGTTGACCCCCCAATGCTGCAGCATACGATAGTAGCCGACGTAAGCGCCCAGCCCGCGCCAGATGTTCATGCCAGCGGTCAGGGTTAAGTCATTTCGATCGACGGCCGACTGCACGCCGGTCGTGTTGGAGGTTCCTGCCTCGTGGAACGCAAACCCGGCATTCAGGTACTGCCCGGTGATGAAGACCCGGTTGAACCAGGCACCATCGTTGGTTTTCAGGCTGATCGCGCCCTGGGGTCCCATCAGGGGGGAGAAGCTGGAAATGGCCTGGTTCGCGCCGTTGGTACCGGCGGCAAGCGTGGTCCACGTCTGCCACTGAGCGACCCAGATCCGATAGCCGGCGCTGAGCTTGATCCGGTCTCCAAACAGACTCGTTTCCTTCATCGGAGCCGTCCCGGAAACCGGCATTGACTCAGTGGTAGAGGAGGCCTGCGTCACCGGAGTGGGACCAGTCTCATCCGCCGCCCACACGGCCAGGGGCATCGCCACGAGGGCGAAGAGTCCCACCATGATCACGACCAGCCAGCGACTCTTTCCGTTCATCATCGTCATCTCCCTCCTCTGGATTGAATTGCACCGGTGTGCCCCGGTTAGGAACGCCTCAGGAGAGTCCCGCCCCCTAGAACGACGGAGGGACGAAGACGTCCTCGTTGTTCCGGGATTTCTCCCGCTCCCGTTCTGCCGCGCGAGCCCGCTCGCGGGCCTGCCGGTCACGCTCCTCCTGGGCCCGTCGCGTCTGCTCCCGCTCCCGCGCCTCGGCCTCCCGTCGCGCGAGGTCCTGCTCGCGCCTGATGCGGTCCTGCTCCGCGCGCTCGCGTTGCAGGCGCTCCTGTTCAAGCTGGCGGCGGAGGTTTTCTTCCTTCAGGGCCGCCTCCTGCCTGGCCCGGTCTTCCGCTTCCCGCCTGGCCCGGTCCTCGGCTTCCTTGATCCGGCGCTGGATATCGTCCTGGTTCATGACGGCCGGCGGAGCGGTCGTCCGCGAAGGCTCCGTCGGCTTGTAGAGCGCCAGCACCACGTCTCCCTCGCCGCTCAGGAAGCCGTACTGCGGGTTCTGCCTGGCGTCCACCTCGGTGATCCGCTTCTTGATGTAGGTCGCAAGCTCCATGGAGGTCAGGTAGCCGTCGGCCACCCAGGGCTTCCGCTCCAGATGCTCCTCCGACAGGGCATCCAGGAGCGTTTTGGTGAAGACGCCGTGGCCGTCCACCTCCTTCACCTTCTGGTCCTTCCCCCCCGCCGTGATGACCACGTGCGCCCGTTCTTCCGTCAGTTTCTTGATGTGCTCGTAGAGGTTCGCGTTCAGTTGGCCGCCCAGCCCGCTCCTGCTCCGCACCAGGCTCCCGGAGAAGCAGGAATCCATGGCATAGAGCATGTGGTTGGCCTTGATGCCGTCGGAGATCCCCTTCAGGTCCTCCATCGAGATGGCGGTGGCGCGGTGCTTGTGCGGGTCGTAGTTGCTGGGCAGGATGAACCCCTGGAACTTGTTCTCGAAGCCCTGCCTGGTATCGCCGTGCCCGGCGAAGTAGAAGACGATCCGATCTCGCTGCTGGGCCCTGCTTGAGATGTCCTCTAGCGCGCCCAGGATTCCGTCGCGCGTCGCCGCCTCATCCACCAGGAGAGTGACCTCAAACCCCATCTGCTGGAGGCGCCGGGCCACGGCCTCGGCGTCGGCCCTGGCATATTCGAGGTCCGACACTTTCCCATCGGCCAGAGGATAGCGATTCACGCCCACCACTACGGCGTAGGACTTTCCATAGAAATCGCTGAGGGTGAAGAAATCCCGACGCTCCCCGGAGCTTTCAGCTCGGCAGGTGGCCGTCAAGTCCCGGCACTTCTCCCCGGCCCAGAGGGGTGCAGCGAATGCGAAGATGAACGCGACGAGGACGATCGGCGTGGCGGCGGCCCCTATTTCCCGACCCATGACCAGCCCTCCCTGAACAACCAGCAGGAAGAGACGGCCCCCCAGTTTGTGGGGGGAGCATACCCCTTTAGTAGAATATGTCAAGGCAAATCTGTAGGAGTTTCGGCCCGTCGGAAGAGAACCGGCGCGTCGCGCCTCCGTCGGCCTCCCTCGGCTTGGCCTTCCCTGCCTCGTGGCGAGGGCACACCCTGGGCCGGCACCTCGCTTACGCGGCATGGAGGCTAGAACTCGTTTACATTCAACGTGTTTATAACTGACTCGCTGTACGGGCGAGCATAGCCCTGCCCACGCCCGCCCCCGCTGATCCTTCCGGATAGGAGTCATGTCCAAAGCGATAGCCACCCGGCCCCCTCTCCCCCAACGCGGGTAGACCCCTACGGACGCGGGGGAGTCTATGACGGCCCGTGAGTCGGCTCAATACGCCTTTTGGCGTACGTACCGTCACCAGGAGATGCGGCGGCGCGTGCGAGTGAGCGGCGCCGGCGACGCCGATTGACTAGTCTTCCCGCCTTCGCTAGACTCCCCCCATCGGTTCACGCTCCCTTTGGTTCTCTCGCAGCTCAACGTCACCGTCGGCGAGGATCCTCATGCGCGCACCGATCCCGATCGCAGCCCTGGTTGCCCTGCTCCTCCTCTGCCCCTTCCCGGCGACGGGTGAAGGCCAGCTCTCACCCGCCGCGATCCAGACGAAATCTCCGGAGGAAGTCCTGAAGGGCCTCTACAGCCGCTCCTGGGCGGTGGTCGTCGGCATCAACCGCTACCCGACCGCCGGACGCAATTTCACGGACCTCAATTACGCGGTGTCGGACGCCCAGGCCGTCGCCGAGCAGCTCGCGAAGATGGGGTTCGAGGTCCGTCTGCTCACCGACGAGCAAGCGACCAGGGAGAAAATCATCGGCGTCTTGGCGGACGAGGTCGGCAAGCAGGCCGCCGAAACCGACCGCGTCCTCTTCTACTTCGCCGGACACGGCGACACGAGGGATAAGGCCGACGGCAGCGGCGCCATGGGTTTCATCCTGCCCTCCGATTACCATCCCGACCACCACCGCACGACGGCCATCGCCCTCGACGAGCTGGCGGAGATTTCTTCCGCGATGAAGGCCCGGCACGTGCTCTACGTCATGGATTCCTGCTTCTCGGGCGAGATGCTGAGGAGCAGCGGCCGGACGCTGACCCTCGCCAACTTCGACGGCGGCGTGGACTACCTGGACAACCTGGCGAAGAGCCGCGCCCATGTCGTGCTGACGGCGGGGAGCCGCGGCGAGCGCGTCAAGGAGGACGGGGGGCACGGGGTCTTCACCGGCCTGTTCCTCAAGGCCCTCTCGCAAGACCACAACATGCCCTGGTCGGACAAGGGCTACCTGACGGCCCGTGATCTCGGCGCCTACATCGGCATGAAGGTCCCGGAGATGGTCCCCGACCAGACGCCGCAGTACGGCCGGCTTTGGGGGGAGGGCGACGTGATCCTGGCCCTGTTCAAGCCCATTAAGGTCTATACGGAGGCCACCGAGCAGCGGGCCAAGCAGGAGGCGGTGAGGGAGTACCAGCGCGATCTGCTGAGACGATCCAACGAAGTCTTCACGCCCCCGGCCTTTTAGTGCCCAATCTCACGCGCAGACCGTCGCCCCGCCGACTTCCCGCCGCCGTCCTGGGGCTCCTCGTCCTTTCCGCCTGCAGCGTCTACCCCATCACCGAGGGCGCCCACCAGACCCTACCGAGACAGAACCAGCGTGTGGCCGTCGTCGGCACTCACCCCAGCGCGACCGCTATGGCGGTGAAGTGGCTGGCCCACCATGGGGTGGTGCCCGTCGAGGTGGCGCGGGCGTCGGCGGCCCCGTCCGACGGAGCCGCCGACGCCAAGGCGCTCCGCAAGAACAGCGAGGCCCGGCAGCGGCTGACCCGGGCCTCCTCGGCCGACTACCTCCTGGTGATCGAGACGCCGGAGATCGAGGGCGAGGAAGGCCCGCCGTACCTGGGCCCTTCCGGCATCGGCTCCTCGCCGTCCACCTGGTACCACGCCAGGGTGTCGCTCGAAGGCTATCGCGCCGACACGGGCGAATCGGCGTGGAGCGGCTCGGCCTACTACCCGAACGTCTATGAATTCCTCGACGTGGGCCTCAAGGAGCTGACCTGCCAGGCCCTCGCCACCGCCTGGGGGCTCCGCCCGAGCGGCCACTATCCGATCAGGAACGAGTTCCGCTGCGACGTGGCGGAGTGACGAGGGGGTTTCCTCCCGGCCCCCTTCGGCAAAGCGGATTCCTTAAACTCCGCCGCCGGCCGACCGATACCGACACAGGGGTCGCTCCCAGCCGCCGGAGCTGCGCCCCCGGATTGCGACAGCCCGCCGCCCCGTCCGATCCAGGACCTGTTGTGGCGGGTATGGTAGGATAGCCCCGGCCTCGGCCGGGATGCCCCCGCCGAGGCGCGGCCGCCGGCCGGCTCTCACGAGGGGCGCACCGAACCGGAAATGAAGGGGCCAGCCATGGAACTCGGATTCGTCGGCTTGGGCAAGATGGGCATGAACATGGTCACGCGCCTGCGGCGCGACCAGCACCGGGTCGTGGTCTTCGACCGTAACGCCGCGCTCGTGAAACAGGCCGAGGGGCAGGGCTGCGTCGGCGCCGGCTCGCTCGCCGAGCTGGCCGGCAAGCTCGCCCCGCCCCGCGCCGTGTGGATCATGGTCCCGTCCGGCGCTCCGACCGAGGAGACGGTGCAGGCCGTGGCCGCGCTGCTCCAGCGGGGCGACACGGTGATCGACGGCGGGAACACCCGCTACCTGGACGACGTGCGCCGCGCCGCCGACCTCGCGCCCAAGGGTCTGCACTACGTAGACGTCGGGACCAGCGGCGGCATCTGGGGCCTGACCGTCGGCTACTGCCTCATGGTCGGCGGCGAGGAGGCCGCCGTCGCGCGGCTGGAGCCGATCTTCCGCACGCTCGCCCCGGAGCGGGGCTGGGCCCACGTCGGCGGGACGGGCGCCGGCCACTACGTCAAGATGGTGCACAACGGGATCGAGTACAGCATGATGCAGGGCTACGCCGAGGGCTTCGAGCTGATGGCCAAGAGCGGGTACAAGCTGGATCTCGCCCGGATCGCCGACCTCTGGATGCACGGGAGCGTCGTGCGCTCCTGGCTCCTGGAGCTGGCGGCCGGCGCGCTGGCGCAGGACCCGCGCCTGGACGGCATCAAGGGCTACGTGCAGGACTCGGGGGAAGGCCGCTGGATGATCGCCGACGCGATCGAGAAGGACGTGCCCGTCCCGACCCTGACCGCGGCGCTGTTCACGCGGTTCCGGTCGCGACAGGAGGAGTCCTTCGCCGAGAAGCTGCTGGCGGCCCTGCGCAACGCCTTCGGAGGCCATTCGGTCCGCCGGTGACGGCGCCCCGGCGGTGAGGGAGACCACCATGCCACAGGACGCCGCCCGATCCCTGCACGCCGCGCCCTGCACCCTGGTCATCTTCGGGGGCTCGGGCGACCTGGCCAAGCGCAAGCTGCTCCCCGCGATCTACAACCTGCTCCTCGACGGCCTCCTGCCCGCCAACTACGCGGTGCTGGGGATCGGCCGCAAGGCCCTGGGCGATGAGGGCTTCCGCGCGAGCGCCCACGAGGGCGTCACGCGCTTCTCGCGCCAGGCGCTCGCGGACGGCGCCTGGACGGACTTCGAGCGCCGGCTCTTCTACTTCGCCGGCTCGATCGAGGACCCCGCCGCCTACAAGGGCCTCCGCGAGAAACTGGAGCGCATCGAGGCGGACCTGCACCTGCCCGGCCATCGAATCTTCTACCTCGCCATCCCGCCGATGTCCATCCAGGCCGCCTGTCAGGGGCTGGAGCAGGCGGGACTCATCCGGCCGCCCGACGACACGCGGCCGTTCTGCCGCGTCATCGTGGAGAAGCCGATCGGCCACGACCTGGAGTCGGCCCGGGCGATCAACGCGACCGTCGGGCGGGTCTTCGACGAATCGCAGATCTTCCGCATCGACCACTACCTGGGCAAGGAAACGGTCCAGAACATCATGGTCCTGCGGTTCGCCAACAGCATCTTCGAGCCGCTCTGGAACTACAAGTACATCGACCACGTCCAGCTCACCGTGAGCGAGGAGGAGGGCGTCGGCACGCGCGCCGCCTACTATGAAGGCACCGGCGCGCTCCGCGACATGGTCCAGAACCACATCCTCCAGTTGCTCTGCCTCGTGGCGATGGAGCCGCCCTACTCGCTCCACCCCGACGTGGTCCGCAACGCCCGCATCGACGTCCTACGCTGTCTGCGTCCGATCACCGGGCGGGACGTAGAGCGGTTCACCGTCCGCGCCCAGTACGGCCCCGGCAAGACGCGCCACGGGGAGGCGCTCGGCTACCGGCAAGAGGCCGGCGTCCAGCCCGACTCCACGACGGAGACCTATGTCGCGATCAAGCTCTTCCTGGACAACTGGCGCTGGGCCGGCGTCCCCTTCTACCTGCGGACGGGCAAGGCCCTGCCGAAGCGGGGCTCCGAGATCGCGGTGCAGTTCAAGGACATCCCCCAGATTCTCTTCAACGCCGACCCCGACGCGCCCCAGGCCCCGAACCTGCTCACCCTGCGCATCCAGCCCGAGGAGGGGATGTCGCTGCGGATCGTCTCCAAGGTGCCGGGCTCGCGCGCCAAGACCCACCCCGTCGAGATGAACTTCCACTACGGCGACGCCTTCGGCGCTCCGTCGCCGGAGGCCTACGAGCGGCTGCTGCTGGACGTGATGGCGGGCGACGCCTCGCTGTTTATGCGGCGGGACGCGGTCGAGGCCTCCTGGGCCTGGATCACGCCGATCCTCGAAGCTTGGGACACGATGGGAACGAAGAACCTGCTGAGCTACCCCGCCGGGACCTGGGGCCCGCCCGAGGCGGACCGGCTGATCGGCGACGCGCGGCGGAGCTGGCGGATCCTATAGCCCGATCTGGGTCCGGATGGCGTCTTTCCGACCGAGCCCCCCGATGAACCGGTCGAAGCGGCCGTCGCGGTAGAGCGCCAGGGCCGGCAGCGACGAGACCTCCAGCTCCGCGGGGATCTGGAAGTTCTCCTCCACGTTCATCGCCAGGACCAGCAGCCGGCCGGCCGTCTCGGCCTGCAACCGCTCCAGCTCGCCCATCAGCGCCCGGCAATGGCCGCAGCCGGGCCGCCAGAACTCGATCAGCACGGGTACGCCGGCACCGGCCACCACCCGATCGAACTCCGGGTCCGTCACACCGCGGATCACGGACGGCGCTCCATCCCGGCGAGCCACGGTCCGAACAGGCGCCCGTAGAGCAGGTCGGCGAAGAGCCGGTAGCCCGCGGTCGTCAGGTGCAGGCCGTCGTTGGAGAACTCGCGGGCGAGCCGTCTCGTCCCCGGCTCCAGCGTCGCGCCGAACAGGTCGAGGCAGGCCGGGCCTCCGGCGGCGCAATAGCCCGCGATCGCCCGGTTCAGCGCCTCACGGCGCGCGATGTGATCGCGCTCCCACTCCCGCTCCATGGGGGAGGGCGCCCCTTCACCCAGCCGGACGGACGGCACCGTCACGGCCACCGGCCGCGCCCCCGCGGCCAAGGCCTCCTCGTACATGGCTCTCAGGTTGCCGAAGATGTCCGTCACCGGGACCCGGCATCCCAGGTCATTGGTGCCGCCGAGGATCACCACCCAGGCGGGGCCCCGGGCCAGGGCGTCCCGTGCGAACCGCTCGACCATGTCCGCCGTCACCTCCCCGCAGACGCCGCTGACGGCCACCCGTGCGGCCGTCCCGAGCCGAGCCCGCAGGAACCCCCCGTAGGGGGTCTCCCGGCCACGGGGATCCTCACGGTCCGGAGACTGCCAGCCGGCCGTGAGACTATCTCCGAAGCAGACGATCAGCGGCGGGGTCCCTTGCGCGGTCATCACCGGTCGCCTCCGCGTCGAGTTCGACCGCCATTCTAGTCGGACGCAATCGCAATTGACAAACCGGCCGGCGCGGGCAACAATGCGCGGGAGCATCCCCCAACGACCAAGGCCCATGTCTATCACCACAAGCTGGGACCACCTCGACCACCTCATCAAGCCGATCCCGATCCTGCAGTGGCTGGTCGTGCTCGTGCTGTCCGCCCACATTCTGCTGGGCAACCAGGACGCGCTCTCGACCGAGCAGGCCATCCGCTTCGTCAGCCTCATGCTGGTCGCCAACATCGTCCTGCTCTACATCCTGCCCAACTTCCTCAGCATGACCATCGTGGCGACGGCCCTGGTCCTGCTGGACACCTTCCTGGTGCCGGCCATCCTCTACCTGACCGGCACGACGGGCACGGACCTCTTCGTCGTCTATTTCGGCATCATCATGATCGCCGGCGCGGCCGGGAGCCTGGTCCGGGCCTTGATCCTGGCGACCATCACCTGTATCGCCTACGGCGCTTTCGCCTTTTTCCGGGAACCGAACATCGCCGCGCTGGGCCCGGCCCTCCTGCGCATGCCCTTTTTCCTCGTCGTCACCCTCTTTTACGGCCTCATGGGCGAGTTCGCGGACCGCGAGCGGCGGGACAAGGAGCGGCTCGCCTACGCCGCGACCCACGACGAGCTGACGGGCATGCCGAACCGGCGGCACATCCTCGAGGCGCTGACCCGCGCGCTGGAGGAGGCCAAGCGGTTCGAGTCGCCCCTCTCCTGCGCGATCATGGACATCGACTACTTCAAGCGCGTGAACGACACCTACGGCCACGCGGCCGGCGACCAGGTCCTGCAGGACTACGCCACCGTCCTCATCGCCCAGCGGCGCGGCTACGACCTGGTCGGCCGGGTCGGCGGCGACGAGTACGTCTGGCTGCTGCCCCGGGTGGACACGGAGGGGGCCATCGCGGCGGGCGAGCGGCTCCGGCAGGCCGTCGAGAGCCACCCCTTCAAGGAAGCGGACCGCACCTTCCAGCTCACGACCAGCATCGGGATGACCACCTACGAACCGGGCAAGACCAGCCATCCCTCCCCGTCCACCATGCTCAAGGTCGCCGACCTGGCCCTCTATACCGCCAAGCGCCAGGGCCGCAACCAGGTCTGCCACATGCCCCTCCTGGACCAGGTTTCCGACTGGGCGCCGGAGGGTGAGCCCGCCCCGGCGGAGCGCCCCGCCCTCTCCTGAGCGGCTTCTCCTCCCCTTGACAGGGGGGCGTCGCGGGGCTATCCTCCCGCCCCGGACGTGCGGAGGGGCCCCTTGTCCCCGCCGCGGACACAGAGAAAGGAGCAGCGTCCCATGCCAAGCCTCCGACAGATGACGGTGCGCCGGCCGATGCTGGCGGCGGTCGTGGTGGCCGGGTCGGTCGCCCTGGCCGGCCTCGCGCACGCGGCCGAGACCTTCAAGATGGGCGTCATCGACCCGATCGAAGTGATGGAAAAGACCAAGGCCGGCCGCAAGGCCCTGGACGGCCTGCGGGACTACGTCGCCAGCCGGCAGAAGGTGCTCGCGAGCGACGAGGAAGAGTTCAAGAACATGGAGAAGCAGTTCCGGGATCAGGCCTCTACGATGGATGAGAAGCAGCGGCAGGCAAAGGAAGCGCAGTTGCGGGAGCGGGCCCAGACCCTGCAGCGGCGCTTCCAGGACTTCAATCAGGAGCTGGCCGGCAAGCAGAAGGAGATCATGGACGAGTACATGAAGAAGATCCAGGTCGCGACGAAGGCCGTGGCCGAGCGCGGCGGCTTCTCGCTCGTCGTGGACAAGGGCAGCGAGGCGACCGGCAAGATCGTGCTCTTCAACAAGGAGACGCTCGACCTCACCGACCAGGTGATCAAGGAGTTCGACAAGCAGAACAAGTAGCGCCCCGCCTCACGCCCCCAGGCCCACGTCCCGCCGCAGCCGCTCCACCAGGCGCTCGAACGCGGCCCCGCCCCCCTCGATCGAGCGCGCGACCAGGTCCACCTCCCCCGGCCCCGTCACCCCCAGGCCCAGCTCGATCGCCCGCACGATCTGCCGTTGCGCCCAGGGGCCCCCCTCCATCAGCCGGTCCGATTTCCCGTAGGAGCGGAGCAGGGCCACGGCCACCACGTCCAGCGCCACCCGATCCCCGCTCAGCAGCAGGAGGTCGGCGCGGGCCGGCGTGCCGCTCGTGGGTCCTCCTTCCACCATCACCGTCGTCGCATCCGCGACGGTCAGCCGCGGGTGGACGGCGAGGTTCAGCTCGGCGATCCGCTCGTGCCAATCGCCGGAGAGAAAGCTCAGCGACGGGCGGTAGCGGGGATGGACGACCCCGACCAGATTCTTGAGCGCACAGGAATAATGGGCGAAGCGATGGGTCTTGACCACCGGCAGGTTGATCCAGCAGTCCGCCTCGTAGACCGGCCTCGACACGTAGTACCGGCGGAGCGACCGCGCCCGGGCCGGCTCGACGCGGACCCAGGGCTCCTCCTCCAGCGCGAGCACCCGCGCCCCGAGGGACTCGGCGGCCCGGCGGATGCCCGTGGCGTCGAGGTTCTCCCGGGTCGGGAAGCGGATCATCCCCGAGCTGTCGGCGACGACCAGCTCGGACGCCCCCGCCGCCTTCGCCAGGCGCCCGACCGCCGCGACGACCTCCGGCGCGGTCGTGCTGGGCGGCTTGCGGCTGTTGACGACGTTGGGCTTGAGGAGGACGCGCCGGCCCGCCAGGCCGAGGAGGCCGACGCCGCCGAGGAGCGCCAGGCCCTCTCGCAGCATCTCGGCCGGGTCGGTGCCGTGAACGATCGCGACCAGGGCCCGGCCATCGCGGACGAAGGGATTGGGCGGCGGCGGCACGGCGGGGACCGGCTCCCCCTCCGGCTCGAAGAGGAGGCTGCCGAGGAGGGACCGGGGCGCGAGGGCGAGCGCCGACAGGAAGGCCGCGCCGAAGCCCAGGCGGGCGAGCGTCTCGCGGCGGGAGAGGGCCATCGGCGTCAGCCGCCCGACTCGATGGGGTAGCCCGCCTCCCGCCAGGCGCGGATGCCGCCGTCCATGCTGAGCACGTTCGTGTAGCCCATCCGCCGCAGGCTGTCCGCCGAGAGGGCGGAGCGGTAGCCGCCGCCGCAATACAGCACGATCGGCGCCCGCTTGTCCGGGATGAGCGTCTCGACGTCGCGCTCCAGGACGCCGCGGCCGATGTGCCGGGCGCCCTTCACCCGATCCTTCGCGAACTCGTGGTCTTCGCGGATGTCGATCAGGTGAACGGCCTCGCCGCGGTCGAGCCTCGCCTTGACGTCGGCGATCGTGCATTCGGCGATCCGCCGCTTCGCGTCCTCCACCAGCTTGAGAAACCCGGGGTTGTGCCTCATGGTCCTCCTCGATAACCGTCGCCCGGCTCGAACAGGCTCAACTGGCCCGCGGCGGGGCGGCGGAAGGTGTCGGGGATCGGCTCGTCGTCCTCGTCCGGGAAGCCGGCCTTGCGGCGCGCCACCGCGAACAGCCGCTCGATCACGTCCCAGTAGGTCCCCTGCCCGCGGTGCCGCTCGAAGAAGGCCGGCTCCGTCAGGGTCCCGCCCCGAACCTCCCGCAGCCGGTTGGTCATCTTCGCGATGCGGTCTGGAAAGGCTGCGGCCATCCGCTCCAGGAACACCGCCTCGACGCTCCCGGGCAGCCGGAGCAGGATGAAGGTGGCGGTCTGCGCCCCGGCCTCGCGGGCGCGGGCCAGCAGCTCCGGGATATCGTCCTCGTTCAGGCCCGGGATCACCGGCGCGATCGAGATGCCCGTCCGGACGCCCGCCTCGGCCAAGGCCTTCATCGCCGCGAACCGCCGCGCGGGGGAGGGCGCCTGGGGCTCGACCTTGCGCGCCGTCGCTTCATCCGCGAAGGGAATGCTGAAATAGACCCGCGCCCAGGCCTCGGCCTGGAGCCGCGCCAGCACGTCCCGGTCCCGCTCGACCAGCGCCGCCTTGGTGATCACCCCGACCGGGTTCCGGAACTCGGCGCAGACCTCCAGGCAGGCGCGGGTGAGCCCGTAGCCGGCCTCCAGCGGCTGGTAGCAGTCGGTGTTGCCGGAGAAGACGATGAGCTCGCCCTTCCACGAGGGCTTCATGAACGCTTCGCGCAGCAGGACCGGCGCGTCGGGCTTGACGACGAGCTTGGACTCGAAGTCCGTGCCGGCGCCGAACCCCCAGTACTCGTGCGTCGGCCGCGCGTAGCAGTAGGCGCAGGCGTGGAAGCAGCCGCGGTAGGGATTCACGCTCCAGCGGAAGGGCAGGTCGGGGCTCTCGTTCCGGCTGAGGATTTCCTTCGTCGAGTCCTCGAAGACCTGGAGCGCGACGCGCGGCGGCGGTTCCAGGCGCTCCCGCTCGCGGGACTCGAAAGGATTGGGGGGGTTCGCGACGAGCCGCATGGCCCTATCGTCCATGCCGCGCCCGCCCAAGTCAAGCCGGCTCGCGGCCGGTTCGTTGACCCGTCGGCGCGCCGGTGGTAGAGTGCGCCCCATTCGCCATGCACGACCTTCGCGCCCTCCGAGAGAACCTGGACAGCATCCGCGAGCGTCTCGGCGCCCGCGGCGCCGACGTGCCGTGGGAGGACCTGCGCAAGCTGATCGAGGAGCGGCGCGGCCTCATGGCGGCGGTCGAGGAGCAGCGCCACCGGCTCAAGACGGGCTCCGAGGAGGTCGGCCGCCTGAAGCGCGACAAGCAGCCCGAGGCGACGGTGGCCGCGCTCTCGGCGGAGATGAAGGCCCTCGGCGACCGGATCAAGGACCAGGAGGAACTCCTGCGCGGGATCGAGGAGCGGCTGAGCGAGCTGGCCCTGCGCATCCCGAACCTACCCCATGCCTCCGTGCCCGCGGGCCGCGAGCCCGCCGGCAACGTGGAGGTCCGCCGCTGGGGCTCGCCGCCCGCCTTCGGGTTCGCCCCTAGGCCGCACTGGGACCTCGGCGAGGCCCTGGGTATCCTGGACTTCGAGCGTGCGGCCAAGATCGCCGGCGCGCGGTTCGCGGTTCTCACCGGCGCGGGCGCGCGGCTGGAGCGGGCCCTGATCAACTTCATGCTGGACCTGCACACGACCCGGCACGGCTACCGCGAGGTGCTGCCCCCGGTGCTCGTCAACCGGGCCGCGATGACCGGCACCGGCCAGCTCCCGAAGTTCGAGGCGGACCTCTTCCGGCTCGCCGAGGACGACTACTTTCTCATCCCGACCGCGGAGGTGCCGCTCACCAACCTGCACCGCGAGGAGGTCCTGGCCGGCGAAGGTCTGCCCCTGCGCTACACGGCCTACACCCCCTGCTTCCGCCGGGAGGCCGGCTCCTACGGGAAGGACACGCGCGGGCTGATCCGCCTGCACCAGTTCAACAAGGTCGAGCTCGTCGCCTTCACCAGGCCGGAGGATTCCTACGACGAGCTGGAGCGGCTGACCGGCGCGGCGGAAGCGGTCCTCCAAGCGCTGGAGCTCCACTACCGCGTCGTCACGCTCTGCACGGGCGATCTGGGGTTCGGGGCGGCCAAGACCTACGACCTCGAAGTCTGGCTCCCGGGGCAGCGGGCCTTCCGGGAGATTTCCTCCTGCAGCAACTTCGAGGCCTTCCAAGCCCGTCGGGCGAACATCCGCTACCGGCCCGCCGCCAAGGGCGCGAAGCCGGAGTTCGTCCACACGCTCAACGGCTCCGGCCTGGCGGTGGGGCGGACGCTGGTGGCGATCCTGGAGAACGGCCAGCAGGCGGACGGCTCGATCGCGATCCCCGCCGCCTTGCGACCCTACCTGGGCGGGCAGGACCGGATCGCCCCGGAGAGCTGAGGAGGAGCACCATGGTTGACGTCGCGTTCCTCGCCGCCGCTCTGTGGGTCTGCCCCGGCGACCTCTACACCACCGAGCCGCGGCAGGGCTGTCGCCCCTTCGAACCCTCCGACCACGGGTCCGTGAGCACCGTCCCCGAACCGGCGCCCGAGCCCGCCGCTCCGGCCTCCCCGCCGGCCGCGCGGGAGGAGGCGCCCCCCGAGCGCCGCCGCAGCGGCCCTCCCGAGATCTGCGCCCTGTACAAGGAGTACGTCGCGCTGGAGCTCAAGACCCAGGGCGGCTTCCTCAACGAGTCCACCGAAGAGGTCGAGCGGTGGCAGACGCTCAAGCGGATGTTCCAGAACAGCCCGGCGCCCTCCTGTCCGTAGTGTGGCGCCCCCCGCATCCGTTCGTGGTGCGCGCGAGCTTCTTGAGGATCCGCACGCGGGAGGTGCTGCCCGTCGTCACGCCGAGGTTCGACGCATCTGCGATCTGCCCCACCGTCCGGCCCATGGCCAGCCGGCAAAGGACCTGGTACCCACGGTCCGACAGGTTCATGGCGAGCACAAGGAGGTCGTAGGACCCGTCGGCGACCGCATCGAGCGTGTCCCGCGCGGTCCCGGCCTCGCCCGCCGCCGGCGATCTCCCGGCGACGGCGAGCGCCGACTTCATTCCCTCCCTGACGATCGGATGGTCGTCGGCGACCAGCATCCGCACCGGCTTGACGCCCGTGTCCGGACGCGGATCGATCATCTCGGGTCTTGGCTTCATCGCACGCCGGTCCCTGAAGGAAGCCGCCCGCACCCGCTTTCGCAGGGCCTAGCCCGTATGATTCATGGCGACTCGTGACGAAATCGCCTGTCTGCGTGCCCGCACAGGCAGGCGACGGCAGGAGTAGAAGCGTTCATGAATCATGCGGGCTAGTGTTGCGTCCCACAAGCTGGTGGCCTCGTCATGCCAGCGGAAGTTTACCCCGGACCTGTTCAATCCGGGGCCGGCATTCAGGACCTTGCCACGTCCCTGGATTCCGGCTCGCGGCCGCTCAGCGGCCTTGGCCGGAATGACAAAAGGAATTTTGTGGGACACCACACTAGCAGCGCGGCGGCGCGATTCCCACCGCAATCTCCGTCCAATGCTGTAGAATCTCAATCGGGCGATTTGTCGTCGCTTCACCGACCCCGCACTCGGCCGGTGCCCCGACGCCGCAACCTCCGTCAGGGGGCTGCGACCGACACCGCCGCCTGGAATTCTCGGGGGAAACCCTCTATCATGCAGCCCGCGTTTGCCGCCGGGTTCCCGCGCGGCAAACGGTGGGCTCGAAGCATCGGAGGGGTGGCTGAGCGGCCGAAAGCGCCGGTCTTGAAAACCGGAGTCGGGGCAACTCGACCGTGGGTTCGAATCCCACCCCCTCCGCCATCCTGCGCGTGCTCGGCCGGCCGCCGCTCATTTTGTGCGGCCGGGCCATCGCGTCGCGGCTTTGGGTGGGATTCGAACGAGGCTCATTTGACCGGCGCGACGTGGTCGCGCCTCCGCCCACCCCCTCCGCCATCCTGCGCGTGCTCGGCCGGCCGCCGCTCATTTTGTGCG